>NZ_JAEMTF010000124.1 GCF_016462415.1 Williamsia sp. | reverse complement strand
ACATCGTCGAGTCCGAGGTGAACGGCAAACAGACCATCACCTACGACATCAACCCGAAGGCCAAGTGGAGTACCGGCCGCGCGTTCGACTATCGCGATCTCGTCGCGAACTGGACCGCGCAGAACGGCAAGGACACCGCGTACGAGGCGTCGTCGACCGCCGGATACGACCGGATCGAGTCGGTCGTGCGAGGTACCAGCGACCAGCAAGCAGTCGTCACGTTCTCGAAGAAGTTCGGCGACTGGCGAGGCGTTTTCTCGCCCCTGCTCCCTCGCGAGAACGTCGATACGGCTGACCACTTCAACAAAGCCGCGCTGACAACGTTCCCCGCCACTGCGGGCCCGTTCCGGATCAAGAACATCGCGGCCGGAGGCAAACGCGTTGTGGTCGAGCGCAATCCCGACTGGTGGGGCGAGAACAAGTCGGTGCTCGACACGATCAACTACATCCCGCTCGATCAATCCGCGGCCATCGGTGCCCTGCAGAGCGGTGAGATCGATCAGATGGAACTGGGTAGCGACGCCGACTCGTTCAAGGTCGCGAAGGGGATCCCGAGCGTCGACCTGCGGCAGAGCCTCGGTTACCAATACCGGCACCTCGATTTCAACGGCGCCTCAGGTCGCATCACAGCCGACAAGGCAGTCCGCTTGGCACTGATGAAGGCGATCGATCGCACCTACCTGGCGCAGGCCCAGCTGGGACAGATCACCTCCAAGCCGGCCGTTTTGGACAGCCACGTCTTCGTGAACGGGCAGAAGGGTTATCAAGCGAACAACGGCGACATCACGTTCAACCCGGATGAGGCGAAAAAGGAACTCGACGCCGCGGGGTGGACGATGTCGGGTGCGTTCCGCAAGAAGGACGGCAAGCAGTTGGATCTGCACGATGTCATTCCCTCGGGTACAGCGAACGCATCGCAAGAGGCTCAGATCATGCAGCAGAACCTGAAGGCGGTCGGTGTGAACCTGATCATCGACACAGTTCCCAGCGACGACTTCTTCAACAAGTATGTGCTCGTGGGCGCGTTCGACGTCACCCATTTCACCTGGGAGGGAACCCCGTTCACGTCCAGCAGCGACGGCATCTATCGGCTGACACCGGGAATCACCCTCCAGAACTACGGGCAGATCGGGTCGCCGCAGATCAATGCCCTCGCCGACACCGCCCTCACCGAGACCGATGATGCCAAGCGGCTCGCCGACTACAACGAACTCGACAAGCAGGTGTGGGCCGAGGGGCACAGCCTCACCCTGTTCCAGCGCCCGTCGACCTATGCGACGAAGAAGAACCTCGCGAACTTCGGTGCTCCGGCGTTCGGGGACCAGGACATGTCGAAGGTCGGGTTCCTGAAGTGAGTAGGGGCTGAGATAAAGGCTGGTCGGGGTTATCCCGCCGGTGTCGCGGCGACCACGGTGGTTGTCGCGGCACTGGCGTTTCCGGTCGTTCCCGAACTGAGTGTGCTCGTGGCGCTCATCGTCGTGGCCGTCTCTGCCTGGAAGCTGGGGCCGGCATGGCTTCTCGGACGGCGTGCTCGCCCGGATGCCGGTGAGTCGGTGTCCGTGCGACGTGTTCGTTTCGAACACCGGATGCGCTCACGCGGATACCTGGAGACCGACAGGAACGGTCGACGGGAATGGTGGCCGGTCTACTTCCACACCGGCCTGCTCGCGATCGCGCCGGATGCCGCAGCCACGATGACCACGCCCCGCGTCGGACGGACGGCGTTCGTCGTCGAGCCGGGTGTCGTCGCGGTGTCCGCCGGACGGGTGACGCGCAAGCAACCTCCGGGCACCCCGTTCGACGCCCCACGCCTCAACGACGCCGATGTGCGAGTGCGAGCGGCTCGGTTCGGGTCGCTGCGCCGTCGGGTCGTCATGGACTCGCCCGCGGCAGTGGCCGGTCCGGTGATCGGCGTGCTGTGGGTTCTCGCCTCCGGCGGCGGCATCGGTGATTTCCTCGCGGCCTCTCTTCTGGCCGCGGCCACGGCGGTGTGGGCGTCGGCGATCACCGGCAGCGACCCCAGTTGACCGGGCGGTGTGGCCGCTCGCACGTATGCACGCACCCGCATCCGTAATGTGGTCTCCGAGGCCGTACAACGCGCGGCCGATGACGTTCTAGGAGAACACACATGAAGGCAACGCTGATCTACGGCAAGGGCGACATCCGGATCGAGAACGTCCCCGACCCGGAGCTCAAGGACCCGACCGACGCGGTGGTCCGTGTCGTCCGCTCGTGTATCTGCGGCAGCGACCTGTGGCCGTACGGCTCGAAGAAGCCGTCGGACAAGGGCGCTCGAATCGGACACGAGTTCCTCGGCATCATCGAGGACGTGGGCTCGGAGGTGAGCGGGCTCAAGCGCGGCGACCTCGTCGTCGCCCCGTTCGTGTGGGCCGACAACACCTGCGACTTCTGCGCAGAGGGGTTGCAGACCTCGTGCCGCCACGGTGGCGGCTGGGGCATGGACGGCGTCGACGGCGGTCAGGGCGAGGCGGTGCGCGTCCCGCAGGCCCAGGGCACCCTGGTGAAGCTTCCCGTCGCGGAGGACTCCGCACTTCTCCCGTCGCTGCTCACGCTGTCGGATGTGTTCTCCACCGGACACCACTGTGCGGTCACCGCCGGCGTTTCCGCGGGCGACACCGTCACCGTGATCGGCGACGGTGCGGTCGGACTGTCCGCGGTCCTCGCCGCCACGCGCCTCGGCGCCGAGCAGGTCATCCTGATGGGCCGACACACCGCGCGTACCGACCTCGGTCGTGAGTTCGGCGCGACCGATGTCGTCGCCGAACGCGGCGACGAGGGCATCGAGAAGGTCCGCGAGCTCACCGGCGGCGACGGCACCCACAAGGTGCTCGAATGCGTCGGACACGAGGCCGCTATGGACATGGCGCTCGGCGCGGTCCGCTCCGGCGGCACCGTGAGCCGCGTGGGCGTCCCGCAGTACGACAAGGTGACGGCGGGCAGTCAGTTCTTCATGAACAACATCACGCTCACCGGCGGTGTCGCACCCGCTCGCGCCTACATCGAGGAACTGATGCCCGATGTGCTCGACGGAAAGGTCGAGCCCGGCAAGGTCTTCGACGTGACCATGAGCCTCGACGACGTCCCCACCGGCTACCAGCAGATGGCCGACCGGGAAGCCCTGAAGGTGCTCGTCACCCCCTGACGTGTGATGCCGACGGTATGGTGTCGCGCGTGTCGATCGAACCCGCACCGTCCACCGTCACCGCGGCCGCCGCCGACCGACAGCTCGGTCGACCGGTGGCGGCCTATCGGCCCGACCTGGCCTCGTCCGGCGCGCGGACGGCGCTCTGGGTGATCGCCGTGGCCGCTGCACTGCTGTTGGTGGTCGGCCTCACCACCGGTTCGCTGGTGGCGATCATCGTCGCGGTGCCGTTCCTCGCGCTGTTCGGCTACCAGGCGATCAGTCGCGAGTACGTCCGTGGCCGGGTGCAGGGGACCGCGCTGCACCTCTTCGAGTACGGCCTGGTCAAGACCGAGCAGGACGGCAGCGTGGCGCCGATGCGCTATGACTCCACCACCATGTGGTTCCGGTTCGTCGTCCACAAGCAGACGAACGGCTATGTCACCTCCCGCAAGTTCCACATGCATCTCACCGACCTGGTGACCGGCCGCGTCTGCGAGCTGTACGGCTTCGTCGACGGCCAGACGTGGAGCGACTCCATCCGGCGCGGGGTGTTCGACGCCCGGCAGCCGACCCTCGTGCAGCAGCTGGGCGAGGGACGTCCGCTCACCTTCGGGCCGCTGGTCATCAGCCCCGCCGGACTCGAGGCCAAGGGGAAGAGCGTGCCGTGGGCCGCCGTCCGAGACGTCACGGTCGACGGCGGCCTCGGCTCCATCGACATCCAGGGCAAGCGCCTGCCCTGGTTCGTCGCCACCACCGAAGAGGTCCCCGACTTCGACATCGCCGTCCACCTGATCCGCTCCGGGCTCCGGCCCGGGGGCAACTGAGGCGAGCGTCAGACGGCGACCCACGCCAACGCCTAGGCGCCCCAGCCGACGAGCAGCGCCGCAAGGCCTGCCTCGAAGGCGCGATGCGCGCGGTCCGGGGAATCGAGGTGGTCGAGTGCCTGCGCGAACGCGGGATCCATGTCGCCTGCGGCCTCCCAGACCTCCTCCGGCGCAGACAGGTCCAACGCCGATCCCAGGACGAACGCGTCGAGCACGGTGATCGCGTCGAGGACCTGCTGCGGAGGCAATCCGGCAGCGGTGAACGCCCGCGCGAGCGTCTCGTACATCGCCAGCGCGGCGCGGCTGCGGACGGTGTGGGTCGTCAACAGGGGGATGAGTCGGGGGTGCGCAGCGTAGGCATCCCGGTACGAGCGGGCGATCGCCGCCACCCGGTGCGCCCAGTCGCCATCCGTCTCATCGGGAACGAGGACCGCCGACATCGCGCGATCACGAAGGAGCTCCACGATCTCGGAGCGAGCGCCCACATGGTTGTACAACGATGACGGCCGGACGCCGAGAGCTGCCGCGATCCCGGGCATCGTGAAATCCCCGTTCGCGTCCACGGCGCGCAGTGCGGCATCGACGATCAGGTCCACCGACAGCAGAGGCGTACTCGGGCGTGGCATCGGATCAGCGTATCGATCCCCGGGTTCAGGTGTGGCAGTGTCCGCCCGGCGACGGGGCGACGTCGAGGGCCGGGTTGCGGTCGAAGAACCCGAAGGGCTTGAGCCAGAACGAGACCGTGTCGGCGGGCATGACAGGCCAGTCCTCGGGGCGGGTGATGTGGTGGACGCCGAAGACGTACCAGAGCACGACGTCGGTGTTGTCGATCGAGCGATCGGCCTTCGTCCACTCGCCGAGGCCGGTGTCGACCGACGACTGGTTGACGAACTCGCCCGCAGGCCAACGCTCCTCGGCGTTGTTGGGCGTGACCCACAGGGTGTGCCCGATGACCGTGGCCCGTTGGAAGATCGGTGACTCCGGCGCGAACATGGGTGGGATCGCGTCGCCCGGCACCAACTTGTACGACGGGTGGGTGCCGAGACCGTTGACCGTGTTGGTGTTGACCACCTTCCACGCCCGCTGCGACGCCCAGTTCATGTCCTGGCGACCCTCCGACTCGGTGCGCAGCGGGGTGTTCCGCTGGACCAGCGACAGCCCGTAGGGGTTGTCCGGACCGATCGGCTCGGCCTCGGTCTCGCTCATCACCACGGTGTTGTCGGTGCCGTCCACGTCGAGATCGAGACGGGCCACCAGGAAGTGTTGGTGGAAGGGCGCGTACGTGCGCTCGTCGACGAGCGTGCCGTGCGGGTGGGCGGCGCCGGGGGCGATCGGCGTGGTCACCATGATGCCGGTGGCGCGCACCTCGCACTGGATGTTGCCGTCCTGATAGAAGCGCCAGTAGACCAGGTACTCGTAGTTGGCGACGGTGACGTGGCAGGAGACCGTCAGCCGTCGCGTCCGTCGGACCTCGGCGCCCGCGTCGTGATCGACGTGCTTCCACAGCACCGCGTCGTCTTCCTCGTGGATGCAGATCGCGTTGGTGATCGTGTACGGCTCACCGGCGCTGTTGTGCAGTGTCGCATCGAGATACCGGATCTCGCCGAGGCAGTCACACCCCAGCTCCAGTGACGTGGTCATGAAGCCGAGTCCCCACTCGCCGATGTCGAAGGCGGTGCGACGGTAGTGGTCGTCGCAGTGGTCGCGGTAGGGAACCATCATCTCCGCGAACGACATCCGGTGCGCCACCGGACGAACGCGGTCGCCGTCGCGGTAGCCGACGGTGTGCAGGGTCATGCCCTCGCGGTGGTTGAAGCCCACCCGCAGCGACCAGTTCTGCCACTCCAGGCGGTTGCCGTCGAGGGTGAACGACGGTCCCTCGGGCTGGGTGATCTCCAACGGCTTGAGCGGCTCGCGCCGCGACGCGTTCCGGATGCGCTCGGGGATCAGCGACGGCACGTACTCACCCATCACCTCGGGCGGGTCGATGGCGCCGTCGGCGGAGTCGAAGCTGTCCTCGATGCGCAGCAGTTCCATCGCGTTGACGTCGATGACGCAGTGCAGACCGCTCACCGGGTGTGCGTACGGGTTCGCCCCCGGCTCCGACCGCAGCCAGGTGTCCGACCAGCCGAGTCGGCGGTCGCGGTACTCCTCGGGCATCACCGCGGCGCCGTAGGTCCAGGTGTCCATGAACACCAGGTCCAGGTCGGTGATCCCACGGCGGGCGAGCGCGGCGATGACGTCGGGATGCGCACGCAGGACGCGGTCGCACTCCTCGAACTCGTCGACGGTGAAGTTGGCCTGCACACCCGGGATGTGGTCGAACGATTCCACGGCGGAATCGGTCAGCGACACCACGGCCTTGTAGGTCGCGTTGCGGGCGCTGTCGAGGCAGGTCACCAGGGCCCGCCGCGCGGGTACGTCACCGGTGGTCTCGAACGCGGCGAGTTCGGCCTTGCCCGGCTCGGCCATCTCGATCGAGCAGAACCGCCAGCCGGCTCCGACGCCGTGCGCATCCCCGAGAAGCTGTGCCACCGCGGTGATTTCGTCGGAGTGCAGCGGATCGAGCGGGTGGCGTGCGGTCTGCGACATCGACTCACTTCTCTCGGGGAGGAAAACACGCCTGCGCGGCCGGGTTACGACCGCGCAGGCGGGGTATGGGGGTGTTACTCGTCCGAACTCATCACGTGCTTGAGGCGGGTGTAGTCCTCCACGCCGTAGGAGGAGAGATCCTTGCCGTAGCCGGAGTTCTTGAAGCCGCCGTGCGGCATCTCGGCCACCAGCGGGATGTGGCAGTTGATCCACACACAGCCGAAATCCAGTGCGGCCGAAAGGCGGTTGGCCGTGCCGTGGTCGGTGGTCCAGACACTGGAGGCCAGTCCGTAGTTGACGTCGTTGGCCATCGCGATGGCCTGCGCCTCGTCGTCGAAGGACTGCACGGTGACCACGGGACCGAAGGTCTCCTCCTGCACCAGCTTGTCGTCCTGCGCGACGCCGGTGATGACGGTCGGCTCGACGAAGAACCCCTTGTCGCCCTTGCGCTTGCCGCCGGTGGCGACCGTCGCGTGCGGTGGGATGGAGTCCAGGATCGACGTGACCTTCGAGAAGTGGTTGACGTTGTTGAGCGGCGGGACCTCGACCGAGGCGGTGTAGGCGACCAACTTCTCGACGAACGCGTCGTGGATCGAGCTGTGCACGAGGATCCGCGTGACCGCCGTGCAGTCCTGACCTGCGTTGAAGAAGGCGGCGTCGGCGATGGGTTCGACCGCCTTGTCCAGGTCGGCGTCGGCGAAGACGACGGCGGGTGCCTTGCCGCCGAGTTCGAGATGCGCGCGCTTGAGCTGCTGGGCGGCCGCGACGGCGACGGCGATGCCCGCGCGCACCGATCCGGTGATCGCGACCATGGCCGGAGTCGGGTGGCTGACCACGGCGGCGCCGGTCTCGCCGTTGCCCAGGACCACGTTGAGCACGCCGTCCGGCAGGATGCCCTTGCTGATCTCGGCGAGAACGAGGGTGCTCTCCGGGGTCGTGTCGCTGGGCTTGAGGACGATGGTGTTGCCGGCCGCCAGCGCCGGCCCGATCTTCCACAGAGCCATCATCAACGGGTAGTTCCAGGGCGTCACCTGTCCCACGACGCCGACCGGCTCACGGCGGACGTAGGAGGTGAACCCCTCCATGTACTGCCCGGCGGCCTTGCCCTCGAGCAGGCGGGCGGCGCCGGCGAAGAAGCGGATCTGATCGGCGCCGACGGTGACCTCCTCGTCGGCGATCTGCTGTTCGGGCTGACCGGTGTTGCGGGCCTGCGCGGCGACGATCCGATCCGAGTTCGCCTCGATGGCGTCGGCCAGCTTGAGCAGCGCGGTCTGACGGGTCTTGGGTGTGGTCTTGCCCCAGGTCGTGAACGCCTGCGTCGCGGCGGCCATCGCGGCGTCGACGTCGGACGCGGTCGAGATGGGCGAGGCCGCCACCACGGACTCGTCGACCGGGTTGACGATGTCGATGGTCTCGGTGGACTCGGACTCGACGAACGCGCCGTTGATGTAGTTCCGCAGGACGGTGGGGGAGGTCATTGCGCCGCGTGCCTTCCATCGGTGGTGTGACGTGCTGAACAGTCTTTCTGCTGGTCCGTGTCGACCGACCCTGACACTTTGTCCACACTCGCGTGCCAGACTATCCGCAATGGAGCGATCGAGCGGTGTTCACGCACGTCGGCGGGGGTGAGAGCGGTGGGAACCACGGTCGGATGGTTGCTCGACCAGTCGTCGCTGGCGCTGCGCTGTCACGGCGGCGTCGCGGGTCTCGATCGGGAGATCGACTGCGCTCTGACGTCGGAACTGGTCGACGCCGCAGAGTGGCTCTCCGGGGGTGAACTGCTGCTCACCACCGGCATGCGGCTGCCACCGGACACGGCCGGCCGTGCCGACTACCTGCACAGCCTCGCCGACGTGGGGATCGCGGGACTCGGATTCGGGACCGGCCTGGGTTACGACACGGTGCCCGCCGACCTCGTGGAGATCGCCGACGGGCTGGGGTTGCCGCTGCTCGAGGTGCCGCGACCGATCCCGTTCTCCGCCATCGCCCGGATGCTCCTGGATCGTCTGGCCGAGGAGCGCTACGCGCAGTTCACACGCGCCACCCGGAGCCAGCCCGCGATGACGCGGGCCATCATCTCCGGCGGTGTGCCCGGGTTGGTCACCGAACTGTCCGCGGCGCTCGGTCGGTCCGTCGCGTTCATCGACAGCGACGGGCAGGTCGTGTCGACGACGTCACGGGCATCCGCGGGCATCGGCGCGGACCGGGACCGCGCCGCGCTGACCCACGTCCGCGCGTTGATCGCCCGTGGGCCGATGTCGACGACGGGGGTCACGATCACCGCCGAGCACACCATCATCGTGCAGCGCATCACCGCCGGCGCCGGGGTCATCGGCTACCTCGCGGTCATCGGGACCGACCCGCTCGGTGACGTCCACCGTGTGCTTGTCGGGCACGCCGCGTCGTTGGTCACACTGCAGCATGCCGAGGCAGGCAACGTAGCCGCCGATCGTGCGGCGTTGCAGTCGGAGATCTTCGACCTGGCCTTGCGGGGGACTGCGCCGCCGACGTCGGTCGAACTGCTCGGACGCGCCGCCGATGCCGAGGGACTGGTGCGGGTCGCGGTGTACGAGTTCCGTTCCGCCGCGGTCGCATCGGCGGCGGTGCAGACCGTCGCCACCGAGCTGGCCGCGCGCTGGCGTCCGGTCTTCGCCCTGCAGCGTGACCGGGAGGTGGCGGTCCTGATACGCGGGGATGACGACGTCGCGGTGGTACGTGCGCTTGCCGGCGGGAACCGGATGCGGGCCGGGCTGGGGCCGGTCACCGATCTCTCCGGGTTGGTCTCGTCGGCCGGACAGGCGCGTCAGGCGGCACGCAGTGCGTCCGACGGTGAGGTGGTCGACCTGGAGACGACCGGCTCGGTGCTCGCCATCGACGCCGTGCAGGACGGGCTGCGGGGACTGCACGACGTGCGCCTGGGTCCGCTCATCGCGGTCCGGGAGTCCGGCGGAGCGGACCTGGTGGCCACGCTGCGGGGGTACCTCGAGGCCAACGGGCACTGGGAGACCGCCGCGTCGAGTGTCGGAGTCCACCGGCACACGTTGCGCCACCGCATCTCTCGTATCGAGGGGTTGCTCGGGGTCGACCTCGGCGACGCCCGCACCCGCGCCGAGTTGCTGTTGATCCTTCTCAGCGGTGATCGACCGTCGAGGTGAGGCTGGTGGTCCGTCGGTCGAGAATCACGTTGATCGCAACCGTGGTGACCGGTCGGCCGCGACTCCTAGCCTGAACCGGTGGACGGCAGGGGTATCGGGTGACGACGGACGCCGTGTCGACGCGATTCACCGCTGACGATCTCGCGATCCACCCGTTGGACGATCCGGTCCGGTCGTCCCTGCGTGGGGCGCACGCCCCCTTCGCCGAATGGTCCGGTCGCATCGCCCGGTACGACGACGAGGTCGCCGCCTTCGTGGGTCACCCACCGGAGCTCGATGATCAGGACTGGGCCGATCTCGCGACGCTCGTCGGCCCGTCGACCCGGGTCGCGCTGCGGGGGCCGTACGTCCCTCCGCCGGGCTGGCAGGTTCTCGGTGAGTTCGGGTCGGTGCAGCTCGAGGGGACGGGGTTGGCGGTGGCGCCCGATCCCGAGGCCGTCGTCCTGACCCGCGATCATGTACCCGCCATGCTCGACCTCGTCGCGCGGACCGAGCCCGGACCGTTTCGGGTACGCACGATCGAGATGGGCACCTACCTGGGATTCCTGCACGACGGCGAACTGGTCGCCCTGGCGGGTGAGCGCATGCATCCGCAGGGGTGGACCGAGGTCAGCGCCGTGTGCACCGATCCGCGGTTCCGCCGACGGGGCCTGAGTACCCGTCTCGTCCGGGCTGTCGGACACGGTATCCGGGCTCGCGGTGAGATCCCGTTCCTGCACGCCCGCGCCGACAACCGCGACGCGATCCGGCTCTACGAATCGCTCGGCTTCACCCTCCGCAAACGATCGGTGCTCACTGCGGTGCAGACACCGGCGGTCGATCCAGCGCGTTGATGTCGTTGTGGTCAACGCAGGTCGATCGAGGACGTGGACTCGCCGGCGGTGAACGTCTGCGCATCTGCGAGAAGCACCGGGGTGCGGGAGCATTGACCGCCCGGGTGATCCATCGTGATCAGCAGGTGGTGGTGACCCATCGCCCGGCATCGCCTTCGGGCCTGGCCATCCCGGGGTACCTCTTCGTCGAGACGCGGCGACACGTTCCGCGGCTGTCGTCGCTCACCGAGAATTGAGCACGCGACGCGGGTCCATCTCGACTGATCGAGAGTCACGTCCTGTGGACAACTCCTGCGAGGTCGTCTCTGGTGTCGGGGGTCGCGTGTATGGTGCGCCGCTTCGCGCATTGGCAGTGAAATACAGTCACGTTCAACAACATTCACTAAATTCAATGGTTGCACCTCGTTCGAACGTGTGTACGATGGAAGCATGAGTGGGGGAACACTTACCGACGTCGCCAACGCGGTGATCGATGAATACGGTTGCAAAGCAGAGGTTGTCGCCGACACCGACGACGAGATCGTGGCCGCGATCCGCGGTGCGGTCGCGTTGCGTGCGGTTGCCGACGACGTCTTGGCGCGGTTGACCGCACAAGCCGAACGTGTGGGTACCGCGAAGCGATCCGGTATGTCGTTGCGGGAGTTGCTGTGTGCGAACGGGGTGGCGCCCGCGGTCGCCTCCCGGCTGATCCGCCTCGGGCGGGCACTGCAGGTGTTGCCGCGGCTGGCGCGCCACAGTCGTGACGCATCGATATCGGCCGAGCACCTCGACGCGGTCGCCCGCGGAGTCGACCACGTCGTACACCGCACCGGCGAAGCAATCGACGCGGCCGCAATCGATGAGCTGGAGGGCGCTCTGATCGGTCAGGCGGTTGCCGGGACCACACCCGCAGACATCGTCGAACGAGCACGCGCCGTCGCCATCGAGATCACCGCCGACAAGTCCGACGCCGGCGCCGATGTAGACCGGGTACCGCCCGCCGAGGACGCGTCCATGAACGAGTTGGATTGGCGCACCGGTGACGACGGACGGCTCCGAGGCGCTTTCGAACTCGACGCCCTGACCGCCGAACGGTTGATCACCGCCCTCGACACCGCATCACGCCCACGCCCCGAACCCGACGGCACCGACGACCGCCGAAGGGCCACCCGCCGCCGCGCGGATGCTTTCGCACAGCTGCTGGAGGCCGGTACTCGCGGACTGGCACCGGATGCGTTGTCCGGGCCACCGCGCACCGAGATCATGGTGACCATCCCCGTCGAGATCGACACCACTGCCTCCGTCGGCAGCGTGGGCCCGGCATGGCTGTCCTGGATGGGACCCATCACCGAACTGTCCGCGAAACTGCTGTCGTGTGACGCACGGTTGGCCGGCATCGGACTCGACCTCAACGGCGCACCGGTCTCCGTTGCCGCGCCCGAGCCGCGTTTGTTCACTGGCGCCGCCCGCACAGTCGTCTTGCTCCGCGACCGCTGCTGCATCAAATGCGGGGCACCCGCCTCCTGGTGCGACGTCCACCACATCATCCACCACGCTGACGGCGGACCCACCACCGTCGACAACGGCTGCCTGCTCTGCCGGTCGTGTCACACCGCCGTCCACCACGACGGCTGGGACATCGTCATGGGCCGCGACCGCCACCCCTGGCTCATCCCACCTTCCACAGTCGATCCGCAACGACGACCGCTGCCGAGCTACAACCGACGAACCCTCCGACTCGACGACCCCATAGCCGCCTGACCAGCCAAGACCACACCACAAACCACCCGAAAACATGCACCCGCCCCGCGGGACCGCATCAGCTGTTTGACAACTTCACAGTGTGACGGCCCAACGGGCGTACGTAGTGTCGATCGGACCACCATCGGATGTGACTGACGGGAGAGACATGGACCTGCAGCTGGACGGCAAGCGTGCAATCGTCACC
>NZ_JAEMTF010000196.1 GCF_016462415.1 Williamsia sp. | reverse complement strand
TCGGTGCGGTATTCACCAGGCGTCGCAAAGGCTGGATGCTCGGGCCGGTTGCGGTAGCCGCTCGCCACCACCGGGCCGGCAAGCACAACTCGTCCGATGCCTTCGGGGCTCGGATCGTCGAGTCGGATGCGTACCCCGTCGAGCGGGACCCCGTCATACACGCACCCACCGCAGGTCTCGCTCATCCCGTAGGTCCGCACGATGGGTATGCCGGCGTCGACGGCGCGCTGCTGCAGCAGAACTGGCGTCGCAGCACCGCCAACCAGCACTGCATCGACCTCGCGGAGCGCCGCGGTGGCCGAGGGGTCGTCGAGGGTCTTGATCAGCTGCGTCGGTACCAGCGAGGTGTAGCGCCGCGGGCTCGTCATCGCGTTGATGCTGGCGATCAGGTCCGCGGGGTCGAATCCGTGAGAGACATCGATGACCACCGGCGTGTACCCGGCACGCAGGCTGCGCAACAACACCTGCAGTCCGGCGATGTGGTGCGGTGGCAACGCGAGCAGCCAGCCGCCCGGTCCGCCGAGACGGGCCTCGGTTGCCTGCGCCGACGCGGCCAGGGTGGCGGGGGTGTGCATCGCGCCCTTGGGAACACCGGTGGTGCCCGATGTCGCGACAACCAGCGACACCGCGTTGTCGATCGCTGCGCCGGCGCCGAGGGCAGTGGAGAGTCGATCGGTCTCCGCCGGGTCTGCGGCGGGAACGGGGAGCGCAGCCACGCGACCGTCGAGGATGCCGGCCAGCTGCTCGGTGGCGTCGAGGACCGCAGGACCGGCCCGCAGGGGGAGGGGAGTGAGTGCTCTCAGGACGCGTCAGACGTCCCGCCGCGCTGACCGGCCTCGAAGGTCCAACCCGCGTCCTCGAGGATGGCCCGCACGCGGGCGATGTCAGCTTCGGACGGCAGTTCCTCGGTCACCTTGGTGATCAGCACACCGACGTCGACGCGGGAGATGGGTTCTGGATCGCCCTGCTCGGCGGCATCGGCGATCAGCGCGTCGGAGATCTCGTGGACCTCGTCGTCGGTGAGCTGACGGCGCAGCAGCGCCATGAGGGGGACGTAGTCGTTGGTCGGGACGCCGTTGGGGTAGCCGGCACGCAACCAGTTCATGATCGAGCGCATGAGTTGTGGGCGGTCCATGCTGCCTCCCCTGCGTGCGTGGACTGGCGAACGGTGTCGGCGCGCGATGCTGCACGCCGTACGGTCGATTTTGGCACATCTGCGCCGGTGGGAGTACTGCGTGCTCAGTCACCCGAGGGTGATCGCCGGAGCGGTCTCAGTTCGCCGGGGCCGACAGCGGCCAACCGACCGATGCGAGCCGGGACGCGACCTGGTTGATCTCTTCGGGATTCGGCTCCAGCTCGATGACCTTGGCGATCGCGCTGCGGATCTGGTCCTCGGTGACCGGGTTGTCGGTGCCGTGCTCCTTGAAGACGGTGAGGATGGCCCGGGTGACCTGCTCCTCGTCGAGCGAGCGCTTGAGCAGCGCCAACAGCGGGAAGTAGTCCTTCGGGGGCACGCCCTCGGGGTAGCCCGCGCGGACCCAGTCGAGGATCGCGTCGAATGTCTTGGTGTCGGCCATCGTCAGCTCACTTCACCGGTGCGAACGGGAAGAGGTTCACACCGAAGTGGTAGTTGATCGTGGTGCGGGTGATCCAGAGGATCCCGACGACGATCACGGCGGCGATGATCAGGAACAGGAACGCGCCCGCAGCCTTGAGGGCCGGGTTCGGTGCGGTGGTCGTGCCGTCGTCACCGACGCCGCCGCTGCCGGCTGCGTAGAGGCGCAGGCCGATCGCGAACACCGCGGGGAGTCCGGCTCCCAGCACCAGTCCGATGACCAGCACCTTGAGAATGGCTTCGAAGGTTTCCATCTTCTACGTTTCCTCGGTTCTGAATCTGGGGGTGCTCAGCGGGTGCCGACGGTGGCCGGGCTCTCCGCGGCGACATCGGCGGGGATGACCGTGTTGGACGTCTCGTCCCACTCGGCGTTGACGTTGTTGTGGTCGACCTTCTGCTGCTGTGCGCGCCAGTACATGTAGCCCGACAGCGCCACCAGGATCACGAAGATGACGATCGCGCCGGGGGCGCCGCCGATCAGGTTCGCGATGTAGAAGCAGCCGGCACCGACCAGGCCCGCGAGCGGAAGCGTGGTGACCCAGGCGACGACCATGCGGCCCGCGACACCCCAGCGCACTGCGGCGCCGGGCTTGCCGACACCCGATCCGAGGATCGAGCCGGTGGCGACGTGGGTGGTCGAGAGCGCCATGCCGGCCGCGCTCGAGGTGAGAATGATTGCGGCGGAGGATGCTTCGGCGGCCAGGCCCTGCGGGGCCTTGATCTCGACGAGGCCCTTGCCCAGGGTGCGGATGATGCGCCAGCCGCCGAGGTAGGTGCCCGCGGCGATCGCGATGGCGCAGGAGAAGACGATCCAGACCGGCAGGCCCTCGCTGACCGAGCCGGCCGAGAGGTGCCCGGTTGCGATGAGCGCCAGGGCGATGACGCCCATGGTCTTCTGCGCGTCGCCGGTGCCGTGGGCCAGGGAGACGAGCGAGGCGGTCGCGATCTGTCCGGTGCGGAACCCGCCTTCCTTCTTGCTGTCGGCGATCTTGGCGGTGATCGCGTAGATCAGCCAGGTGCCGAGCGCCGCGACGAGCAGAGCGATCACCGGGGCGAGCAGCGCCGGGATGATGATCTTCTGGGTGATGCCCTCCCAGTTGACGCCCGAGGTGCCGATCGCGGCGAGACCGGAGCCGATGAGGCCACCGAACAGCGCGTGCGAGGAGCTCGAGGGCAGACCGAACAGCCAGGTGAAGAGGTTCCAGAGGATGCCGCCGATCAGGCCGGCGAAGATGATCACCAGGGCCTTCTGACCGTCGAGCCCGGTGACCAGGTCTCCCTTGCTCGACTGGATCTTGAGGACGTCCTTGGTGATGGTCGCTGCGACCTGGACGGAGAGGAACGCTCCGACGAGGTTGAGGATCGCGGCGATGGTGACCGCGACCTTGGGCTTGAGGGCCCCGGTGGCGATGGACGTCGCCATCGCGTTGCCGGTGTCGTGGAAGCCGTTCGTGAAGTCGAATCCCAGTGCCGTGACCACCAGCAATACCAGGATCAACATTTCTGCGCTCATAGCGCTCATTGTGGAGTCAAGAAGCCGTAAATGTCTAAGGGCCGATGACACTTCCCTGTGGGTCCACCTGCACCTTTGGACTATCTACAGACCCTGTTTACCGACTGTTCATCTTCCGTCGGCGTGGTG
>NZ_JAEMTF010000195.1 GCF_016462415.1 Williamsia sp. | reverse complement strand
GAGACGATGTTGTCGCCGGTGACCACCGTGTAGAGGATGGCCCCGAACGCCGCCGCGGCGATCGTGCCGATCGCGTATTCGGCCGTGGACATGCCCTCGTCGTCGGTGGCGACAATCATCACCCGTGTCTGCAGATCCCGAATCACCCTGTTCACCATCATGTCTCCCCTCGTGCCCGCGACGGCGTGTTCCGTCGCGAAGTTCTTCTGTCACAGCAACCCGCCGTCGAGTACGTTGCCCGCCAGCCCGACCACCACCGGGACGATGCCGAGGCAGACGAACGCGGGCAGGAAACACAGGCCGAGCGGCCCGGAGATCGCCACCCCTGCGCGCTCGGCTGCAGCAGCGGCATTGTCCTGCGCCGCAGCGCGTTGGGTCTCGGCGAGTTCGCGTAGCCCTCGCACCGGCGACGAACCCGCTCGCGCAGACCGACGGGCCATCGCGCTCAACGACACCGACGATGCCGGCGCGTCCGCCGGTACCTCCCAGGCGTGCGCCGGATCGGCGCCCAGCCCCAGCAGCTCCGACGCCCGACGCAATGTCCGGGCCATCTCCACCGGCGCGGAGTGCGACACGACCTCGGCCGCGGCGGCGACCGGCATCCCCGAACGCAGACACACCGCGAACAGGTCGTAGCCGGCCGCGTTGGCGAACGGATCGTCTCGGTCCCTGGTGACCCCGAGCCACCGCGCCTCGCGCACGGTCCGCGGCGGCGGATCGATCCGGTACAGCCGCCACCGGGGTGCTGGGATGATCCACAGTCCGACCATCGCGCACAGGCCTGCCAACACCCACACCCCGCTCACGGGCGCATCACCTTCGCCGTGATGCGTTCGGTCCACCACAGGCCCGTCGCCACCAGCGCGGTGCCGATGACCAGCAGCGCTCCACCGAGTCCTCCCCCGAACAGGATCGCCAGCGGTCGCGCGCCCATCGCCTGACCGAGACCGATGCCGAGCAGCGGCAGCAGCGCGAGGACGGTCGCGGTGGCGCGAGCACCCGCCAGGGCCGCTCGGGTGCGCTCGGCGAACCGTCGACGGGCCACGAGATCGTCACGCACAGCGCCGAGCAGATCGGCCATCGGAAGCCCGTGCCGCTCGGCGGTCCGCCATGCGACGGCCACCCGGTCCCAGGACGACTGGTGCGTCAGTCCTGCGCCCTCGATCCCCTCCGCGACATCACCACCCAGCTCGGCCCGTCCGGCCATCTGTGTCAGCACGCCGGCCACGACGGCGGCCTCGCCGACCTCTCCACGGGACACGTCGTCGGCTGCCTGACGACACGCACGCGCGGGATGGGCGCCCACCGACAACTCCGCGATCATCACCGCGACCGCATCCAACAGCAGACCGAGCCCGGCGTCGAGCTCAGAGGTCCTACGCTGCAGGGCCATCCGGTGGTGGACGGTCGCCGCCGCGATGCCCGCGGCGATGGTCGCCGCCGGCCCGACCACGACGAACACGGTCACACAGGCCCCCACGGCGACGAGTACCGGCGCACCTGGCAGACCGCGGCGACGACCGACCCGACCTGCCAACCCCCGCAGCCGCGCCGTCGGTCGGGCCTGCGGCCACAACAGCAGCATCGCGGCCACCCCGGCCAACAGGGCACTCATCTCGACACCGGTTCCGACACCGTCCGCGGCGACCGGGACGCGACCAGCCGGTCGAGATCGGCGCGGGCGTCGGTGAAACCGCTGTCGCGCAACCAGACCGGCTCGATCCGCACCAGACCGTCGGTGCCGCGCGTCACCAGTCCGATCTCCGTCACCCCGCGGCGTCCGTCGGCGTCCCGCGCGACCCCGATGACGATGTGGACCGCGGCGGCGAGCTGGCTGTGCAACGCGGCGCGGTCCATGCCGCCGAGTGCGGCGAGCGCCTCCATGCGGGCGGGGACCTCGGTGGTCGAGTTCGCGTGCAGCGTCCCCGCGCATCCCTCGTGACCGGTGTTCAGGGCGGTGAGCAGGTCGACCACCTCGGCTCCGCGCACCTCACCGACGACGATCCGGTCGGGGCGCATCCGCAACGCCTGTCGGACGAGGTCGCGGACGGCCACCGCGCCGACGCCCTCGACGTTCGCGGTCCTAGCGACGAGTCGCACGACGTGGGGATGGTCGGGTGCGAGCTCGACCGCGTCCTCGACGCACAGGATCCGTTCGGCCGGATCCACCCGCCCCAACATGGCGCTGAGCATCGTTGTCTTGCCTGCGCCGGTTCCGCCGACGATCAGGAACGTCAGGCGTGCGTCGATGACCGACGCCACGGTCGCGGCGATCTCCGGTGGGATCGCGCCGCGGTCGATCAATGCGTCGAGATGCTGAGTGGCCGGTCGCAGGACCCGCAGCGACAGACACGTCCCGTCGACACTGATCGGCGGGATCACCGCGTGCAGACGAACGCTGTATCCACGGCGGCCGACGTTGCTCAGCTGGCCGTCGACCCACGGCGCGGCGTCGTCGAGTCGCTTACCCGCCCCCAGTGCGAGGCGGACGGCCAGCCGACGCACCGCCGCGTCGTCGGTGAAACGGACATCGCTGCGGCGTAGCCCGACCCCACGATCGACCCAGACCTGATCGGGACCGACGACGAGGATGTCGGCGACATCGGGGTCGGCCAGCAGGTCTTCGAGGCGCCCGGCCCCGACGAGTTCGGTCTGCAGGAACCGCAGCGCCTCGAGCAGATCGGTGTCGCCCAACACTCCCCCGGACTCGGCCCGAATCGCGTCCGCCATCACCTGCGGCGTGGGATCAGCGGACTCCGACGCCAGTCGCTCGCGCACACGGACCAGCAGATCCGCGCGTTGATCGGTCAGCCCGGTCATGCGAGGTATCCCGCGGAGTCGGCGAGTCGGTCGAGAACGCGGTCGGCGGTGCGCGCCAGCGCAGACCGCGGCCGCAGCGAGAGTGCCCCGGATTCGAGAGCGGCAACCAGTCCGCGCTCCGACCGCATGCCGGCGATCAACGGGAGACCGGCAGCGTCGGCGATGTGGTGCGCCGACAGACCGCCCGGCGCGGGTCCGCGGACCACGCACCCGACCCGTTCGGTGCGGACGGCCATGCGCGCCGATGCTTCCCGGGTGGCCGCGCAGCCGTGGACGGTGGCCGAGGTGATCACGACCACCAGGTCCACCGACTCGACCACAGCGTCGACGAGCGATGTCGCCCGGCGCGGCAGGTCGACGACGACGATGTCCCCGTTCTCACGGCCGGCGTCGATCACCGACGTCACCGCCTCGACACCGACCGGCCGCACGTCCCCGCGACGCGGGCACA
>NZ_JAEMTF010000194.1 GCF_016462415.1 Williamsia sp. | reverse complement strand
GCCTTGGCGATGAAATCGTCGAGGTTCGGCAGGTTGTCGATGACGAAATACAGTCCGCGACCGGGGATCGCGGCGCCGAGCTCCAGCAGCAGCGGCGCGAGCGTGGTCTGCGGCGCAAGTGAGTGGGTGAGGTCGCCACCGGTGAACAGTGGGATCGCGACGACTCCCTTGAGTCCATCGGTGCCGTACTGGTCGAGGAACGCCTTGAGCAGGCCGGTGTAGGACGCCTTGTAGGTAGGCGTCGCGAAGATGACCAGGTCGCTGGCAGCCACCGACTCCTTTGCAGCCGTGACCTTCTCCGATCCCCACTGGAACAGCTCGCCGGCGATGTCGGCGAGTTCGAGTACCTCGACCTCGTAGGACCCCTCCGCCAACAACGCCGGCGGGAGCGCTTCGGCCACCGTGCGGGTCCGCGACTGCGGCTTCGGGTTCCCGACGACAACGGTCACCTTCAGAAGGTTGCGGTCAGACACAGGTTTCAGCTCCAGACGTCGTCGTGGTGGGCGTGGGTGGGCAGATATGCTGCGGGGCCGAACTTCTGGTCGTAGAACCCGCGATCGAGGTTCTGCGCCTGCAGGTACATGAGCACATGCACCGTCGGCACGGTGCCCGGCAGCTTCCCGAAGCGGGAGTAGATGTACTCGGCCTGCAGGGTGACGAGCTCCTGCAGCCCCTCGGCGGGGAGATAGTCGGCGCGCACCTTGGGCGTGTCCGACCACGGACCGGGCGTATCGGGGTTGCCCGGTCCCCCGGGCCCGAACTTGCGTTCGTAGTACCGATCCACGCCCGCGGCAACGGAATCCACGAACGGCGGCACGAGGGTCTCGAAGACGCCCTCGAGTCCGGTCGCGTTCGGGAACGGCCACCGGTCGTCGGTGTCGTAGGAGAAGCCGAGTCCCGGAGCACGCGGATCGCCACTGGCGCCGAGCACACTGAGTCGGTCGAGACCGTCGAAGGTCCAGCCGCCCAGGCCCAGTCCCTGCAGCAGCAGGACGCCGGTGTTGGTGGCGGTCGCGAGCTCGGCGCTGGCCTCGGCGAGGGTGTACTGCTCGACGAACGACAGCGGGATCGGATCGTCGAAGTTCCGCAGACCGCTGAACTTCTCGATTCCGGGAACCGCCGTGTTGTGCACGTCGTCGTAGATGACGTAGCCGTTGGCGGCGAAGAAGTTCAGGTTCGCGACGAGATGTTCGGAGAGGTCGGCCACCGGGAACGCCAGCAGGCTGCCGGGCCAGTTCGCGATCCAGGTGTTGTGACCCTCCATGTAGGGCTCCTCGCGCGGCAGGACGAGGCGGGTATCTGCGAGCTGCCGATATCCGTCGGCGGTAGAGCTGATCCACGACGCGAGGTCGGCGGGCTCGTCCTGGCGTTCGATCTGCGGCGCGGCGTCGCGCGAACCGAAGAAGTAGGTCCCCGAGTCGTCGGTGAAGAACAGCTGGCTCGTGTGGAAGGCCGCAGCCGACGGGAACGTCCGGCCACCGGCCGAGCCCGGGTAGTTGGGGACGTTCGGCGCGTACCCGGGGTGTCGCGTGATGCCGTAGTTCCATCCGGTGACGCCGGC
The DNA here is from genome assembly GCF_016462415.1 of Williamsia sp. GTDB lineage: Bacteria > Actinomycetota > Actinomycetes > Mycobacteriales > Mycobacteriaceae > Williamsia_A. The sequence goes on along the minus strand of NZ_JAEMTF010000194.1, from coordinate 1,722 downwards.
GAGCACGCTGATGATGAGCGCCCGCTCGACCTCGGTGATCGAGCGCGGCTCCTCCGTCGACTCGTAGGCCAGCGGCCCATCGGGGATGCTGCCGCCCACCGGGAAGCGTCGTGAACGTCGGCCGACGATGGCGTCGAGCAGCGGATACTGCCCGAGTTCGGCCAGCGCCTTCCGATGCTTGTCAGAGATCTCCAGGCCGCTCATCGCGTTCTCTTCGACACGGATTCGACGATATCGGCTGGGGTCGGCACGTGGTCGACATCGCCGAGTTCGGCTCTCGCAGCGTCGAAAGAGGCGTGCTCGTTTTGCCCGACCCGAGGGTGACCTGCGTCGCATACGGGATTGCACCCGACCCACTCCGTGTTGGGCAGATACATGGCCTTCACACTGAATTCCGATTCGCCGCTGCTCCAGCCGTTCGACTCCGGCGTCATCCACACCTCGCATCGCGTGTTCATGGCGCCGCTGACCCGCCTGCGCGCGGAGTCCGACGGCACCCCCACCGATCTGCAGACCGAGTACTACCGCCAACGCGCGGGCGCCGGCCTGGTGATCGCCGAGGCCACCCAGTCGAGTGCCACCTCCGGCGGCGCGTACGCCAACACCCCCGGTATCCACAATGACGCGCAGCAGGCCAAGTGGGCCGAGATCGCCGATGCCGTGCACGGTGAGGGCGGACAGATCTTCGTCCAGACCTGGCACGTCGGTCGCGTCGCGCATCCGGACCTCCCCGGTGGGGACCCCGTCGCCCCGTCCGCCATCGCCGCCGAGGGCAAGGCTCACACCCCCAAGGGCAGCCAGCCGCTGGTCACCCCGCGTGCGCTCGAGACGGACGAGATCGCCGGCATCGTCGAGGGGTTCCGCAACTCAGCGCGGCACGCGATCGACGCCGGACTCGACGGTGTCGAGATCCATGGCGCCAACGGCTACCTGCTGCACCAGTTCCTCGGCGACGACAGCAACCAGCGCACCGACGAGTACGGCGGCTCGCCGGCAAACCGCGCGCGCATCGTGATCGAGGTCGTCAAGGCCGTGGTCGACGAGATCGGCGCCGACCGTGTCGGTATCCGACTGAGCCCCGGCCACAAGGCCAACGGCATGAACGAGGCCGACACCGTGCCCGTGCACCAGGAGCTGTTGCGCGCCATCGCCGACATCCCGCTGGCGTACGTGCACTTCCTGATCGAGCCGACCGACCCCGTGCTGGCGCAGCTGCGTCCCGAGATCACGGTGCCGTTCCTGCTCAACACCGGCTTCGCCATCGAGTCCGACTTCGCGCAGCTCGAGAAGATCGTCGCCGACGGAACCGCCGACGCCGTCGTGGTGGGCCGCTGGTACATCTCCAACCCTGACCTCGTCGAGCGCCTCAAGCAGGGCGCAGACCTCACCGAGCCGAACCAGGCCACCTTCTACGCCAACGGCGCCGAGGGCTACATCGACTACCCGTCGCTGCAGACCCAGAACGCCTGACGCGCGCGTCGACAGCGAAGCACCCACCGGCCATGACGGTCGGTGGGTGTTTTGTGTTCAGGCCCGGGAACATTCGCGACGCCTGCTGCATCTGATGTGGAGACCGGTGAGCGACACCGGTGTCCCATCGCAGGAGCACACCATGACCAAGGACGACGCCGGCTGGCACTACGACAGCGTCAGCGATCTGGGTCTGGACCTGTCCGCCGCGGCCATCCACATCGGAGCATTTCTGGCGTGGGCGGCGAATCG
>NZ_JAEMTF010000123.1 GCF_016462415.1 Williamsia sp. | reverse complement strand
GGACAGCGTCGGTGGCGACCCCCGCACCGAGACCGAGGCGACGGTCCTGGCGGTGTTCCGTCACGTCCTCGACAACGACACCCTCGGCGTCGACGACGACTACTTCGTCGCGGGTGGCACGTCGCTACAACTGGCGCAGGTCACCGCCGCACTGCAGACCCGGATGGGCACACGAATCCCGATCGCCGTGATCTTCTCCCACCCCAGTCCGGCCGGACTGGCCGCCGCGATCGACGCGGGCACCGACGCCCTCGCCGCGCTCGCGCCGGTCGTCGAACTGACCGACCCCGCGCGGACACCGACCGCAGAGCCACCGCTGTGGACCGTGCACCCGGCCAGCGGTCTGGCGCTGGCGTACCGGCCGTTGGCCGACACGCTCGCGGTTCCCGTTGTCGGACTGCAGTTGCCGGGCCTGCTCGACAGCGCGGCACCCATGCCGGCGACCCTGGCCGACCTCGCCGCGGTCCACATCGAGGCGCTACGACGGCATCAACCGCACGGGCCCTACCGGCTGGCCGGGTGGTCGGTCGGTGGCCAGCTGGCCCATGAGATGGCGCGACAACTCGCCGAGTCCGGCGACGTCATCGAGCTGCTGGCCCTGCTCGATCCGCGGATCGGCGTCGACATCGGCGTCGACGCCTTCACCGCCGAGGGCGCCGGGATCGACCCGGAGATGGCGGCCCGGCTGGCTGCGATCGATCCGGTGCGCTACGCCGACTACCAGCGCCGTGCGCAGATGCTCGTCACCGCCGCGGCCGCCCACGAGCCCGGAGTCGTCGACGTGCGGACCGCGATCTACGTTGCCGCGCGGGACAATACCGATCCGTACCGGTGGGACCCGATGGTCGTCGGACCGATGTCGCACGAGGTGCTCACCGTCGATCACGCCGACATCGGCGACCCCGCGGCAATGACCGTCGTCGCCGGGATGCTCGCGTTACTCTTGCCACCTGTCCGCGACCGCGAAGCCACCGACCACCAGGAGAACCGATGACCGAGCAGGGTGTCGCGAGAGTCGACGGAGAACGTACGGGCCGATCCCGACGTCGAACCGTGTTCGTCGTCGTCGCAGTGATTCTCGGGTTGATCGTGATCGCCGCGGTCTACCTCGGCTACCTCGCGATCAAGGCCAAGGGTGAGCTGGAGTCGGCGCGCACACACGCCAACGCCGCCCGCAGCGCCGTGGTCGACGGCGACGTCGGCAGGGCCCGCTCGGAGGCCGCGTCGGCCGATTCGGATTCGTCGGCCGCGAAGTCCCGCACCGACAATCCCGTGTGGTCGGCCGCGTCGGCCATCCCGTGGCTCGGTTCACCGCTGGACTCGGTCTCGGAGATCTCCGATGTCGTCGACGACCTCGCGTCGCAGGTCCTCACCCCCACGGCGGAACTGGCCACCACCCTCGACCCGAACACCCTGCGGACCGGCGCCACCGGCATCAACACCGCTGCGCTGGCCGGCGCCGAGTCGAAGCTCGCGACAATCGCCACCAGCGCGGAGGCCATCGACGCCCGTGCCCAGCGGATCGACGGTTCGTGGCTCGGCCAGGTGTCCGACGCGCGCGATCAACTGCGTTCACAGACAACCAAACTGAGCCGGTTCATCCGCGGCACCGACACCGCCGCGAAGCTGCTGCCCCCGATGCTCGGCGGCACCGAACAACGCAGGTACTTCTTCGCGTTCCAGACGCCGGCCGAATCCCGCGCCACCGGCGGTCTGCTCGGCGCGTATGGCGTGATCAGCGCCCGTCGCGGCAAGGTCACCGTCGACAACCTGGGGCCGAACACGACGCTGCGCGCACCGTCGCGACCCATCGATCTGGGTGCGGACTTCGACACCAACTACGCCATCAGCAGGCCGTATGTCGACTCGCGCAACTCCAACATCAGTGCCCACTTCCCGTACGCCGCCCAGATCTGGATGTCGATGTGGCAGCAGCAGTCCGGGCAACGTCTCGACGGCGCGTTGGCCACCGACCCGATCGCGTTGAGCTACCTGCTCAAGGCCACCGGCCCGATCACGTTGACCGGCGGTGAGCAGATCACCGGCGACAACGTCGTGCCGATCACCCTCTCGACGTCGTATCAGCGCTTCGGTGGCGACAACGCCGCCCGCAAGGCCTACCTGCAGCAGATCGCGTCGAAGTCCATCGACAAGCTGACCAGCACCCGCGGCAACACCGGCGCCGTGCTCGAGGCGCTCGGTCGCGCGGTCCACGAACGTCGGCTGATGATCTACAGCACCCGCCCGGCCGAGCAGCAGCTGCTCGTCGAATCCGGCCTGTCGCACACGGTCTCGGACACGTCGGCGCCGTACGCCGAGGTCACCGTCGGCAACCTCGGTGGCAACAAGATCGACTACTACCTCAAGCGGTCGATCAGCTACAGCGCAGCCGCGTGCACCGGCGACACCCGCACGACCACGGTCACCGTGACGCTGCAGAACACGCTCACCGACCTGTCGCTGCCGTCCTATGTGATCGGTACGCTGGGCAACCCGCAGAACCAGGTGGCGCCCGGCACGAGTCAGATCAATGTCACCCTCAACGCCACCAGAGGTGCTGTGCTGCAGAGCCTCACGGTCGACGGCGCCGCGACGTTGTACGGCACCGGCACCGAGCTGGGTCGCCCACACGTGATGACGCAGGTCCGCGTGCCCGCAGGCAAGACCGCGACCGTGGTCTTCACCCTGAGCGAGCCGACGTCGGCGACGGGCGCGGCCGTCGTCCCGACGCAACCGCTGGTGGATCAGCCCGATGTGCGGGTCGACGTGCCCCAGTGCAGATGACCCGCGTTCAGATGACCCGCGTGCAGATGAACGGTCTAACAGCCACTCTGCGCGAACGCACGCACGAAACCTGCGCTCTGATAGAGGTACATGTAGGCCCAGTAGGGCAGGCTCAGATCCGGTGCGTAGTCGGCCATCACGAGATCGCCGGTGAAGCAGCGACGCACGATGTAGTCCGCGCGCGAGACGTGCGGGGTGAAGGTGACCACCATCGCCGACGTCCACCTGTTGGCTGCGGCCTGATCGCGCAGGAAGCGGGCCTCACCCCGTGTCGTGCGGGGGTCGGGGTCGAAGCAGATGACCTTGACGCGATGCGGGACGTCGCAGATCGCCTCCATGTACGCGTCGGGACGCTCGTACGGGTCGGACACCAGCACCACTGGCGCCAGGCCCTTCTCGGCGAGCGAGATGGCGTAGTTCTCCCGGCCGTCCTGCCGACCGCCGAGGACCATGATCACGTCCACCTCCCGCGGGGTGTCGGCGACCGCGGGAACGACGTACACGGGCACACCCGCCAGCCCGATGACCACGATGAGCGCGATCGCGGAGAGGACAACTCTCCGAACGGCTCTGACCATGGCCCGAGAATACTGACGCCGGGCCCCGAACGCGCCGGGCATGGCGGGCGTCACAGTGTCTGAGCACTCCATCTCCGTCCGCGACCTGACGATGACCTACCAAGAGGTGCGGGCGCTGGAGGCGGTCGACCTCGAGGTGCCCACCGGCACGGTGATGGCGTTGCTCGGCCCCAACGGCGCGGGCAAGACCACCGCCGTCCGCATCATCGCGACGCTCCTGCGTCCCACCGGCGGAACGGTCACGGTCGCCGGGGTGGATGTGCTCGCCGACCCGCACACCGTGCGCGGGCTCATCGGGTTGTCCGGGCAGTTCGCGGCCGTCGACCCGGCGCTGACGGGTCTCGAGAACCTCACCATGGTCGCGCGGCTGGCCGGCTACACACGACGCGCGTCGCGGCGGCGCGCGTCGGCCCTGCTCGAGCAGTTCGACATCGCCGACGCCGGTGCTCGTCGCGTGTCGACGTACTCGGGCGGGATGCGACGGCGCCTCGACCTCGCCGGGTCCCTCGTGGCGCATCCGCCGGTGGTCATCCTCGACGAGCCCACCGCGGGACTCGACCCCAACAGCCGCGCGCAGCTGTGGTCGGCGGTCCGCGAACTCGTCGCCGCGGGCAGCACCGTGCTGCTGACGACGCAGTACCTCGAGGAGGCCGACCAACTCGCCGACGCGGTCACCGTCATCGACCACGGTGCGGTCATCGCCCGTGGGACGCCGGAGGAACTCAAACGACAGTTCGGCACCGCGTCGGTCACCCTGACCCTGGCCGACGCCGCCGACCGCACCGCCGCGACGGCGGTCGTGATCGGCTGCGGGTACGAGGTCGTCGACGGTTCCGAACCCGTCACGATCACCTTCTCGGCGTCGGCGCCCGGGCCGGCGGTGGCCACCGTGATCGCGGCACTCGCGACGACCGGCATCGGTGTCGTCGACAGCCGCGTGCGCGTGCCGTCGCTCGACGACGTCTTCGTCGACCTCACCGCCCCCACGGATGCACCCGCGTGATCAGGCTGCGTGCGCGACGCGCGGAGGTGGGCATCGACCGCGCGCCGCCGATCCGCGGGAACGGGATCCTCGACTTCCTCGTCGACTGCGAGGTCATCGCGACGCGCAACGTCCGGACCATCACCCGCAATCGGCAGATGATGCTGGGCGTTGTCCTGCAGCCGTTGATGTTCGTCCTGCTGTTCTCCTACGTCTTCGGTGACGCGCTCGGCGGTGACCGCTACCGGGAGTTCCTCATCGGCGGCATCATGACCCAGACCGTCGCCTTCAACTCGGCGTTCACCGCGCTCGGGCTCGCGACCGACCTCGGTACCGGCATCGTCGAACGTTTCCTGGCGCTGCCGATGTCACGGCTGGCGATCGTGGCGGGCCGCACCATCTCGGATCTGACCGTCAACGTCGTCGGTCTCACCGTGATGACCCTGGCCGGGTTGACGGTCGGGTGGCGCATCGAGGCGGGCTTCTGGTTCGCGGTCGGTGCGTACGCCACCGCGCTGGTGTTCGGGTTCGCGCTGTCGTGGATCGGTGCGGTGATCGGCATCGTCGCGGCGTCGGCCGAGGCAGCGCAGAGCCTGCTGCTCACGGTGCTGTTCCCGATCTCGTTCGTCTCGTCGGCGTTCATACCGTCGCGGTTGTTGCCGATCCCGCTACGGCAGATCGCCACCTGGAATCCGGTCACCGCGGTGGCGCGCAGTTTCCGCCAGGGATTCGGCAACCCGATCTCGGTCAACCCCTTGTTCGGTGAGCCGGTCACCTGGGCGTCGCAGCACGCGCAGCTCTACACGATGGTGTGCTCCGGGATCATCCTGGCCGTCGGTCTGCCGCTGACCGCCCGGGTGTTGCGACGTCGGTGACGCCCCCACCGGAGTCGCGCGGGCGAGCGCGACTGCGGAGCGGTCCTCCGAACCGACATATCAGACAGCCGTAAACCGCAATTATTTATTCTTCATGCGCGATACTTAACTACCGGATCGGAATACCCTCATCCTCGACGGGGGCATGACGGAGGAAGTGAGTTGACGCGCAGCCGAGTTGCCACTGTCCGCTCCCCGGCCCGTCCGAGGACGCGTGTCGCATCGCGGATCGCTGCCCACGAGCGGTCGGAGTCATGGCTCGACACCTACGTCCGCTCGGTGCTCTGGACCGACACCGCCGTGGTGATCGTCGTCGTCCTCGCCGCGCAGATGCTGCGCTTCGGTCCCCAGTCGTTCGACGACCCGATCGGGCGGGATGACGCACCGGTCGGGCTCGTGTCGCTGGTGGTGGCCGCCGCGTGGCTGATCGCGTTGCGGATCCGCCAGTGCGTGGACCGTCGGATCGTCGCCGCGGGACCCGCCGAGTACAGCCGCATCCTCAGCGCGAGCTTCGGGATGTTCGGCACTCTCGCCATCGTCGACCTGTTGTTCAAGCTCGACATGGCGCGGTCGTTCCTCGCGATCGCACTGCCCGCGGGAACCATCGGTCTCCTCGCGTCGCACTGGTTGTGGCGCGCCCGCCTGACGCGACGGCGCCGCAACCGGTTGGACCTCAACCGCGTCATCGTCATCGGTGGACTGTCGTCGGCGCAGCCGCTCATCGAACACCTCGACCGCAACCCCGAACTCGGCTACGACGTCATCGGGCTCTGCGTGCCGCCGGAGCAGGCGGGCATCGTCGGACCGGTCGCGGTGAACGGGCGCGCGGTGCCGATCGTCGGTGAGTTCGCCGATGCCCGTGAGGCGGTCGCCATCTCTGGCGCCACCACGGTCGCGGTGACCTCGGCGGAGGCGCTGGGTCACTCGGCGATGCGTGAGCTGTCGTGGGACATGGAGGGGATGGACGTCGACATGGTGGTCGCGCCCGGCGTCGTCGATGTCGCCGGACCGCGGATGCGGGTGCGCCCGGTGGCCGGGCTGCCGCTCCTGCACGTCGACAAGCCCAGCTACGACGGCGCCAACCGCATCTTCAAGGCCACGCTCGACCGGGTCGGGGCAACGCTGCTGCTCCTCGTCGGACTCCCGGTGCTCCTCGCGTGCGCGGTCGCGATCAAGCTCGACACCCGCGGGCCGGTGTTCTACCGCGCCGAACGCATCGGCATCAACAACACCCCGTTCCAGATGTGGAAGTTCCGGTCGATGGTCGTCGATGCGGAGAACATGAAGACGTCGCTGATCGCACTGAACGAGGGTGCGGGTGCGCTGTTCAAGATCCGTGACGACCCTCGCGTGACCCGCGTCGGGAAGTTCATCCGGCGTTACAGCCTCGACGAGCTTCCGCAGCTGTTCAACGTCCTGTCGGGGACGATGAGCATGGTCGGTCCGCGGCCACCGCTGGCGAGCGAGGTGGAGCGCTACGACGGGCCCGTCGCCCGACGAATGTTGGTGCGCCCGGGCATGACCGGGCTGTGGCAGATCTCCGGGCGCTCGGACCTCTCGTGGGACGAGTCGGTCCGGCTCGACCTCACCTACGTCGAGAACTGGTCGATCATGTCCGACGCGATGATCCTGTGGCGCACCTTCCGCGCGGTCGTCGCGCGGACCGGTGCGTACTGAACGCTGCCACTAGGCTCACGCACATGGCGCCACGGATCCTGTTCGTCTGCACCGGGAACATCTGTCGGTCGCCGATGGCGGAGTATCTGCTCCGTGCGCGCCTGGCCGATCTGCCCGGGCCGGTCGCCGTGCACAGCGCCGGTGTCGGGGCGTTGACCGGCGATCCGATGCATCCGCAGACGATGCGGGTACTGCGCGAACGCGGCATCGACGGTGCGGACTTCGTCGCGACGTACCTCACCCCTGAGGCGATCGCCGAGCACGACCTCATCCTGGGGCTCTCGCGCAGCCACCGTGACGACGCGACCGCGAAGGTCCCGATGGCGTGGCGGCGGATCGTGACACTGCGCGAGTTCGACGAACACGTCGCGGCGGGCGGCGACGGCATCGCCGAGATGCGCATCAGCGGTGACCGCAATCGCGCCGAGCTCGACATCGCCGATCCCATGGGCAAACCGAACGCGGACTTCGACCGCCTCGTCGGCGAGATCGAGCCGATCATCGACCGACTGGCCGGGTGGATGCGCGCCCGCTGATCGGCGCCCCTCGCGTGTTGGGCCGTTGTAAGCCCCTGTTGGGCCCCGGTTTCCGCCCGTTGGGCCGTTGTTAGCCCCTGTTGGGCCCTCGTTCCCGCGTGTGGGGCCGTTGTTACGGCCGGTTGGGCCGTTGTGCTCGCCGGTTGGGTCGCGTCATGCCCGCCGGTTGAGCGGCGGCGCACCGGGCGACACCCCTTGGACCCAACGCGGGAGCACCAAGGCCCAACGCGGGGAAACGTCGGCCCAACGCGGGAGCACCAAGGCCCAACGCGGGGAAACGTCGGCCCAACGCGGGAGCGCTACGGCCCAACGCAGGGGTACGACGGCCCAACCGGTGGGGTCAGCCGGTCTGCTCGGCGGTGAGCGTCATGCCCGCGTCGCGCAGCCGGTCGACGAGGACGTCGCCCATCGCGGCGGCCGGGGTGAGCACTCCCGAACGATCGGGCAGTCGGTCACGGTCGAGCGCCAACGCGAGAGCGCTCTCACCGAGCATGACCGCCGTCGCCTTGTAGCCGGGGTCGCCGCTGGCGCGCACCCGGGAACGGAAACGCTTGCCGGTCGTGGTCGTCGTGTACACGTCGCAGGTGAAATGACCTGCCTCGCGTGCCTTCTCGCTCGGACCGTCGCCCGCCTTGGGCAGGACGCGGTCGAGCAGCTTGCGGGTGGGGCTGAAGGCCATCGCGCCGAGGAACGCACCCATCCCGCCGGCGACGAGACCGGCGACGGCGGTCGACACCCCGGGGATCGAGCCCACCGACATCGCCTCGCCGTAGCGGAAGCGATCGCCGTAGGCGTTGTCGAGGAGCGCGTTGGTGCGGCGCACGATGCGGGTGTTGTGCGACGCCATCACGAACGGCGCGAGGGTGCCCGACAACGACGGGTCGACGGTCTTGGCGTTGACGATCAGGGTGTCGCTGGGCTCGGACGGCCGCTTGGTGCGGTGCTCGCCGGGACCGGTCGACAGCGCGTGCTTGTCGAGCAGGGTGCGCCGGGTGGCGGGATCTTTCGCCTCGTGCGCGATGACCCGCATCGAGTCGATCGTGCCGCCGGAGAAGCCACCCTTGAACGACGAGACCACGAGCGTGGTGTCGGTGAGTTCGCCGGCGTCGGCCTCGGCGACCGCCCGGTAGAGGAGGTAGACGCCGATGTCGGAGGGGACGGAGTCGAAGCCGCACGAGTGGACGATGCGAGCGCCGTTCGACGCCGCCTGCTCACCGAACTTGTCGATCGACAGCCGGACGAACGGGACCTCGCCGGTGAGGTCGACGTAGTCGGAGCCGGCGTTGACGGTCGCGGCCAGCACCGACTCGCCGTATTTGAGGTACGGGCCGACGGTGGTGCAGACGACGCGGGTGCGAGCGGCCATGGCGTCGAGCGATGCGGGGGAGTCGGCATCGGCGACGATCAGTGGCCAGTCGTGTGCGGTGGCGGGCAGGGACGCGCGGGTCTTCTCGAGCTTGGCCTGGGTGCGTCCGGCGAGGGCGATGCGCGTCCCGGCGGGGGCGTGCTCGGCCAGGTACTTGGCGGTCAGGATGCCCACGAAGCCGGTGGCTCCGAAGACGACGACGTCGAACTCACGGCTGGTGTCGGTCATGTCCCGACCCTAATGCCCAACCAGCCGGGTGCTCCACGGGTCGGTCACGTCGTCGAGTCGGCCATCTCGGGTTCGTCGACGACGTTGCGGTTGCGGAAGCGCTGGTAGAGCCGCGCTGCCGCCGGGGCGATGAACAGCATCAGCAGGACGCGGACGATCTGTGCGGCGACGACGAACGTGATGTTCGATCCGGCGGCGGCCGCGGCCGCCAGCACGGCGTAGATGCCACCGGGGGTGGTCGCCAGGTAGGAGTCGAACATGGATTCGCCGGTCCACAGGCTGAGCAGGACACCGAGACCTGCACTGCCGATGCCGATCGCGACGATGAGTCCCACCGCGTACGGCAGGACGCGGCCGATCGCGCGCAGGCTGTCCATGGTGAACCCGAGTCCGGCCTGCCAGCCGATGATCGCGTAGCCGAGGGTCACCAGGACCAGCGGCACCGCGGCCGACCCGGCGATGCCGGTCAGCTCGGCGATCACCGTCAGCACCAGGGGGCCGAGCAGGCCGGCGGCCGGGAGCCGCACGAGGCGTCCCAGGGTGATGCCGACGGCCATGCACACCGCGGTCAGCAGCAGTCCCCACAGCTGCGGGCGCAGGCCGTCGGTGCCCAGGACCGATGCGGAGATGCCGCCGCCGGAGCCGGACCCGGAGCCGGTGTGGGCGCCGAACACGACCGTCGCGACGATCGGCATCGTGACCGTCACCAGCCCGACGCGGACGTACTGGATGACCGCGACCATCCGTTCGTCGCCACCGAGCTCGCGGGTGAGGGCGACCAGTCCCGATGCCCCGCCCGCGACCAGCGCCAGCGACCCGGTCAGCGGGTCGACCTTGCGATGCAGCCCGAGCAGCGCGCCGCCGCCCACCGACAGCGCCAGCGTCCCCACCGCGACCACCACGACCGGGATCCACGCGGAGCCGAGGCCGGTCAACACATCGGGGGAGACCATCGTGCCGATGTAGACGCCGAGGACACCCTGCGCCGCGAGGCCGAACGGTCGGGGCATCGGGGGTTCGTCGCCCCGCGATCGGGGCGCGAGGCCGGCCAGCGCCAGCGCTGCTGCGATCACCAGTCCGGCGAACAGGGCCGCCGACGGCACCGACAACAACTCCAGACCGACCGACGCGAGAGCGGTGAGAAGGATCAGTCCCGACCAGCGCATCAGCATTTTAGCAAGCTTACTCTTGGTATTTCGCGGACGCGAACCGGGCGCAACCGGACAGGATCGGTAATGTCTGCGTTATCGTCTTGGTATGACGGCGATCGATACCGACGAGGCGACCCGGTTGCGCGAGGCGATCATGTCGGTGGCGCGAGCCGCTCGCCTCCACCGCGGTGACCACGGCCTGACGCTCACACAGGTGACGGTGCTGGGCTATCTCGACCGGTCGGGGACCACCACCGTCGCCGACCTCGCCGCCCGCATGCACGTACGCGTGCAGTCGCTGACGGTGAGCATGAACAAGCTCGACGACGCCGCGTTCATCGTCCGACGCACCGATCCGGACGACCGTCGACGCCAGCTCGTCGAACTCACCGATGCGGGCCGGGAACTGCTGCTCGACGACCGCGCCAAACGCGACGAGTGGCTGGCGCAGGCCATGGCGGCCAACCTCGACGAGACCGAGCGCGGGCTGATGATGCTGTGCGTGCCGCTCCTCGAACGGCTCGCCGCGGATCGCGTGGGACAACTGATGCCGCGCGTAGGATCGTGAACGACGCGGTCGCGTCGCACACCTCGCGAGGAGCACTCATGCGCAAGCCGGTCTACCTGGTCGCGGGGATCATCATCGCCCTGTTCGGGTTCGTCTTCTTCCTCCAGGGAATCGGTGTCCTGGAAGGCAGCGCGATGAGCAACACGGTCTTCTGGTCGATCGCCGGCCCGGTCGTGGTGATCGTCGGTGTCGTGGTGATCGTCTTCGGCGCACGCGGCCGTCTCCGCTAGCACCGTGTCCGGCTCACCCGAGGACCCGAGCGCGGGCCCGTCGCACGGAAAACCGGTGGGGCGACGCATCTTTCTCGGTCTCGTCGGGCTCGGTGCCGTCGGTGTCGTGGCGGGATCAGAGGCGCAGAACGCCCTGTCGCGGTGGCTCGCACCGGTGATGGCCAACGACCCGACCGGACTCGTCGCGCTCCTCCCACTCGGCGACACCTTCCGGTTCTACTCGGTGGTCGGGTCGGTCGAGCGGCGCGACGGAGGCGACTACAGCCTGACCGTCGGCGGCGAGGTGGCGACACCCGCGAAGTACTCGCTGGCCGATCTGCAGCGGATGCCCCAGACGAACCTCACCGAGACGTTCCACTGCGTCACCGGATGGCGGGTCCCCGACGTTCCGTGGACCGGCGTGCGGTTGTCGACACTGATCGACCGGGCCGCCCCGCGCTCCGGCGCCACCGCCGTCCGGTTCCGATCGTTCGACGGCACGTACACCGAGAGCCTCCCGCTGGACAAGGCCCGACGCGCCGACTGCCTGGTGGCGCTGCGCATGCTCGACGCCCCGGTCACCCACGACCACGGCGGTCCGGTGCGCATGTACGTCGGCGGGCAGTACGGGTACAAGAGCACGAAGTGGCTGTCGGGGATCGAGCTGACGACCGAGGAGATCCCCGGGTACTGGGAGAGGCGCGGCTATGAGCTCGACGGCACCATCGACGAGTGACATCCCGCGCTTCGGCCGGACGGCCCGGGCGGTGCACTGGTCGGTGACGGTCCTGATGATCGTCTGCATCGTCACCGCGTTGTTCCTCTACGTCTCGTCGCTGGCCATCCTCGTCGGCAACCGCCACCTCATCGAGATCGTCCACGTCTACGCCGGCTTCGCCCTGCCGGTCCCGCTGATCCTCGGGTTGGCGTCGCCGGGCTACCGCGACGACCTCCGCAGGCTCAACCGCTTCCTGCCGACGGACTGGAAGTGGTTGCGCACGAGGACCCGTCGCGACGGCACCATCCCCGTCGGCAAGTTCAACGCCGGACAGAAACTCAACGGCGCCCTGCAGGCCGGGTCCATCGTCGTGCTGTTCGGGACCGGGGTGCTGATGTATTTCCCCAGCCTCGTGGGTCTGTCGTACCGGTCGGGCGCGACGTTCGCCCACGACTGGTTCGCGCTCGGTGTCGGCATCCTGGTGCTCGGTCACATCGCGATGGCCATGGGCGACGCCGAGGCGCGACGCGGGATGCGCACCGGGTCGGTGTCGGACTGGTGGGCCCAGACCGAACACGGCGCCTGGGCCGACGAGGTGGCCGCCGGCGGCAGCGAGCCCGACTCCGAATCGTCGCGGGGATGACCCCGCCAGTTGGGCACGTAAACCCACCAGTTGGGCACGTCGAACTCCCTGTGCTGAGCTCAGCGGGCCGCGATGCCGTCGGCGCCGAGCGCTCCCAGGAAAGCGAGGCTCTCGGCAGCGGAGGATCCGACCGGCGCGGTGTACAGCACCAGATGCTGGTCACGGTCGGCGAGGTGTAGGACATCGCAGTCGAGGGTGAGCTCGCCGACGACGGGGTGATGGAAGGTCTTGGTCAGCATCGATGGCGGTTGCACGTCGTTGCGCTCCCAGAGACG
>NZ_JAEMTF010000122.1 GCF_016462415.1 Williamsia sp. | reverse complement strand
TCCTGTCCGGTGGTGTCGACTCGACCGCGCTGTACCCGCCGAAGCGGTTCCTCGGCGCGGCACGCAACATCGAGAACGGCGGGTCGCTGACGATCATCGCCTCCGCGTTGGTGGAGACGGGATCGACCGGCGACACGGTCATCTTCGAGGAGTTCAAGGGCACCGGCAACGCCGAGCTCAAGCTCGATCGCAAGATCTCCGAGCGCCGTGTCTTCCCGGCGGTCGACGTCAACCTGTCCAGCACCCGCAAGGACGAGCTGATGATGTCGCCGGACGAGTTCGCGATCGTGCACAAGCTGCGCCGCGTGCTCTCCGGGCTCGATTCCCAGCAGGCGATCGACCTGCTGATCTCGCAGCTCAAGAAGACCAAGACCAACATCGAGTTCCTGATGCAGGTCCAACAGAACACGCCGGGTACCAACAACGACTGATCGGGACTCGCTGCCGGAATAGATGCAGGTCCGTCCCGGTTGAGACCATCAGTCGAGCAGATCGGCCGGGGGAACCGCAGATTGGTTTTCTCGGGTTCCGATCTGGCATACTCGGCCCGTTGCGCGCCAGCAGGTGGCGCGCTCCATCAAGTCCGGTTCCGGTTCACACCGTCCACCGCGCGGCGCACGCCGCGTCAGGGGTCGGTGACCCGGCGACCATGAAAGGGACACCAGATGCAGCAGGGTATTCATCCCACCTACGTCGACACCACCGTGGTGTGCGGCTGTGGGAACACCTTCACCACCCGGAGCACCAAGGAGAGCGGCCAGATCACGGTCGAGGTCTGCTCCCAGTGCCACCCGTTCTACACGGGCAAGCAGAAGATCCTCGACACCGGTGGACGTGTCGCACGCTTCGAGAAGCGCTACGGCAAGCGACCCGCCAAGGGTGCAGCCGCCGAGGCCGACGCCTCCATGTAGTCCGTCCGACGACGCCCGTCCCGTGCACCAGCACGGGGCGGGCGTCTTCGCTTTGTCCACCCTCCCGAGAAGTCCGGCAGAACGGAGTCGACCCGTGACCGAGAAGTCCGTAGGCACCGCCATCGATGACGTGCTGTCCGAGTACTCGGGGCTCGAGACCCAGTTGTCCGACCCGTCGCTGCATGACGACCCCGCCGCCGCACGTCGCGTCGGCAAGAGGTTCGCCGAGCTGGCGCCGGTGATGAGCACCTACACCAAGCTCGCCGCCGCCCGGGACGATCTCGAGGCCGCCCGCGAGCTGGCCGACGACGACGCCTCGTTCGCCGCCGAGATCCCCGAGCTCGAGCGAACGGTGTCGACGCTCGACGCCACCCTGACCGATCTGCTGGCCCCGCGCGATCCGCACGACGGCGACGACATCGTGCTCGAGATCAAGTCGGGGGAGGGCGGAGAGGAATCCGCGCTGTTCGCATCCGACCTGGCCCGCATGTACCTCAAGTACTGCGAGCGGCACGGGTGGAAGGCCCAGATCCTGGGCGTGACCGAGTCCGATCTCGGCGGATACAAGGATGCGACGCTGTCCATCAAGTCGCCGGGGGACTCGCCCGACGGCGTGTGGGCGCGTCTGAAGTTCGAGGCAGGGGTCCACCGCGTCCAGCGTGTACCGGTCACCGAATCGCAGGGGCGGATCCACACCTCGGCCGCGGGCGTGTTGGCCTACCCGGAACCCGACGAGGTCGAGCAGATCGAGATCGACGAGTCCGACCTCCGTATCGACGTCTATCGCAGCTCGGGCAAGGGCGGCCAGGGCGTCAACACCACCGACTCGGCCGTCCGGATCACCCACCTGCCGACCGGCATCGTGGTCACCTGCCAGAACGAGCGGTCGCAGCTGCAGAACAAGGCGCGCGCGATGCAGGTGCTCGCGGCGCGTCTGCAGGCCGCCGCCGAGGAGAAGGCACAGGCCGAGGCGTCCGAGGGACGGACGGCCCAGGTGCGCACCGTCGACCGGTCCGAGCGGATCCGCTCGTACAACTATCCGGAGAACCGGATCACCGATCACCGGATCGGCTACAAGTCCCACAATCTCGACGCCGTCCTCGACGGAGATCTCGATGCGCTTCTCGACGCCCTCGTCGCCGCCGACAAGCAGGCTCGCCTCGAGGCCCAGTGATCGTCGGGTCACGGTGAACCGCGCGGTCATCGCCGCCGCCGCCGACCGCCTGACCGCCGCCGGCGTCGAATCACCCCGTGTCGACGCCGAGCTGCTCGTCGCGCACGTGCTCGGGGTCGACCGTGGCCGGCTCGTCGCCGCAGACGACCTGACCGATCCGCAGGCCGCCCAGCTCGATAGCCTGCTCGACCGTCGAGCGGCGCGTGAACCCCTGCAGCACATCCTCGGGTCGGCATCGTTCGGGCCGGTCGACCTCGCCGTCGGCCCCGGGGTCTTCGTCCCGCGCCCCGAGACCGAGGCGATCCTGGAATGGGCGTACGCGGTCTGCGTCGGTCTCGACCGCCCCCGCGTGGTCGATCTCTGCAGCGGTAGCGGCGCCCTGGCCATCGCGGTGGCCACCACGGTGTCCGACGCGGGCGTGGTCGCCGTCGAGAACGATCCCGACGCTCTGATCTGGTTGCGCGCCAACGTCGCCCGAGTCGGCGACGCTGTACGCCGGCGGCTGTCGGTGGTCGCCGGCGACGTGCGTGATCGCCACCTCCTCGCTCCCGGCACCGTCGACGTCGTGGTGGCCAACCCGCCGTATGTTCCCGAGGGGGCCGATCTGTCGCCGGAGGTCGTCGAGCACGACCCCGCGATCGCCGTCTTCGGCGGCGTCGACGGGATGTCGGTGATCACCCCGATGATCGGTCTCATCACTCGTGCCCTCGTGCCCGGGGGGCGATGCGCGATCGAACACGACGACACCACCGCCGACCTGGTGGTCGCCGAGTTGCGTCGACACGGTGCCTTCGACCAGATCGAGGCGCACGCCGACCTCACCGGACGCCCCCGGTTCGTGACCGCCCGACGCACCGCCGAGGCGGCCGGAGATGACGTGCAAGGATGATCGCGTGAGCACTGTGTTCGATTGCAACCAACCGGATTCGCGCAGCGCGGGGGTCCGCGCCGCGGTCGGCGCCGTCAAGGCGGGACGTCTCGTGGTCATGCCCACCGACACCCTGTACGGGTTGGGCTGCGACGCATTCGATTCCGAGGCCGTCACCAGCCTGCTCGCGACCAAGGGACGCGGTCGCGACATGCCGGTGCCGGTGCTGGTCGGGTCGTGGGACACCATCGACGGTCTGGTGCTGTCGGTGTCGACGCAGGCCCGTGAGCTCGTCCGCGCCTTCTGGCCCGGGGGACTGAGCCTCGTGGTCGAGCAGGCACCATCACTCGCCTGGGATCTGGGTGACACGCAGGGATCGGTGATGTTGCGGATGCCGCTGCACCCGGTCGCGATCGAGGTGTTGCGCGAGGTCGGTCCGATGGCGGTGTCGAGCGCGAACCGTTCCGGACAGCCGCCCGCGACGACCGCCGCAGACGCCCGCGACCAACTCGGCGACGACGTCGCGGTCTACCTCGACGGTGGCCCGGCCGCCCATGCGACGCCGTCCACCATCGTCGATCTCACCGGTCCGACGCCGTCCATCCTTCGCGAGGGTGCGGTCTCCGTGGAGCAGATCGCCGAGGTTCTCGGTGTGGACGCGGCCTCGCTGCGAGCCTGAGTGGGGCGCACCCCCCGCACTAGTAGCGTTGAGCCGTGATTCTCGCCGAGGCAGCCAGTAGCGGGGCGGGTGTACCGCTCCGTGAGCTGATGCTGGTCGGGATCGCGGCGGCCGTGATCACCTACCTGGCCACCGGCATCGTGCGGGTGGTCGCCACCCGTACCGGTGCGGTCGCGGTGCCACGGGTGCGAGACGTCCACGCCATCCCCACCCCGCGCCTCGGCGGCGTCGGGATCTTCACCGGCGTCCTCGCCGCGATCGTCCTGGCCCAGCAGCTGCCCGCGCTGACCCGCGGGTTCGCCTACACCCACGACATGGACGCGGTGGTGGTGGCCGGATTCGTCATCGTCGCGGTCGGCGTCATCGACGACCGGTGGGGCCTCGACGCGCTGACCAAGTTCGTCGGACAACTCACCGCCGCCGGCGTGCTGGTGGTGATGGGCGTCAGTTGGACGGTGGTGCCGGTCCCGTTCGGCGACATCGGCACGGTCGTCCTGGACCCCCTGCAGTCCGGTCTGCTCACCATCGCGATCACCGTGGCGACGATCAACGCCATCAACTTCGTCGACGGCCTCGACGGTCTCGCCGCGGGACTGGCCGTGATCGCCGCGCTGGCGATCCTGCTGTTCTCGATCGGTCTGCTCCGTGATCAGGGCGGCGACGTCAGCTACTACCCACCCGCACTGATCGCGGTGAGCCTGGCGGGGGCGTGCCTCGGCTTCCTTCCGCACAACTTCCAGCCCGCGCGGATCTTCATGGGGGATTCCGGTTCCATGCTGATCGGGTTGATGCTCGCCACCGCCTCGACCAGTGCCTCGGGTCGCGTGGCCATCTACGCCTACGGGCCTGCCGACATCTTCACGCTGCTGTCACCGCTGATCCTGGTTGCCGCGGTCATGTTCATCCCGATGCTCGACATGCTGCTCGCGGTCATCCGCCGTACCCGTGCGGGCGTCGGTTTCTACACACCGGACAAGATGCACCTGCACCACCGCCTGCTCGAACTCGGACACTCCCAGCGACGCGTCGTCCTGGTCATCTATCTGTGGGTGGCGGTACTGGCGTTCAGCGTGGCGGCCAGTACCGTCTTCTCGGTGACCGTGGTCGCGCCGGCTTTGGCCGGGGGACTGGTGATCGCGATGATCGCCACGGTGGTCCCGCGGCTCCGGCGACGGCTCGTCGGCGCGCGCGCGGGCGACCTGTGACCGGGGGGTATCCGGTGAAACGGACAAATTATCCCGTGTAGTACTATTGCCGGTAGTAGGACACTCTCCGACAGGGAATATTCACCGCACCAACATGCACCCCACGTCAGACACCGGAAACGGTGTTGGTAGTGTCACAACGAACCGGGAGCTTACGTCCGCTTTACCCGAGCGGCTCGCACGCTCGATGGACGCCGCCCACACCAAGCACGACCACTGGTGCTCGACGACGAGTACCGCGCGCTCCGACCTGAGGAGAGGCAGATGACGACGTCAGCCCCAGACTCGGCACCGGTCTATTACCCGGAGATACCGCTCAGTCTGGCCCGTCCCGCGATCATCGCGTCCGTTCTGGCCGTGGTTGTCCTGGTGATCAGCGGAATCCTCGGTCACATCTTCTTCGGCGTCTGGTTCGCCGCAGGTCTCGTGCTCTCTCTGCTCAACGCCAAGATGGTGCAGGCCTCGGTCGGCGCGGCCACGGCGAGTGACAACCCGCGCAAGAAGCCGGTCGTCCTCAACACCGCCGTCCGCCTCGGTCTGATCACCGTCGCGGCGTTGGTCATCGCATTCTTTTTCCGCCCCGACGGTCTCGGCGTGATGTTCGGGCTCGCTCTGTGTCAGGTGATCGTGGTGTTGTCCACGGTGATCCCCGTGATGAAAGGACTCCGCAAGCAGTCATGACCGAAGTCTTCAACCTGGCTGCTGAAGCCGAAGAATCCGATTCCAAGATCGAGGTCGGACACCACATCGTCCGTGACTTCCTCGGCATGTCGTTCAATCTCGACACCATCATCGGCACGTCCGTCGCCGCCCTCATCCTGATCGGCCTCGCGTTCTTCCTGCGGGCCAAGGTCACCTCACGCGGCGTCCCCAACGGGGTCCAGCTGTTCTTCGAGGCCGTGACCAATCAGATGCGTGGACAGATCGAGAGCTCGATCGGCATGCGCGTCGCGCCGTTCGTCCTCCCGCTCGCGGTCGGACTGTTCACGTTCATCCTCATCTCGAACTGGCTGGCCGTGTTGCCTGCGCAGTACGGGAACTCCGAGGGTGTCGCCGGTGAGTGGCTCAAACCCCCCGCGTCCGACATCAACTTCGTCTACGCGCTCGCCCTGACCGTGTTCGTCTGGTACCACGGTGCCGGTTTCCGCAAGCGCGGGCCGATCGGCTACCCGGTCAAGCTCGTCCGCGGCCACGTGATCGGCCTCGCGCCGATCAACATCATCGAGGAGATCGCGAAGCCGGTCTCGCTCTCGCTGCGACTGTTCGGCAACATCTTCGCCGGCGGCATCATGGTCTCGCTGATCACGCTGTTCCCGCCGTACATCATGTGGGCCCCCAACTCCGTCTGGAAGCTGTTCGACCTCTTCGTCGGACTCATCCAGGCCTTCATCTTCGCCCTGTTGACCATCCTCTACTTCAGTCAGTCGATGGAATCCGAGGACGCGCACTAAAGACCACAGGTTCGGCACCCGCCGGACCCGACCGAACCGGCCGATTCCGATCGGCCACCACGACCTGGCTGATGACATCATCGGCCGGCACCACAACTGGCACCGCGGTGCCAGTACACCGAAAGGGAAAAGTCACATGGATCCAACGATTGGAATGGGTGCACTGATCGGCGGCGGCCTGATCCTGGGCGGCGGCGCGATCGGAGCCGGCATCGGCGACGGCCTGGCCGGTGCTCAGCTGATCGCGGGAATCGCCCGTCAGCCCGAGGCGCAGAGCCGACTGTTCACCCCGTTCTTCATCACCGTCGGTCTCGTCGAGGCCGCGTACTTCATCAACCTGGCGTTCATGGCTCTCTTCGTGTTCGCCACCCCGATCTCGGCTTCCTGACACGTCGGGGACCGGGTAGACACGGAATCAGGTAACGCACCATGGCGCTCGCCGCACAGAACTTCCTCATCCCGAACGGCACGTTCTTCGTCGTACTGATCATCTTCCTCATCGTTCTCGCCGTGATCGGCAAGTTCGTCGTGCCGCCCATCAAGGCAGTGCTCGAGGAGCGCGAGGATCAGGTGACACAGACGTCGCAGGACAACCGTGCCGCCACCGAGGAATTCGAGCATGCCGAATCGGAGTACCGCGAGGCGATGAAGTCGGCTCGCGGCGAGGCCACCGGTATCCGTGACGAGGCTCGCGCGAAAGGTCGCGAGAGCCTCGAGGAGATGAAGCAGCGGGCCACGGCAGAGGCGGACTCCGTTCTCTCCGAGGCCACATCGCAGCTCAACGCCCAGGGCGAGCAGGCGGCAACGCAGGCACGCTCCGAGGTCGGGACCCTGTCGGCGGACCTCGCCAGCCGGGTTCTCGGCTTCGACGTGACAACCGATTCGACACTCGCCGCTTCGGTGGATCGGCTCGCCGCCGACGCCCCGCAGCCCAGCGCGAAGGGAAGCTGACTCCATGGGAATCTTCTTGGGGCAACTCGTCGGCTTCATCGTGATCGTCTTCGTCTTGATCCGCTACGTCGCACCTCCGGTCCGCAAGGCGATGAAGTCGCAGCAGACCGCGATCGCGACGCAGATCGAGGAGAGCGACAACGCGAAGAAGCGACTCGCCGAGGCCAAAGAGGCGCACAAGAACGCTGTGGAGGAGGCACGGGCCGCGGGAAGTCAGATCCGCGAGGACGCCCGCGCCGACGCACAGGCCATCTCCGAGGAGATGTCGGTGCAGGCCGATAACGAGGTCAAGCGCATCACCGAGCACGGCAAGGCACAGGTCGCGCTGAACCGCGCGGCCCTGGTCCGTCAGCTGCGAAGCGACCTCGGACTCACCTCGGTCGAACTCGCGAGCAACCTTGTCCGCGAACACCTGGACGACCCGGCCGCTCGCGAGCAGTCGGTCGACCGCGTGATCGACGAGCTGGGGGAGATGGCGTCCTCGGGATCCTCGCGGATCTCGGCGCCCGCCGACCTGGTGGGTGTGCACTCGATGCGCGCCGCCTCGCGGGACTCGATCAAGAAGCTGTCGGATGAGTTCGACCGTCGTGTCGAGTCGCTCGACGATTCCGGACTGCGGACGCTTGCCGGCGAACTCGCCGACGTCGTCGCGCTGCTCGGGTCGGAGCCGGTCCTGCGCAAGCACCTGGCCGAGGCCTCGGACGACGACGACGCCAAGACCGGCATCGTCGACAACCTCTTCGGTTCCAAGCTCGGCGAGGACACCCTCGCACTGCTGCGCAGCGCGGTGGTGGGTCGGTGGTCGGCGACCAGTGACTTCCCCTTCGCCATCGAGCGTCTCGCGCGGTTCGCGTTGCTGATCGTCGCCGAGAAGGCGCGCACGATCGACAACGTCGAGGACGAGCTGTTCCGCTTCGGTCGCCTGCTGGTGGCCGAGCCCAAGCTCAGCGCGCTGCTCTCCGACGTGAACGCGCCCGCCGAGAAGCGTCTCGAACTTCTCGACACCGTGGTCTCGGGCAAGGTCGACGACGTCACCAAGGCAGTTCTCGACCAGACCGTCCGGCTGCTCCGCGGCCAGGCCGCCGCGTCCGCGGTGTCCGATCTGGCCGAGCTCGCAGCGGCTCGTCGCGGAGAGTCGGTCGCCCACGTGGTGTCCGCATCGCCGCTGACCGATGGCCAGGAGGAGCGGCTCACCGAAGCGCTCGGGCGCATCTACAACCGCGAGATCTCCACCCAGGTGGAGATCGATCCCAGCCTGCTGGGCGGCCTCCGGGTCGCCATCGGCGACGAGGTCATCGACGGAGACGTCGCAACCCGACTGGCCAAGGCAGCCGAAGAGCTGCCCAGGTAGCTGCCGTACCGCGGCATCTTCGAGTCCACTGGCCCCAGACCACCACATACCCACCCCAACGCAAGGAAGACGAATACTCATGGCGGAGTTGACGATCTCATCCGACGAGATCAAAGGCGCGATCGAGCAGTACGTCTCGACGTTCACGGCCGAGGCATCCCGCGAGGAGGTCGGTGTCGTCACCGACACCGCCGACGGAATCGCCCATGTCAGCGGTCTCCCCGGCGCGATGGCCAACGAGCTGCTGGAATTTCCCGGCGGCGTCCTCGGTGTCGCACTGAACCTCGACGAGGACGAGATCGGCGTGGTCATCCTCGGTGACTACGAATCCATCGAGGAGGGCCAGCAGGTCAGCCGCACCGGTGGCGTGCTCTCGGTCCCCGTCGGCGACAAGTTCCTCGGCCGCGTGATCAACCCACTCGGTCAGCCGATCGACGGCCAGGGCGACATCGAGTCGTCCGAGACCCGCGTGCTCGAGCTCCAGGCGGCCAGCGTTCTCGAGCGCCAGCCCGTCGAGGAGTCGCTCGCGACCGGCATCACCGCCATCGACGCCATGACGGCGATCGGTCGCGGTCAGCGCCAGCTCATCATCGGTGACCGCAAGACCGGCAAGACCGCGGTCTGCATCGACGCGATCCTGAACCAGAAGGCGAACTGGGAGACCGGCGACCCCGACAAGCAGGTCCGCTGCATCTACGTCGCGATCGGCCAGAAGGGCTCGACGATCGCCGGTGTGAAGAAGGCGCTCGACGACGCGGGAGCTCTCGAGTTCACCACCATCGTCGCCGCGCCCGCGTCCGACTCCGCCGGCTTCAAGTGGCTCGCGCCCTACACCGGCTCGGCCATCGGTCAGCACTGGATGTACGAGGGCAAGCACGTCCTCATCGTGTTCGACGACCTCACCAAGCAGGCCGAGGCCTACCGCGCCATCTCGCTGCTGCTGCGTCGTCCGCCGGGCCGCGAGGCGTACCCCGGTGACGTCTTCTACTTGCACTCCCGTCTGCTGGAGCGTTGCGCCAAGCTGTCCGACGAGCTCGGTGGCGGCTCGATGACCGGTCTGCCGATCATCGAGACCAAGGCCAACGACGTCTCGGCGTTCATCCCGACCAACGTCATCTCGATCACCGACGGTCAGGTCTTCCTCGAGTCCGACCTCTTCAACAAGGGCGTCCGACCGGCCATCAACGTCGGTACCTCGGTCTCCCGTGTCGGTGGCGCCGCGCAGACCAAGGGCCTCAAGAAGGTCAGTGGTTCGCTGCGTCTCGAGCTCGCCCAGTTCCGTGAGCTGGAGGCCTTCTCGGCCTTCGCCTCCGACCTGGACGACGCGTCGAAGGCCCAGCTCGAGCGCGGTGCCCGCTGGGTCGAGCTGCTCAAGCAGGACCAGTACAGCCCGGCGTCGGTCGAGGACCAGATCGTGTCGATCTACCTCTGCGGTGAGGGACATTTCGACTCGGTCCCCGTCGAGGACGTCAAGCGTTTCCAGAACGAGCTGCTCAGCCACCTGCACCACAGCGCGACCGGTGTCTACGACTCCATCGCCGGCGGCAAGGCTCTCTCCGACGACCAGGCCGAGGCCTTGGTCGACGAGACGAACAAGTTCAAGCAGGGCTTCCTCGCCAGCGACGGTTCGCGCGTCGTGAACGAGGAGGAGTCGGACTCGTTGGACCCCGAAGAGGTCACCAACGAGGAGATCAAGCTCAAGAAGAAGTCGTAGGACTCATGACAATCCGTGACCGTGTGGCAAACCCGAAGGAGGTGTGAGACAGCCGATGGCGAGTATTCGTGAACTGCGCTCACGCATCAGGTCGGTTCAGTCGACGCGCAAGATCACCAAGGCGCAGGAGCTGATCGCGACCTCGCGTATCACCAAGGCTCAGGCCCGCGTGACGGCGTCGAAGCCGTACGCCGAGGAGATGACCTCGGTGCTCTCGGAGTTGGCCAGCAAGTCGGCCACCCTGGATCACCCGTTGCTGGTGGAGCGTCCGGAGCCCAAGCGTGCGGGCGTGCTGGTCGTGACCAGCGACAGCGGCCAGTGCGGCGGTTACAACTCCAACGTCCTGCGGGCCACCCGTGAGCTGTTGGCGCTGCTGCGCGACGAGGGCAAGGACCCCATCATCTTCGTGATGGGCAAGAAGGGGCTGCGGTACTTCACCTTCCGCGATCTCGATGTCGAGGGATCGTGGACCGGGTTCTCCCAGCAGCCGCGGTACTCCGACGCCAAGACGGCGACCGACCGTCTGGTCGACCTGTTCGTCGCGGGGTCGGGCACCGAGGTCGAGGAGACCGAGGAGCACCACGCTCTCGAGGGACTCGACGAGCTGCATCTGGTGTACACCCGGTTCGTCTCGATGTTGAGCCAGGTCCCCGAGGTTCGTCGGATCGCGCCGCTCGTGGTGTCCGAGGACGACGAGGAGTCGGGCGATTCGTCGTCGAGCAACGACGACTCGTCGACGGAGGCTCGTAACTACTCGTTCGAGCCCGGTGCCGAGACCCTGCTGTCGGCCCTGCTGCCCAAGTACATCGCGACCCGTGTGTACGCCGCGCTGCTGGAAGCGGCTGCATCGGAGTCGGCGGCCCGACGGACCGCCATGAAGGCGGCCACCGACAACGCCGACGAGCTGATCACCGACCTATCGCGGCAGGCCAACCAGCTGCGCCAGGCGCAGATCACCCAGGAGATCAGTGAGATCGTCGGCGGCGCCTCCGCCCTCGCGAAGTAGTACGGCGGCGGCATCCGCGCACACGACACCCCGCGGCGGCAGCCGCATCCAAGACACAGAGCTGTATCGGCCCTCCAAGCCAGGAAGTGACCAACAATGAGCACTGCAACAACTGAAGCCCCCCAGGGCTCCTCGGCCAAGGACACGGCCGGGCGCGTGGTCCGCGTCATCGGACCCGTCGTCGACGTCGAGTTCCCCCGTGGAGCCGTACCCGAGCTGTTCAACGCGTTGCACGCGGAGATCGCCCTCGAGTCGGTTGCCAAGACGCTGACCCTCGAGGTCGCCCAGCACCTGGGTGACAACCTCGTGCGCACCATCTCCATGCAGCCCACCGACGGCCTGACCCGCGGCACCGAGGTCGTCGACACCGGCAAGTCCATCTCGGTCCCCGTCGGAGACGTCGTCAAGGGCCACGTGTTCAACGCACTCGGCGACTGCCTCGACTCCCCGGGAACCGGTCGTGACGGCGAGCAGTGGAGCATCCACCGCAAGCCGCCGCCCTTCGACCAGCTCGAGGGCAAGACCGAGATCCTCGAGACCGGTATCAAGGTCATCGACCTGCTCACCCCGTACGTCAAGGGCGGCAAGATCGGTCTGTTCGGTGGTGCCGGTGTCGGCAAGACCGTTCTGATCCAGGAGATGATCACCCGTATCGCTCGCGAGTTCTCCGGCACGTCGGTGTTCGCCGGCGTCGGCGAGCGCACCCGTGAGGGCACCGACCTCCACCTCGAGATGGAGGAGATGGGCGTTCTGCAGGACACCGCCCTGGTGTTCGGTCAGATGGACGAGCCGCCGGGCACGCGTATGCGCGTCGCCCTCTCGGCCCTGACCATGGCCGAGTACTTCCGCGACGAGAAGCACCAGGACGTGTTGTTGTTCATCGACAACATCTTCCGTTTCACCCAGGCCGGTTCCGAGGTCTCGACGTTGCTCGGCCGTATGCCGTCCGCCGTCGGCTACCAGCCGACCCTGGCCGACGAGATGGGCGAGCTCCAGGAGCGGATCACCTCGACGCGCGGTAACTCGATCACCTCGCTGCAGGCGATCTACGTTCCCGCCGACGACTACACCGACCCGGCGCCTGCGACCACGTTCGCCCACCTCGACGCCACCACCGAGCTGTCGCGCCCCATCTCGCAGCTCGGCATCTACCCGGCCGTCGACCCGCTGACCTCGACCTCGCGCATCCTCGAGGCGTCCATCGTCGGTGACGAGCACTTCCGCGTCGCCAACGAGGTCAAGCGCATCCTGCAGAAGTACAAGGAGCTGCAGGACATCATCGCCATCCTCGGTATGGACGAGCT
>NZ_JAEMTF010000193.1 GCF_016462415.1 Williamsia sp. | reverse complement strand
GTGCGCCGCGTCACACACCCGGAGAGTGTCATTTCCCAATGGCAGGATGTCAACCGTCGGGATCGCCGGGCTGGCCGTCGAGGAGGCTGGTCCCTCGTCTCGGCCCGGGCGCTCGACAAGCGGTGTGAGGCCCGATTCCGCGCATACAATCTGGATTCCGCGAATCCTCGCGGCGAGGCACCAGGAGGTCGCGATGCTCGCAACGGTGATCGCAATCGCCGTCGTGGTCACGATCGGTGTGACCGGCTTCGGCATCCTCGGATGGATCGCGACCAGACAGCGCCGTCCGATGCAACGCCCCAGCGACGGCTGGGACACGGTCCGGTCGCCACGCCGTGGGACCCGATCACAGAAGGGCGCTTTCTACGTCTCCGGTGGCACGGTGTTCGGCAGCGATCACGGCAGCCAGCCGTCCACCGGGTACGACGGCGTCAGCGGACACGGCGGACACCACAGCTGCGGACACGGCGGACACAGCTGCGGCGGCGGGTCGAGTTGCGGTGGTGGTTCCTCCTGCGGCGGAGGAGGAGGCGGGTGCGGTGGCGGCGGCGGGTCGTAGCCCCGATCCGTCCCATGCCGCCCGCGCGGGCGCGGTGGGTCTGGGGTGGCGGCCGGAGCTGGCCGACATGTTGCTCGACGACGGCCGTCTCGGGTTCAGCGAGGTCATCGCCGAATCCATCTGCTGCCACCTGCCGGACCAGTTGGCCGAGCTCCGTGCGCTGGATGTCCCGGTCATCACCCACGGGGTGTCGCTGTCGATCGCCTCGCCGGATGCCCTCGCCGATCGCACCGCGGTCGATCATCTGCGCGACGTCTCGCAGATGCTCGATTCCCCCGTCGTCTCCGAACACATCGCGTTCACCCGCACCGGCGGCACCCCGCGCGGCCCACACGCAGATGTGCTCGACACGGGGCACCTGTTGGCTCCGCCGCTGACCCCAGAGTCTGCCCGGGTCGTCGCCGCGAATGCCCGTGTGGTCGCCGACATCGTGGGGCGACCCTTCGTACTCGAGAACATCGCATCGACAATGGCTTTCGCCGAATCGCGGTGGACTGAGGCCGACTACTTCGACCATCTGGCCTCGATCTGCGACACCGGCTACATCCTCGATGTGTCCAACGTGCTCGCCGCGGCGTCGTTGCACGGCACGGATCCGGCGGTGGTCATCAATCGCTACCCGCTCGAGCGGGTCGCCTACCTGCACGTCGGTGGCGGCTTCTACGGTCCCGACCACCTCTACCGCGACACCCACACCCATCGAGTTCATCCCGACGCCTGGACACTGCTGCGTGAGGTGCTGGCCAACCCGCGCCTGCGTCACGCCAACGTCTTGGTGGAATGGGACGGTGAATACCGCGGCGCCGACATCGCCTGCGACATCGAGGTGTTGAGCGGGCTCGTCGGCCACGACCCTCCCGCCTTTCCCGTATCGGGTCCGCAGACGAGACGCGCTCGGCCACGCCTGCGTCGCCGACGGGGCGCCTACGCTGCGAGGTTGAACTCGACCGTGACCGACCTGATGCTCGGGCGCGTTCCCGCCGGGTTCGGTGACAGCGCCGCACATGCCACGTCGAACACGTTGTGGGGCAAACGCTTCTTCGAGGCCGCCACCGCCGACCCCGCGATACGGAACATCCCCGATGCGCGTCTGCGGTTCGCCGAGCATGCCCGCGCCCACCCTCGTCGCGTGTCACCTCGTGACGACGCGCGACGATTCCTCGACGGCTGGGACCGCACCCCGCCGAGGTCCGACCTGCACCGCCCGGATCACGGACGTGACGACGAGTCGGGCTAACACAATGCCGTGCGTCTGCGACTATCGGGTACGTTCTGGTACCCCGCACGCGAAGGCGGTATTTCTGTGACAGATCATCGACCCCACGACGTCGACGCGTCGGTCACCCGGGCTCGCGACATCGACCGGGTGTCGGTCATGGGCATGCTGGACAACGCGCTGATGGACGGACAACTCGACTACATCGAGCACAGCCGTCGCGTGACCGTTGTCGGAGAAGCCACCACGATGGGCGAACTCGCGTGGATCACGGCCGATCTGCAGCCGAGCGAACCAGCCGAGATCTCCGACTCGCCCGCGGGGGCCGAGTCCGGGTGGCGTCGAGGTCGGCGTCGACTCGTCCTCATCGGCGCGGCGATCCTGGTCGCCGTGATCGCTGCGACCGCCACGGTGACGACCCTGGTCAGCGACGACGATGCCCCGTCTCGGGTCGCGGTTCCCGGTGATCCCTCGATCGCAGGCGCGATGTTCACCGCCGACGCGATCCGCGACGTCGTGCAGGCGACCCGTGAGCGCTTCGGCACGACGGTCGTCGAGGGTATCCACCTCTACGCCGAGAGCGCTGAGCTCTACGTCTTCGATCCCGCGTCGCCGGTCGGGCACACGCACTACGACTACTCGCCGGGCGGGGAATTCCATTCACCCGAGTACTACAGCGGACTCGCCGTGAGCAGTGGTGACGCGCCCGTCGATCTGGCGAAGATCGACGTGGAGCGCGTCGTCGGACTCATCGCATCGGCACCCACTCGCCTCGGGGTGAGCGGCGCGAAGGTGAGCAACAACCAGTTCCGCGTCACCGTGGGTGGCGACGATGGCGGCGAGATCTGGATGGGCGTCAACGGCATCGCCATCGACTCACATCTCGTCGCCCATCTCGACGGCACGATCAAGGGGATCGCCCGCTGCGGCTGGGGTTGCTGACCGTCTGCGGTGATCGGCCACGGAGTCGACCGCCCCGTGCGCATGACCGAATGGGTATTACGGTCGACGAATGACGACCAGCCTGCGCCGCGGCGAGAACTCACAGCTCGACATCCATCAGTTCACGGCAACGGTCGCCGGTCCGGCTGTGGGGTCGTGCGATCTCATGGTGTTCTGTGTGACCGAGGCGGGGCGGGTGCGTTCCGACGACGATTTCGTGTTCTTCAACAACCCGGTGGCGCCGGGCGGCGCGGTACGGCTCGTCGGAACCGACGCCGTCGAGGTGGACCTCGGTGCCGTCCCGGCCGACGTCCACACCCTGCGCATCGCAGTGGTTCTCGACGGCGCGGCACAGGGAACCCTGGCCGATGTGCGCGGCCTGTCGGTGACCATCGGCGCGCTCGCCATGCCCGCCACCGGGCTGAGTACCGAACGCGCGGCCGTTCTGACCGAGATCTACCGACGCGGCGACGAGTGGAAGGTCCGCAATGTCTCGGCCGGATGGGATGCGGGTTTCACGGCCCTGGTGACCGAACACGGTGTCAGCGTCGACGACGGGCCCGCTCCGGCCGCACCGTCGACGCCGGCGCCCACCGCGCCCCCTCCGCCTGCCATCACACCGCCTGCCAC
>NZ_JAEMTF010000121.1 GCF_016462415.1 Williamsia sp. | reverse complement strand
CGACCGACGGGTTCAACCAGACCATCGTGCTGCAGGCCCCCGAGGGCGTCACCTACGCCGACGTCGTCGTCGTCCTGCAAGCCCTTCTCGACCGACACGCCATGCTGCGACTGCGCGTCGACGACACCGTGGACGGCTGGTCGCCGACTGTGCCCGAGTCGGGTGCGGTCGACGCCAGCGCGTGCGTGTACGCCGTGCACGCGCTGTCCGACGATGCGGTACGCCTGGCCCGGTCTCGGATGGATCCGAGTACCGGTGTGATGCTCAGTGCCCTGTGGGAACGATCAACGCGCCGGCTGGCGTTGATGATTCACCACCTGTCCGTGGATGCGGTGTCGTGGCGAATCCTATTGGAAGACCTCAACATCGCGTGGGCCCAACACCACAACGGGGAACCGGTGGCCCTGCCCGCCGTGGGCACGTCGTTCGCCCGTTGGGCCTCGGTGCTCGGCGAACACGCTCGCACCGACGCGGTGGTCGGCCTCGCCGAGACCTGGCATCAGATCGCCGCCGTCCCCGCTGCGCTGCCCGCCGTGCGACCCGACGTCGACACCTACGCCACCGCTGGGCATCTCTCGGTGTCGCTCGATGCCGCGACCACCCGCCACCTACTCGGTGAGGTGCCCGCCGCGTTCCACGCGGGCATCAACGACATCCTGCTGATCGCGTTCGGTTTGGCATGGGTCGAGTACCTCGGTGGCACGGGCAGGCCGATCGGCGTCGACGTCGAGTGGCATGGCCGCGACGAGGACATCGTCCCCGGCCTCGACCTGTCCCGCACCGTTGGGTGGTTCACCGCCAAATACCCGGTGGCACTTGCTCTTCGCGAGCTACCGTGGGGGCAGATCACGGCAGGCGATCCCGCTCTCGGCTCCGTCGTCAAGGACGCCAAGGAACAGCTCCGCGCCCTGCCCGATCCCCTGACCTACGGGTTGCTGCGCTACCTGAACCCCGACGTCGACCTCACCCGCCCAGACCCCACGATCGGCTTCAACTATCTCGGCCAACTCCGTGGCGCCGCCGAGATGTCCGGAGCACTCTGGCAGGTCTGCCGAGACGACTCGTCGGTCAACGACTGTGCCGCAGCGATTCCCATGCCACTTGCGCATACCGTGGCGCTCAACGCCGGCACCGTCGACACCGACGGCGGTCCACAGCTGCATGCGAACTGGACGTGGGCGCCCTCTGCGCTGAACCACGATCAGGTCAGTCGGATCGCCGAACTCTTCTTCGACGCGTTGAGCGGCATCTGCGCCCACGTCCTCGACGGCGGCGGTGGTCTGACGCCCTCGGACATCGCCCCCACCCGACTCGACCAAGAGCAGATCGACGAATTGCACCGGCGGTACCACGTCGCCGACGTCCTGCCGCTGATCCCGCTTCAGAGGGGTCTGCTCTTCCACGCCGCCACCACGCGGGCCGTCAACCCCGACGACGTCTACGCGATGCAACTCGACGTCACCGTCACGGGCCCGGTGGACCCCGACCGGCTGCGCGACGCAGTCCAGGCGGTGGCCGCCCGCCACCCCCACCTGGCGGCTCGGTTCTGTGAGGAGTTCGACGAGCCGGTACAGGCCATCCCCGCGGATCCCTCGGCGGCGTGGCGCTACATCGTGCTGAACGGAGACGACTTCGACGAACAGATTCAGTGGGTATGCTCCGCTGAGCGCACCGCGGTCTGCGACCTCACCAACCCGCCGGCATTCCGGGCCGCTCTGATTCGCACCGCGCCGGATCGACACCGGTGTGTCTTGACCTTTCATCACATCGTGCTCGACGGCTGGTCGCTGCCGATCCTGCTGCAGGAGATCTTCGGCAGCTACTTCGGGCACCGGCTGCCGGCACCGGTGCCCTACCGCCGGTTCGTCGAATGGCTCGGCGATCGGGACCTCGATACCGCCCGTGATGCATGGCGTACGCTGCTGGCGGGTTTCGACACCCCCACCCTGATCGGCGTACCCGGTCAACTGGGACGACGGGGGGTCGAGTCGTTCACTGTGCCCGACGATCTCACGCGGGGACTCGTCGAACTGGCCCGCTTACGGCACACCACCATGAACACCGTCCTGCAAGCCGCATGGGCTCAGATACTCATGTGGCTGACCGGTCAGCACGACGTCGCCTTCGGGACCGCCGTCTCAGGGCGGCCAGTGGAACTGTCCGGCGCGGAGTCGATGGTGGGATTGTTCATCAACACGGTGCCGGTGCGAGCCACCCTGAACTCGACCACCTCGACCACCGATCTGCTCGAGCAACTGCACGAGGCGCACAATCTCACCCTGGAGCACGAGCACCTGGCGCTCAACGAGATTCACCGCATCACGGGCCACGATCGGCTGTTCGACACCCTGTTCGTGTTCGAGAACTACCCGATCGACACCGACGCCATGTTCGAGGCCAACGGGTTGGCCATCACCGACGTCACCACCCGCGAACGCAATGAATTTCCGCTCACCCTGCAAGCGATGCCAGGTGAGGAAATTGGCCTGCGCATCGAGTTCGACACCAACGTCTTCGACGCCGACCGCATCGACGCCCTGATCGACAGATTCCAGCGGGTGCTGACGACGATGACTTCGCAACCGGGACAGCAGTTGTCGACACTGGACGTCATCGATGTCGACGATCGGGCCACATTGGACGAGCTGGGCAACCGCCGCGTGCTCGATCAGCAGACCACGGTGGTGTCGGTTCCGGGGTTGTTCGCCGAGCAGGTGCGGCGGTGCCCGGATGCGGTGGCCGTGACCCAAGGGACGCGGTCAACCACCTACCGCGAACTCGACATCGCATCGAACCGGTTGGCACACCTGCTATCCGAGCTCGGGGCACGCCCCGGACAGACCGTCGCAATACTGCTACCGCGCTCCGCGCACGCGATCACCGCCATCCTCGCCATCCTCAAGACCGGCGCAGCCTACCTGCCGATCGACCCGGCCCATCCCGACAGCCGCATCGAGTTCATGCTCGCCGACGCCACGCCGGTGGCCGTCGTCACCACCACCGAACTGACCCACCAATTGGCCGGGTACGACGTCCCCATCCTCGACCTCGGGGATTCCCGCATCGATACCCGGGCCAGCCTCGCGCTGCCACTGCCCGCCGCCGACGACGTCGCGTACGTGATCTACACCTCGGGCACTACCGGGGTCCCGAAAGGCGTTGCCGTCAACCACCACAACGTCACCCGCCTCTTCGAACACCTCGACCTCGGAGTCACCCTCGGCCCAGACCAGGTGTGGACCCAATGCCACTCCTACGCCTTCGACTACTCCGTCTGGGAAATCTGGGGAGCACTGCTCCACGGCGGACGGCTAGTGGTCGTCCCCGAGGAGATCACCACCTCAGCGCAGGACCTACACACCCTGCTCGTCGACGAGCACGTCACCGTGCTCAGCCAAACCCCCTCCGCCCTGACCGCGCTCTCCCCCGCCGGACTCGACTCGCTCACGCTGATGGTCGGCGGCGAAGCCTGCCCACCAGACCTGGTGGCGCGCTGGGCGCCGGGACGGGTGATGATCAACGGCTACGGCCCCACCGAAACCACGATTTACGCCACCATCAGTAGGCCTTTGACCCCAGGACCCGGATCCGTACCCATCGGCGTCCCCGTCTCCGGCACCGCCCTGTTCGTCTTGGACCC
Source organism: Williamsia sp. (assembly GCF_016462415.1). Lineage (GTDB taxonomy): Bacteria > Actinomycetota > Actinomycetes > Mycobacteriales > Mycobacteriaceae > Williamsia_A. Next base: position 9,259 of record NZ_JAEMTF010000121.1, on the reverse strand, counting down.
CTGGCTACGACTCGCCGCACCGGGAGCCACCGGCGAACTCTACGTCGCAGGCCGCGGCGTCGGACTCGGCTACCTACACCGAACACCCCTGACCGCATCACGATTCCTCGCGTGCCCCTTCGGCCAACCCGGCGCACGGATGTACCGCACCGGCGACCTCGTCCGCTGGGGCGAGGACGGCCAACTGCGGTATTTGGGCCGGGCGGACGACCAGGTGAAGATCCGCGGCTACCGCATCGAACTCGGCGACATCCACGCCGCCCTCACCGCTCTCGACGGGGTCGAGCACGCCGTCGTCATCGTTCGCGAGGACCATCCCGGCGACACCCGTCTCGTCGCCTACCTCACCGGCACCGCCAACCCGACCGCCGCCCGAACCGCACTACGCCACACACTGCCCCCCTACATGATCCCTACCGCGATCATCGCCCTCGACGTGCTACCCACGACGGTCAACGGCAAGCTCGATACCGCCGCCCTACCGTCGCCGGAGTACGTCTACGGCGATCGCTACCGCGCCCCCGTCACACCGGTCGAGGCGATTCTCGCCGAGATCTACGCCCAGGTACTCAACGTCGAACGGGTCGGAATCGACGACTCCTTCTTCGACCTCGGCGGCGACAGCATTCTGGCAATGCGGATGGTCGGCGCAATCAATTCCGCCCTGGACGCCGATCTCTCGATTCGAGCCCTGTTCGACGCGCCCACGATCGCCCGCTTGACGTCGCACCTCGACGAGGTCGGCAGGCATCGTCAGCCGCTAGTCGCCGGTTCGCGTCCCACGGTCATTCCGTTGTCGTTCGCCCAGAACCGACTGTGGTTCATCGACCAACTGCAGGGTCCGTCCGCGGTGTACAACATGGCCACCGCGCTGCAGATCCGTGGAGGCCTCGACGTCGTCGCATTGGGGCTGGCGCTGGCCGACGTGATCGGCCGTCACGAGAGCCTTCGCACCCTGATCATCGCGCCAGACGGTGTCCCGCAACAGCTGGTAGTCGCGCCCGACGAGGCCGACTTCGGCTGGGAACTAGTCGACGCCACCACGTGGCCAGCCGAACGACTGCAGGAGGCCGTCGCAGAGACCGCGAGCCACGCCTTCGACCTGAACGTCGAAATACCATTGCGGGCGCGGCTGTTTCGGATCGCCCACAACGAGCACGTCCTGGCGGCGGTCGTCCACCACGTCGCGGCCGACGGCTGGTCGATCACCCCGCTGACGCGGGACCTCGGAGAAGCCTACTCCAGCCGGAGCGTCGGCCAGGCTCCGCGGTGGACGGCGCTCCCGGTGCAGTACGTCGACTACACACTCTGGCAGAGGGCGCAATTCGGCGACATCGGTGACAGCGCGAGCCTGATCGCCGGGCAGGTGGACTACTGGCAGGACGCTTTGGCCGGGATGCCGGAACGGTTGGAGTTCCCGACCGATCGGCCCCATCCCCCGGTTGCCGATCAACGTGGCGCGAGCGCAGCAGTGGACTGGCCCGTCGAGTTGCAACGTGAGGTGCGCGCCACCGCCCGTGCCCACGACTCGACGAGCTTCATGGTGGTCCAGGCTGCGCTGGCGGTGCTGCTGTCGCAGCTCAGCGGCAGTTCGGATGTGGCAGTGGGCTTTCCGATCGCCGGACGGAGCGATCCCGCGCTCGACGAATTGGTCGGCTTCTTCGTCAACACCCTGGTGCTGCGCGTCGACCTGACCGGGGACCCTACCGTCGCCGACCTGCTCGAGCAGGTACGCCGCCGCAGCCTGGGCGCCTACGAACACCAGGACGTGCCATTCGAAGTGCTCGTCGAACGGCTCAATCCCACCCGATCGCTGACCCACCACCCGCTGGTCCAAGTGGCGTTGGGTTGGCAGAACCTGCCGGGGCAGACCACCGATGACGCCGTGGCCGGACCGGCGTTGGGCGATCTCCACGTCACCCAGATGCCGATCGAAAATCGCACCGCTCGAATGGATCTGGCCTTCTCTCTGGCTGAGCGCTGGACCGAGACGGGCGAACCCGCCGGGATCGGGGGCATGGTCGAGTTCCGCACCGATGTCTACGACCACGCGAGCATCGAGGCGTTGATCGACCGGCTGCGGCGGGTACTGGTGGCCGTGACCGCCGATCCGACGGCACGGTTGTCCTCGATCGGGGTGCTCGACACCGACGAGCGCGCCCGGCTCGACGTGATCGGCAACCGCGCCGCTCTGACGAGGCCGATGGACCAGGTGTCGATCCCCGCGCTGTTCGCCCAACACGTCACGCGTGTCCCCGAATCGATCGCGATCAGCTACGGCGCGCGTTCCATGACGTACCGCGAACTCGACGAGGCATCGAACAGGTTGGCGCACTTGATGTCCAGCCGCGGCGTAGGGCGCGGGCATTGCGTGGCGCTGCTGTTCACCCGCTCCCCTGAGGCCGTCGTCGCGATCCTGGCGGTGTTGAAGGCTGGGGCGGCCTACCTGCCGATCGACCCGACGGTGCCGGCGGCCCGGATGGAGTTCATCCTCGCCGACGCGACGCCGACCGCCGTCGTCACCAGTTCCGAGCTGGCCGACCGACTCGACGGGTGGGAGCTGCCAGTCATCGACGTCCACGACGCCGCGGTGGACGCCCGACCCGCCACCCCGCTGCCGATGCCCTCAGCGGCCGACGTCGCCTATCTGATCTACACCTCGGGCACGACCGGTGTCCCCAAGGGCGTTGCCATCAGCCACCACAACGTCACCCAGTTGTTGACGTCGCTCGACGCCGGGCTGCCTACCCCGGGAGTATGGCCGCTGTGCCACACGCTGGCCTTCGACGTCTCGGTGTGGGAGATCTTCGGAGCACTGCTGCGCGGGGGTCGCCTGGTCGTCGTACCCGAGTCGGTCGCGGGCTCGGCGGACGAATTCCACGGCGCTCTGGTAGCCGAAGGAGTCAGTGTTCTCACGCAGACCCCCTCTGCCGTGAAGGTGCTGCCGACAAAGGGTTTGGAGTCGACGGCACTGGTGGTGGTCGGTGAGGCCTGCCCGGCCGAGGTGGTCGATCGGTGGGCGCGCGGCCGACTGATGATCAACGCGTATGGTCCGACCGAGACGACGATGTGCGTCGCGATCAGTGCACCACTGACACCGGGTTCGGGGGTGGTGCCGATCGGCTCGCCGGTGGCCGGCGCAGCCCTGTTCGTGCTCGACGCATGGCTGCGGACGGTGCCTGCGGGGGTCATCGGCGAGTTGTACGTGGCAGGTGCCGGGGTGGCATACGGATACGTCGGCCGCGGCGGCTTGACGGCGTCGCGGTTCGTGGCGTGCCCGTTCGGTGCGCCCGGGGCGCGGATGTATCGCACCGGCGATCTGGTGTCGTGGGGCCCCGACGGGCAATTGCGCTATCTGGGTCGCGCCGACGAGCAAGTCAAGATCCGCGGCTACCGCATCGAACTCGGCGAAGTCCAGGCCGCCCTGGCCGGTTTGGACGGCGTCGAGCAGGCAGTGGTCATCGCCCGCGAAGACCGCCCCGGCGACAAGCGCCTGGTGGGCTACCTCACCGGCACCGCCGACCCCGTTGCCGCACGGAACACGCTGGCCGAGCAATTACCCAGCTACCTGGTCCCCGCCGCGATCGTGGTCGTGGCGGCGTTGCCACTGACCGTGAACGGCAAGCTCGACGTCCGCGCGCTGCCCGCCCCCGAATACCAGCACGTCGACCGGTACCGGGCACCGAGCGATGCGGTCGAGGAGATGCTCGTCGGCATCTACGCGGACGTCCTCGGGTTGGAGAGGGTCGGGGTCGACGACTCGTTCTTCGACCTCGGCGGCGACAGCATCCTGTCGATGCAAGTGGTGGCCCGCGTCCGAGGCGCGGGTCTGACGTGCCGTCCTCGCGACGTCTTCGTCGAGCAGACCGTGGCCCGACTCGCTCGAATCGCCGGGGTGATCGCGGGACCGGACGGCCCAGCCGATGATGGTGTCGGACCGGTGCCGTCGACACCGATCATGCGCTGGCTGTACGACGTGGACGGACCGACCGACGGGTTCAACCAGACCATCGTGCTGCAGGCCCCCGAGGGCGTCACCTACGCCGACGTCGTCGTCGTCCTGCAAGCCCTTCTCGACCGACACGCCATGCTGCGACTGCGCGTCGACGACACCGTGGACGGCTGGTCGCCGACTGTGCCCGAGTCGGGTGCGGTCGACGCCAGCGCGTGCGTGTACGCCGTGCACGCGCTGTCCGACGATGCGGTACGCCTGGCCCGGTCTCGGATGGATCCGAGTACCGGTGTGATGCTCAGTGCCCTGTGGGAACGATCAACGCGCCGGCTGGCGTTGATGATTCACCACCTGTCCGTGGATGCGGTGTCGTGGCGAATCCTATTGGAAGACCTCAACATCGCGTGGGCCCAACACCACAACGGGGAACCGGTGGCCCTGCCCGCCGTGGGCACGTCGTTCGCCCGTTGGGCCTCGGTGCTCGGCGAACACGCTCGCACCGACGCGGTGGTCGGCCTCGCCGAGACCTGGCATCAGATCGCCGCCGTCCCCGCTGCGCTGCCCGCCGTGCGACCCGACGTCGACACCTACGCCACCGCTGGGCATCTCTCGGTGTCGCTCGATGCCGCGACCACCCGCCACCTACTCGGTGAGGTGCCCGCCGCGTTCCACGCGGGCATCAACGACATCCTGCTGATCGCGTTCGGTTTGGCATGGGTCGAGTACCTCGGTGGCACGGGCAGGCCGATCGGCGTCGACGTCGAGTGGCATGGCCGCGACGAGGACATCGTCCCCGGCCTCGACCTGTCCCGCACCGTTGGGTGGTTCACCGCCAAATACCCGGTGGCACTTGCTCTTCGCGAGCTACCGTGGGGGCAGATCACGGCAGGCGATCCCGCTCTCGGCTCCGTCGTCAAGGACGCCAAGGAACAGCTCCGCGCCCTGCCCGATCCCCTGACCTACGGGTTGCTGCGCTACCTGAACCCCGACGTCGACCTCACCCGCCCAGACCCCACGATCGGCTTCAACTATCTCGGCCAACTCCGTGGCGCCGCCGAGATGTCCGGAGCACTCTGGCAGGTCTGCCGAGACGACTCGTCGGTCAACGACTGTGCCGCAGCGATTCCCATGCCACTTGCGCATACCGTGGCGCTCAACGCCGGCACCGTCGACACCGACGGCGGTCCACAGCTGCATGCGAACTGGACGTGGGCGCCCTCTGCGCTGAACCACGATCAGGTCAGTCGGATCGCCGAACTCTTCTTCGACGCGTTGAGCGGCATCTGCGCCCACGTCCTCGACGGCGGCGGTGGTCTGACGCCCTCGGACATCGCCCCCACCCGACTCGACCAAGAGCAGATCGACGAATTGCACCGGCGGTACCACGTCGCCGACGTCCTGCCGCTGATCCCGCTTCAGAGGGGTCTGCTCTTCCACGCCGCCACCACGCGGGCCGTCAACCCCGACGACGTCTACGCGATGCAACTCGACGTCACCGTCACGGGCCCGGTGGACCCCGACCGGCTGCGCGACGCAGTCCAGGCGGTGGCCGCCCGCCACCCCCACCTGGCGGCTCGGTTCTGTGAGGAGTTCGACGAGCCGGTACAGGCCATCCCCGCGGATCCCTCGGCGGCGTGGCGCTACATCGTGCTGAACGGAGACGACTTCGACGAACAGATTCAGTGGGTATGCTCCGCTGAGCGCACCGCGGTCTGCGACCTCACCAACCCGCCGGCATTCCGGGCCGCTCTGATTCGCACCGCGCCGGATCGACACCGGTGTGTCTTGACCTTTCATCACATCGTGCTCGACGGCTGGTCGCTGCCGATCCTGCTGCAGGAGATCTTCGGCAGCTACTTCGGGCACCGGCTGCCGGCACCGGTGCCCTACCGCCGGTTCGTCGAATGGCTCGGCGATCGGGACCTCGATACCGCCCGTGATGCATGGCGTACGCTGCTGGCGGGTTTCGACACCCCCACCCTGATCGGCGTACCCGGTCAACTGGGACGACGGGGGGTCGAGTCGTTCACTGTGCCCGACGATCTCACGCGGGGACTCGTCGAACTGGCCCGCTTACGGCACACCACCATGAACACCGTCCTGCAAGCCGCATGGGCTCAGATACTCATGTGGCTGACCGGTCAGCACGACGTCGCCTTCGGGACCGCCGTCTCAGGGCGGCCAGTGGAACTGTCCGGCGCGGAGTCGATGGTGGGATTGTTCATCAACACGGTGCCGGTGCGAGCCACCCTGAACTCGACCACCTCGACCACCGATCTGCTCGAGCAACTGCACGAGGCGCACAATCTCACCCTGGAGCACGAGCACCTGGCGCTCAACGAGATTCACCGCATCACGGGCCACGATCGGCTGTTCGACACCCTGTTCGTGTTCGAGAACTACCCGATCGACACCGACGCCATGTTCGAGGCCAACGGGTTGGCCATCACCGACGTCACCACCCGCGAACGCAATGAATTTCCGCTCACCCTGCAAGCGATGCCAGGTGAGGAAATTGGCCTGCGCATCGAGTTCGACACCAACGTCTTCGACGCCGACCGCATCGACGCCCTGATCGACAGATTCCAGCGGGTGCTGACGACGATGACTTCGCAACCGGGACAGCAGTTGTCGACACTGGACGTCATCGATGTCGACGATCGGGCCACATTGGACGAGCTGGGCAACCGCCGCGTGCTCGATCAGCAGACCACGGTGGTGTCGGTTCCGGGGTTGTTCGCCGAGCAGGTGCGGCGGTGCCCGGATGCGGTGGCCGTGACCCAAGGGACGCGGTCAACCACCTACCGCGAACTCGACATCGCATCGAACCGGTTGGCACACCTGCTATCCGAGCTCGGGGCACGCCCCGGACAGACCGTCGCAATACTGCTACCGCGCTCCGCGCACGCGATCACCGCCATCCTCGCCATCCTCAAGACCGGCGCAGCCTACCTGCCGATCGACCCGGCCCATCCCGACAGCCGCATCGAGTTCATGCTCGCCGACGCCACGCCGGTGGCCGTCGTCACCACCACCGAACTGACCCACCAATTGGCCGGGTACGACGTCCCCATCCTCGACCTCGGGGATTCCCGCATCGATACCCGGGCCAGCCTCGCGCTGCCACTGCCCGCCGCCGACGACGTCGCGTACGTGATCTACACCTCGGGCACTACCGGGGTCCCGAAAGGCGTTGCCGTCAACCACCACAACGTCACCCGCCTCTTCGAACACCTCGACCTCGGAGTCACCCTCGGCCCAGACCAGGTGTGGACCCAATGCCACTCCTACGCCTTCGACTACTCCGTCTGGGAAATCTGGGGAGCACTGCTCCACGGCGGACGGCTAGTGGTCGTCCCCGAGGAGATCACCACCTCAGCGCAGGACCTACACACCCTGCTCGTCGACGAGCACGTCACCGTGCTCAGCCAAACCCCCTCCGCCCTGACCGCGCTCTCCCCCGCCGGACTCGACTCGCTCACGCTGATGGTCGGCGGCGAAGCCTGCCCACCAGACCTGGTGGCGCGCTGGGCGCCGGGACGGGTGATGATCAACGGCTACGGCCCCACCGAAACCACGATTTACGCCACCATCAGTAGGCCTTTGACCCCAGGACCCGGATCCGTACCCATCGGCGTCCCCGTCTCCGGCACCGCCCTGTTCGTCTTGGACCCCTGGCTACGACTCGCCGCACCGGGAGCCACCGGCGAACTCTACGTCGCAGGCCGCGGCGTCGGACTCGGCTACCTACACCGAACACCCCTGACCGCATCACGATTCCTCGCGTGCCCCTTCGGCCAACCCGGCGCACGGATGTACCGCACCGGCGACCTCGTCCGCTGGGGCGAGGACGGCCAACTGCGGTATTTGGGCCGGGCGGACGACCAGGTGAAGATCCGCGGCTACCGCATCGAACTCGGCGACATCCACGCCGCCCTCACCGCTCTCGACGGGGTCGAGCACGCCGTCGTCATCGTTCGCGAGGACCATCCCGGCGACACCCGTCTCGTCGCCTACCTCACCGGCACCGCCAACCCGACCGCCGCCCGAACCGCACTACGCCACACACTGCCCCCCTACATGATCCCTACCGCGATCATCGCCCTCGACGTGCTACCCACGACGGTCAACGGCAAGCTCGATACCGCCGCCCTACCGTCGCCGGAGTACGTCTACGGCGATCGCTACCGCGCCCCCGTCACACCGGTCGAGGCGATTCTCGCCGAGATCTACGCCCAGGTACTCAACGTCGAACGGGTCGGAATCGACGACTCCTTCTTCGACCTCGGCGGCGACAGCATTCTGGCAATGCGGATGGTCGGCGCAATCAATTCCGCCCTGGACGCCGATCTCTCGATTCGAGCCCTGTTCGACGCGCCCACGATCGCCCGCTTGACGTCGCACCTCGACGAGGTCGGCAGGCATCGTCAGCCGCTAGTCGCCGGTTCGCGTCCCACGGTCATTCCGTTGTCGTTCGCCCAGAACCGACTGTGGTTCATCGACCAACTGCAGGGTCCGTCCGCGGTGTACAACATGGCCACCGCGCTGCAGATCCGTGGAGGCCTCGACGTCGTCGCATTGGGGCTGGCGCTGGCCGACGTGATCGGCCGTCACGAGAGCCTTCGCACCCTGATCATCGCGCCAGACGGTGTCCCGCAACAGCTGGTAGTCGCGCCCGACGAGGCCGACTTCGGCTGGGAACTAGTCGACGCCACCACGTGGCCAGCCGAACGACTGCAGGAGGCCGTCGCAGAGACCGCGAGCCACGCCTTCGACCTGAACGTCGAAATACCATTGCGGGCGCGGCTGTTTCGGATCGCCCACAACGAGCACGTCCTGGCGGCGGTCGTCCACCACGTCGCGGCCGACGGCTGGTCGATCACCCCGCTGACGCGGGACCTCGGAGAGGCCTACTCCAGCCGGAGCGTCGGCCAGGCTCCCCGGTGGACGGCGCTCCCGGTGCAGTACGTCGACTACACGCTCTGGCAGAGGGCGCAATTCGGCGACATCGATGACAGCGCGAGCCTGATCGCCGGGCAGCTCGCCTACTGGCAGGACGCTTTGGCCGGGATGCCGGAACGGTTGGAGCTCCCGACCGATCGGCCCCATCCCCCGGTTGCCGATCAACGTGGCGCGAGCGCAGCAGTGGACTGGCCCGTCGAGTTGCAACGTGAGGTGCGCGCCACCGCCCGTGCCCACGACTCGACGAGCTTCATGGTGGTCCAGGCTGCGCTGGCGGTGCTGCTGTCGCAGCTCAGCGGCAGTTCGGATGTGGCAGTGGGCTTTCCGATCGCCGGACGGAGCGAT
>NZ_JAEMTF010000001.1:128961-134750 GCF_016462415.1 Williamsia sp. | reverse complement strand
TGTCCCGAATCTTGTGATGTGAGAACTACTCCGGAGCGGGCGGACGTTGTCCCACACAGCCGCACAGCGCCGACGAGCTGCCGGACCGGTTCTTGACCAGCTCGATGTTCTGTCCGCAGAGCCCACACTGCACCGGCCGCTTCTCGGGACTCCACCCTCGCAGCATGGAGCTGTGCACCGCACAACTGCGATATAGAATTCCTGCTCGAAGATCACAGGGGCCGCCACAGAGGTTGCGCCTCCCTTTCGGAAGATGGTCCCGCTCACCCTTGACGTACGGGTGGGTCAGAGGAAACACCACGAAATCGCTCCCACTGGCCTGGTCTCCGCGCTCGATTGCCACGTCAAGCCTCTCTGTGCAACTACATCGTCAACAGGTTGGATGCGACAGGGCAGACGAATGTTCCCGCACCGCCGCGCAGCTCACAGGGTGTCGATGCGGAACACCGCGCAACGGCCCGCTAGGGCTGCGAACGCGTCTGGGCTGATCTCGTCGACGACGCCGGCGTTCTTCATGATGTTGGGTCCGTCAGTTCCTGATCGGTCGGGCCACGCTCGGAGGACAGGTACGGCTGATTCGGCGTCCAGTTCGGTGAGGTGTACTGGCTGAGTCAGTCGTCCGGTCGTGAGTGTGGCCGTCCCGCCCGCTGCCCGGACGTTTCGCGCCCAGTCTGCGCCGGGAAACCCCTCGAGCAGGTATCGGTGACCGTCGAGAGTGACAACGGTCAAGGGTGTCCGTCGCGGTTTTCCGCTACGCCGCCCGGCCACGGTCAGCACTGGCAGCTCTTGCATGCCCCCGACGGCACGGATGGCAAGCATGAGCCGGTTCACGTACTTGATCCATCGAGGCGGTTTGATCGACGGTGTCGGGTCGGATGTCATCTCAGGGCTCCTGACTTGTGGTGAGTGGTGTCAATCAAGACGGATCAATGGTGCTGCGCGGCAATCAGACCGGCGGCAGGTCATAGAACGTGTCGACCGCGATCTCGCGGAGAGGAACCCATGTGGCCACGACGACGTCGCCGGGCGTGTCCGAGGAAGCAAGGTCGACACTCTGGATGTCCAGCGCCAGCTGCGGTGCATTGTCGATCTGTTGTGCCAGGGCGTAGATGGTGGCGAGGACGTGCACGCACATCGGTGTTCGGGCCGCGCAGGAGCAGTCGACGTTTGCGATGGTCGGCGCGGGACAGAACCCCGCACGGACCAGAACGGCGTGGAGCTGGTCGTCGGACACCCGATCGGCGCACAGTGGTTGTCGTAGAGCATCGGCGAGCTCTGATGTCATCCGGGCGAATTCGAGATGGCTCACCGACGCCTCCGAGCCTCGGTGCACGGTCGAACGTACGAGCCGTCCCTCGATGGTGAGTAGCACTCCCCCGTTGCGGGCGATACTGCGTGCCCGAGGGAGCAGCTTGTTGGCGACCGTGACGGTGACTGGTTCGGCCAGCCGAACGACGTCCATCCCCCACGGCGTGTAGCCGAACTCGACCGTCGCGGCCCGCTCCCGTTGCGCAGGTATCGAATTCACCGGTTCCCTCTCGTTCGTGTGAGGATCTCGAGTAGTCGTTCGTCAGGCAGTCGCGCCAGTTCAGCGACCACTGACGAATCAGCGGCGTGCGCACTCACGCTCGACTTCCGGTCGTGCATCGACGCGATGTGTTCCTCGAGGGTCCCCGCCGTGGTCAAGGTGGAGATGGTCACCGTCCTCTGCTGTCCGATCCGGTGGACCCTGTCCGAGGCCTGCTCTTCGACAGCCGGGTTCCACCACCGATCGAAATGAATGACGTCGCTGGCGCGGGTGAGGGTGAGCCCCACTCCCCCGGCCTTGAGGCTCATGACCATCACCGGTGCCGTCAAGCCGCGTTGGAACCGGTCGACCAGGTCGTCACGGTCGGCGATGTCGAGTCCGCCGTGAAAGAACGGAGCGTCGATGCCGAACTTCTCGCCAAAGTGTCGCCGAAGTAGCTCACCAGTGGCCCGGTATTGGGTGAACACGAGAGTGGCTGAACCGGATTCGAGGTTGGCGGCAACTATGCCTGTGCAGGCGTCGAGCTTCCCGGATCTACCGGCGAGGTCGTTGACGTTGCCGTCGATCAGTCCGGGATGGTTGCAGAGCTGTTTGAGCGCGGTCAGCGCGGCGAGCACCGTGCCGTGTCGGCCCACCCCGGAGCCGAACCCGGCCTCTGCCGCGTCGGAGAGGATCTGGTCGTAGATGACTGTTTGCTCGTCGGAGAGGTCGCAGAGTATCGGATTGTCGATCTTCGCCGGCAGCGACGACGCCACCTCCGCTTTCGAGCGCCGCAGCATCACCGGAGCGGTTGCGGCGCGCAGCCGCATCAGCGCGTCACTGTCGCCGGCGCCGGCGGGCAGGGTGAAGCGGCGGCGATAGACGGCCCGATGAGTGAAACGTTGTGCCGCGACGAGATTCAGTAACGACCACAGTTCGTCGAGATGGTTCTCGACCGGGGTGCCTGTCAGGGCGATGCGTGCACGGGAGTCCAGTCGGCGTGCGGCACGAGAAACCTGCGTGCGCGGATTCTTCAGTGCTTGGGCTTCGTCGAACACCACCGTTTCCCAGGTCGTACGCCGCAGCGTGTCGGCGTGGTTCCGAAGGGTCGAGTAGGAAACCACGGTGACCGCGCCAGAAGCTGCCGAGGGCATCTGTGGGTTGGTCGGCGACCACGCTCGTGCGTCGAGGGTCGGAGCGAACCTGCGGATCTCGCGCAGCCAGTTGCTGACCAGGGACTTCGGGCACACCACCAGAGCCGGCCCGCCCCTACGAATGATGAGTAGTCCGATGGCCTGAACCGTCTTGCCCAACCCCATCTCGTCGGCCAGAACAGCTCCACCTTCGGCCTCCGCCGTGGTGAACAGCCAGCTGATGCCGCGCGCCTGATAGGGCCGAAGCGTGGCATGGAGCGTGTCACGAAGACCTCGCTCGAGCGTCCTGGTGTCGGCGAAGACGCGACGAACATGGTCCGCACTGGTCATCGACGTTCCCAGCTGATCGGGCACCGCGTGAGCCGCGGGCGGCATCACGTCCGGAACGGTTCCCGCGGCGAGGGCATCCACCCACACACGCATCGACGAAGTCTGCGCGGGACGTCCGACCAGCGAATCCGCCTCTACGACAGTGCAGGGAACTTCACGGACTTCGACCTGATGACCATCGGCGGCCGCAGGAACAGCCAGGCGAACTCTCGATGTGCTGTCCTCGCTGGCGTCGTCGGGAGACCACAAAGCGAACATGTGGAGGTCTGGAAGGTAGGTGGCATGCACTGCGATGAACGCGTCCCCTAAAGTTGTACACTGTACGGAGTAATAAAGACTGTACAGCATACGGAGTTCTTTGGTGCGCTTGTTCTGGAAGGTGGTCACATGTCGGCCGAAGACGAAGCGAGGGCCGTGGTCCGACTCCTGTGGCGTGCGCACGTCGCCGACGAAACCCGTCGAGGACCCCGCCAACGATTGACCGTTGACGACGTGGTCGATGCGGCCGTCGAGATGGCCGACCGCGACGGGTTGGGCAGCCTGTCGGTGCGAACGGTCAGTGCATCCCTCGGCATGAAGCCGATGAGCTTCTACACCTACGTCCCCAGCAAAGACGCCCTCGTCGCATTGATGGTGGACGCAGTCGCAGCCCAGGATGAGCCGTTCGACCGCGGAAAGCCGTTGCGCGCGCGGCTGACCTGGATAGCCGAATCAGTCCGCGACGAGCTCATTCGCCACCCCTGGCTGCTCGACGCCTCCAGCTGGAGACAGGTCACCGGCCCACACCGGCTCCGACGATACGAACGGCAACTCGAACAACTCGTCGACACAGGACTGTCCGACCTCGACAGCGACCGCGTCATCTCCACACTCAACGCCTTCGCGGTGGGCAACGCCCGCGAAACCCTCGACGCCCAGCGGACGCCGACCGAATCCACACTCACCGACTCTCAGTGGTGGAACATCGTCGGACCAGCTCTGTCCGAAGTGATGCCGCACCACGACTTTCCACTTGCGGGTCGAGTCGGCGCTCACGTGGGCGAACTCTTCCAAGCACCTGGCGACCCGACAGGAGCATTCGCCTTCGGTCTCGATCGACTACTCGACGGTATCGAAGAGTTCACAGATCATTGGACCCACCGAAATCCATCGCAGCGTTCACCGGATCGGCCATGACCGGTTTCACTTCGACACGTGCCACAGCACAATGGGTGCGGACTCCTCGGTCGGGAGGTAGAGCACCTCATGCGCCGTGCTGATGATGCCGGCCGCGTCGATGCCGAGGATGCGGCCGATCATGGTGTGCAACAACTCGATTTTGCGGACGCAATCCTCTGACTCCGTCACGGCCCATGTGCGTTGCGCCGCCCGCAAGGCGCAGAGGCTTTCGTAGATCGCGGTGTCGACGAGGCTCGGAGTGATCGTCGGCAACCCTGTGCCTGTGTCGAACCAGTGCAGCGTCTGATTGATTCTGAGCGCCCGCCTCAACGCCGCGCTTGCCGCCTCGCCCCGTGCGGCCGCTGTCCGGCAATAGACGGCTGCACGATAGTGGCTGATCTCGGTGCCGTGTTCGTTGTAACCGGCGAAGTGGGTTCCGTCGACGGTTCCGGCATGCCATGTGTGAAGCTGGTCGTAGATTGCCGACAACTCGCGTTGGGCGTCGATGAGCACACCGAGTAGCGGGCCGACCGCCGCCGGGTTGGCGATGTTCGGCACTCGAGCGGACAGACAGTCGACGGCCGTTTTGACGTTTTCCGCGGCTACGTGCGCATCATCGTGCATGGCGCCGACGTCGATGGGCTGTTGTGCGGACATCGCTAGAACGAGGCTTCGGCGAGATCCATGATGCCGATCTCCATGGTGTCGATCAGATCACGGGTGGTGTGCACGGTCGGCAGGACGGTGGTCGCGAAGAAGTGCGCGGTCGCGACCTTGCCTTCGTAAAAGGCCCTGTCGGAGTCCGAGACCGAGGTGTCGAGTGCGTGCGCGGCGATGTCGGCCTGCCGCAGGAGTTGCCAGCCGATGAGAAGGTCGCCGACGGCCATCAGGAAGGGAACCGATCCGAGCCCGATTCGGTACAGCTCGGACGGCGATTCCTGCGCGGCCATGAGGTACTCGGTGAGAGTTGCTGTCATGGCGTGCGTGTCGTCGAGTGCGGCCCGAAGCCGAGCCCGGCCGACGTTGAGGCGTTTGTGCCCGTTCTCGTCTTCGACGAAGGTGGTGATCTGTTCGGCGAGGTGTGTCAGCGCGACGCCGTTGTCGCGGATGATTTTGCGGAAGAAGAAGTCCTGGGCCTGGATGGCGGTGGTTCCCTCGTACAGGGTGTCTATTTTCGCGTCCCGGATGTACTGCTCGATGGGATAGTCCCGGAGGTACCCCGATCCCCCGAGTGTTTGCAGGCTGTCGGTCAGATATTGGTAGGCGCGTTCGGATCCGACGCCTTTGACTATGGGGAGCAGCAGGTCGTTGACGCGGGCGGCGGTGTCGTCGTCGGCGCCGGATACCTGCCTGGCCAGAGCGGGGTCTTGGTGGGCAGCGGTGTAGAGGTACAGCGCGCGCAATCCCTCGGCGTAGGACTTCTGCAGGGTCAGCGAGCGCCGGACGTCGGGATGGCGGGTGATCGCCACCCGGGGGGCGGCCTTGTCGGCGAGTTCGGTCATGTCGGCGCCCTGGACACGTTGTTTCGCGTAGTCGAGGGAATTGAGGTACCCGGTCGAGAGCGTGGCGATTGCTTTGGTGCCGACGAACATACGCGCGTACTCGATGACGTCGAACATCTGCCTGATGCCGTCGTGTAC
>NZ_JAEMTF010000001.1:44337-128861 GCF_016462415.1 Williamsia sp. | reverse complement strand
ATGAACCGTTTGACGCCCTCGATGTGCCAGCTGCCGTCGGGCTGTGCGTAGGCCGCGGTGCGTCCGGACCCGACATCGGACCCTGCATCGGGTTCGGTGAGAACCATGGTGGCACCCCACCCGCGGTCGGCCATCAGTGTGGCCCACGCGCGTTGTTCCTCGGTGGCGAGTCGGTAGAGGATGTCTGCGGAGGTCGGGCCGGCGGCGTACATGAATGCGGCTGGTTGTGCGGCGAGGACCAACTCGGCCAACGCCCAGGTCAGAGCTCTGGGTGCGGGTGTCCCGCCGACCGCGGGGTCGAGTCCGACGTAGGCCCAGCCGGCGTCCCAGTACGCCCGAAACGACTTCTTGAATCCCTCCGGCAACGTGACCGTATGCGTTGCCGCATCGAAGGTGGGCGGGTTGCGGTCGGTGTCGGCGAAGGACTCGGCAATCGGTCCGGCAGCGAGGCGGTCGACCTCGGCGAGCATCGACCGCACTGTGTCGGTGTCGAGGTCCGTCCACGCGCCCGTTCCGAGTTGGCTCTGCAGTTCGAGGACCTCGAACAGGTTGAATTCGATGTCGCGCACATTGCTTCGGTAGTGGGTCATGTGTTCCTTCGGGAGGAGGCGAGGATTGCGGTCGGGCCGAGGCGTGGGGCGCAGCCTGGTCCGCCACCCTCGTGGGTCGCGGTCAACGCTCGGCCCCGGGGACGGGTGCACCCAACGCGCGGAAACAGAAATGACGGATTCCCGTGACCACTTCGCCCGGGGTGACAGTCGACCGCGACTGGTCGGCAAGCGGACTCAGCGATCCGACAAGAGCTTCCGAGATCGCCCCCATCACCGCAGACGCAGCCACGTCGACGTGGTCGACGACGAACACACCCGCCGCCACCCCACGAACGATTATCTGTTCGCCCAGTGCGTGATATTCGCGGCGGAAGACGAGCCGCTCGGTGTCGATGCCCGTCGTGACCGGTTCGAACAGCAACGACCACGCCATCTGCCGGCCCTGCAGCGCACGATGGGCGAATGTGTCCACCAGTGCCGCGACCTGCGCGACCGGATCCTCCCCCGCCGCGGCCACCGCATCCTTGACTGCGTCCAACTCGTGACCGGCGGCGCTTCGAAAAACTTCCGACAGAAGGTTCTCCCTGTTGTCGAAGTATGAGTACACCAGCCCCACACTGTTTCCACTCTCACGAGCGATCGCCGCCACCGTCGCAGCACCGAAACCGTTCTGAGAGACCAGCGATCGCGCAGCACCCAGAAACGCGGACCGCTTGGCATCTGCAGTAGCGCGGGTCGTGTCCGTCTGGCGGTACGGCATCACACCTCCAAGAATTGAATATTAATTCAATGTTTCGTTGGAACCATTGAATCACAATTCAGAGGAATGCGCCCTCCCCGGTTGAATCGCACTGAACATGCGTTTAGACTCCTGAACATGAGTTCAATCCAGCCCGCGTCCGACCTGACGACGCGTGCTCGCATTCGTGATGCAGCGATCGAGGTGTTCGTGCGGGAAGGGTTCTCCGCGTCGGTTCGCGCGGTTGCGGCACACGCAGTCGTGAGCCCGGGGCTGGTCATACATCACTTCGCGAGCAGAGCAGGGTTGCGCGCAGAGTGCGATGCGCGGGTGCTCGAGCTCAGCCGCTCTCGCACCGACCACGTTCTCGGTACCGATCAGAACCCTTCATCCACGGGAGATGTCGGCGACGCGGTGACCGAGACGTTGCGGTCCCTTGCGGAGTCCGGACCGCTGCTGGTGTACATCACCCGCCTCGTCACCGAAGGCGGCGAATCAGCTCGAACATTCGTTGATCACCTCGTGCGTGATGTCGAGACCTCGATGATGTCCGCGGTAGCAGCGGGAACCGTGCGTCCGTCGGTCGACGAACCGGCTCGCGCCCGCTACCTGGTCGCCATGTCGTTGGGAGTGCTGATAATCGACCTGGCGATGAACCCTCCACCGGATCCGACCGACGGTGCCGCGATCCTCCATGAGTACGTGAACCGCACGATGGTGCCCGCCACCGAGTACGCCACCCATGGATTGCTCACGGGCACCTCGGCACTCGACGCCGTCCTCGCCGTTCACCAGGGGGATCCGAGCGGCGAGAATGGAGTCGACTGATCATGAACGACGGCAGCAACGCGATCGAGATCGCCGGCCTCGTCAAGAGCTTCGGCAGACGTCGCGCGCTCGATGGGCTGTCCTTGACCGTTCCCCAGGGCGCGGTCGCCGGCTTCCTCGGCCCCAACGGTGCAGGGAAGTCCACGACGATCCGCATCCTGCTCGGACTGGTGCACCGCGACGCCGGGTCCGTGCGCATCCTCGGTGCCGACCCGGTACACGACGCCGTCAGCGTGCACCGACGCCTGGCGTATGTCCCCGGTGACGTCGCACTGTGGCCGAGACTGACCGGCGGTGAGACCATCGACCTGCTGCTCGGTATGCGAGGCGCGCGCATCGACAAACGCGCTCGCAACGCCCTGATCGATCGTTTCGACCTCGACCCGACCAAACGAATCTCGACCTACTCCAAGGGAAATCGACAGAAGGTCGTGCTGGTCGCCGCGTTCGCAGCACCCGCCGACCTCGTCATCCTCGACGAACCGACATCAGGTCTCGATCCGGTCATGGAGAACCTCTTCGCCGAATGCGTCCGCGAGATCGCCGACGAGGGAGCTTCGGTTCTGTTGTCGAGTCACATCCTCTCCGAGGTCGAGAAGCTGTGCGACACCGTCACCATCATCCGCGCGGGTAAGACCGTGGAGAGCGGGACACTGACCGAACTCCGGCACGTCACCACCGTGCACGTGAAGGCCGAGATAACCGGGGACGCCGACACTCTCGCCCGGACTCCCGGCGTCGGCGACCTCGAGGTCACTCCCGGAACCGGACCAGGGCGGCAGCGAGTGATCTTCTCCGCGGCACGCGCCGACCTGTCCGGGACCGTCACCGCACTGGGCACCCTCGGCGTCGTGGACCTCACAGTGGCGCCACCGTCTCTGGAGGAGCTGTTCCTGCGCTACTACGACTCGGACCGCGGTGACAACGACAACGGTGACAACTCGGTGGTCGCACGATCAGCGTCCAGAGGTGTTCGCAGGTGACCACTCTCACCGGCCGACGACCCATTGCCGATCGGCCGGGCACCACACCCGGCGGTTCGTTCAGCGGAACGGCCGACCTACTCCGCCTCGCGATCCGCACCGAACGCATCGCGACACCCGTCGGCGTTGTGGCGGTGCCCGTCCTCCTCCTGCTCACCGCGGCGTCACTGGCGCCGCTCTACCCGGATGCCGCCTCGCGCGCCGAGCTGGCCCACGGATCCGCGGCCAACCCGGTCTTCCGCATCTTGCTCGGTCCACTGCGCGACACCTCGGGCACCGGCCAGATCGCCGTGTGGCGCGTGGGCATGTTCGCGCTGCTCGTCGCCGCGATCATCGTGGCGGCGACGGTGACCCGCAACCTGCGTGCCCCGGAATCGACAGGCCGGATGGAACTCGTCCGCGCCGGTGGTGTCGGAGCGTCGGCCCCGTTGGCGGCAGCGACCATCACCGCCACGATCGCAGCGGTGACCTCGGGCGTGCTGACCGGTATCGCGGCCGCGCTCGTCGGGGTCCCGGCGACGTCAGCGGCGTTCATCGGACTCCAGTTCGTCGGAGCCGGGCTCGCCGCGACGGGAATAGCCGTGGTCGTCGACCAGGTGGTCACGGCGTCGCGAACAGCCATTGCCGCGTCGGCGGTTCTACTGCTCACCGCCTACCTCATCCGAGGAGTTGGCGACGCTGTCGACGGATTGTCATGGCTGGCATGGCTTTCGCCGCTGGGATGGGCCGAACGCGTGGACCCGCTCGGCGAACGCACCGTGTTGCCCGCGCTGGCGTGTCTCCTGCTCTTCGTCGCCGGGGTCGGAGTCGCCGCTACAGTCGCCGGCAAGCGCGACCTGGGAGCGGGGCTCGTACAGCCACGGCCCGGTCCGCCGACTGCGAACTGGCCGATCTCCATCATCGGCGTCACCGTCCGGACGATGGGGAACTCACTGGCACCGTGGATGTCGGGTGCATTCACCTACTGCCTGCTGGTCGGGTTGCTCACCAACTCGGTCGACGACCTCGTGGGTGGATCCGGCGGAACCAGTGACGTCATCAAGGACATCGGTGGCGGTTCCGCGTCGGCGTCGATCGACCTCGTCGGCGCACTGATCAACACCGTGCTCGGGATCGTGGCGATTGCGGCCGCGGCAGCCGCGGTGTCGGTGGTGGGTCGACTACGCGACGACGACCGGACCGGCCGCGCCGAGGTACTGCTCGCGACCGCGGTCTCCCCACGTGCTCGCCTGCTCGCCGCGTCCATCACCGCCGCAGTGACAGCCGCCGTCGTGCTGCTGCTCGCGGGCGTCGGCGTGGTCGCCGGGGCCGCCATTGTCGGCGGCACCGGTCCAGGCGCCGCGGACGTGATAATCGGCGCGTTGTCGCAGCTACCGCCGACCCTGGCCGTCGCCGCTGTCGCGTTCGCCGCCTATGGATTCGGGACGCGGTGGATTGCGATCGGGTGGCTCGCGGTCATCATCGACCTGCTGCTGGGGCCACTCGGGACACTGATCGGCGCACCCCCATGGCTACGAGACCTGGCGCCGCACTCCCACATCCCTGCCGACGTGGGCGCCTCGGTGCCCGTCGAGCCCACCGTCATCCTGCTGATCGCCACCGTCGCCCTCGTCGGAACCGGACTGTGGGCCCTACGTCGGCGCGACGTCGCGTAGAGCCGGCGCGTGTCGTCGCGATCGCACCGTGAAGACATCTGGGCCTCGGACACCGCACCGGCGACGTGGTCGACACCATCCCGTGCACGCGGAGTGTCCGGCCTCATCGGGCACAATGCGAGGCGATCTCCCCGACGGTGAACCCGCCAAGGAAGGAACGACCGATGCGCATCGCACTGACGTCGATCTTCGTCGACGACCAGCAATCAGCGGAGGCGTTCTACACCGACGTCCTCGGCTTTCAGCTCCGACACAAGGTGCCGATCGGGGCGGACTTCTGGCTGACGGTGACCGCCCCAGAAGACCAAGGTGGGCCGGAACTACTACTCGAGCCCGCGAGTCACCCTGCCGTGGAGGCATTTCGAGCAGCGATGACGACCGATGGTATCCCCGTTGCGCAATTCGCGGTGACCGACATTCACAGCGAGTACGACAGGCTCTCAGGCCTCGGGGTCAGGTTCACCCAACCCCCGGTCGAGATGGGGCCGGCGATCACCGCGGTGTTCGACGACACCTGCGGCAACCTGATCCAGTTACTGCAACCGACCGCCGATCTGTAGCCTTCGCCTGTATTCCCCGGCGATGCCCGATCAGCTGCGGCACCGATCGACAGTCGAGACGATGGTGGCCGTCAGCTCCTCGAGAGCGTCCGCGCGGGCGAGCCGGCCGTCGAGCGCCGCGCTCGACAACGCCTCCGCCGCACCGAAAGCGGCCACCATCGACGCGGACGGGATGACATTGCCGTCCGCGAACGGGGCGAGAATGTCCCGACACTGTTCGAAGTACGCCTCGTCGGACCGACGCTTGAGTGCCGCCAGATCCGGCGTCCCCTCGAGGGCCGCGGCCACACCTGCGAGCCCTTCGCCGAGAACACAGTCGACGTAACTCGTGGCGATGGCACGGGCATGCGCTCCCAACGACCCGTCGACGTCGACCAGGGACTCCTCGAGCAATGCGGCCTGACGCGCGTCGTACTGCTCGTACAGAGCGACCAACAGGACGCCTCGAGACGGGAAATGGCTGTAGACAACGGGTTTGGTTATGCCGGCGACCTCGGCGAGTCGGCCGAGGGTCAACGCGTCGACGCCCTGCTCTCGCACGATCGACCATGAATGCGACATGAGCTGGTCGTAGCGCTCCTGTCGCGTCATGCGGACCCGGACCACGTTCCCTCCTATGTACTATCGGTAACCTACGAACAGTAACCTACTTCGAGTACATAGTAGGACACGCCGAAAGGACCCGTCATGACCCGCGCACTGGTCGTCGTCGCCCACCCCGACGAGTCGTCTCTGACCCAGCACATCGCACGTTCCATCGCAGCTGGTCTCGACGCGGCCGATGTGGTCTCAGAGACCGCCGACCTCTACAGCGAGGGTTTCGACCCGCGATTCGGACCGGCCGACCAAGAGCTCTATCGCGGCGGTCGAACGACGCCGGGCGACGTGGCCGCGGAACAACAGCGACTCGACCGTGTCGACCATCTCGTTCTCGTGTTCCCCGTGCAGTGGTGGTCGATGCCTGCCCTGCTGAAGGGCTGGATCGACCGCGTATTCGTTGACGGCTGGGCCTTCGACACGCAGGTGACGCCCATGGAGGGCAAGCTGGCGCGGATGACGATCCACCTGGTCATGCCCGCCGGCGATGACGCAGAGGGCTTCGCGCGACGTGGTTACGACACTGCCCTCTCGACGCAGATCGTCACCGGCATCATCGGCTATTGCGGCGCTCAGCAGGGTGTCACGGCCATCATCCACGGCTCCGAGACGCGCTCGCGGGACAGCATCGAGGACGAGGTCGCCGGGATTGCGACATCGATCGCCGAGTACGCCGGTGCGCGCCTCAGCGGTGGCCGACCACCGGGTTGAGGTCGGAGGCCGCCAGACCGCCGGGCTCGACACCGGGCAGGAATTCGCGCCAGGTGCCGCTGATGAGTGTCGGGGATTCCACCACGCGCGCACCATCGGCGAAGTAGGTGGTGGCCAGCGCCCGCCGCGGTTGGGTGGTCAGATTGGGGCCAGCGGTGTGAAAACACAGCGCCGAGTGGAACGACACGTCACCCACTGCGAACGGCCCGGACTCCACCGAGACGTCCCGCTCGACGAAACGCTTGGTGACAGCCTCGTCGTACGACGTGCCGACCTTGTCGAACTCCAGGTCCGACACCTCCCCCAGCACCTCACGGCCGCGGGCGAACGACAGCGGACCCATCCGGCCCGGAATCGCCGACATGGGTATCCATGCGGTGACCGCCTGGACGGTCTGCAGCGGGAAGTGCTCGGCGTCATGGTGCCAGGGGGTGCGGCCGCAGCCGGGCTCCTTGGACAACGCATTGTCGTGATAAAGCCGGACGCCGGGCTCGTCGAGCAGAGCCGCGGCCAGGCCACCGATCCGGGGCGACAGCGCCACGGTGCGCATCAGGTCGTCGTGCAGCCACATCTGTTCCAGCGCAGTGAATCGACCGGCGACATCGTCGCCGTGCTCGGCACGCAGCAGCTCCTCGAGGCGCTCAGCGAGACGTCGTACGACCGCCGGCGACAGCACGGCGGGCAGCCGAACGAAGGCCTCCCGCGCGAACGACTCGATCGCGGCCGGGTCCAGATCGTAGGGCTCGGCCAGTTCGCGCTCGACCTGCTCGTCGGTGGCGGCGTCGACGTCGGGCAGGCCCGGGCCGTCGACCAGATCGGTGGGCACCTGGTCGTTCGCGGCCAGCGTGACGTACCAATCCCACCAGTCCTGGTCGTTGCCCGCCCAGTCCTGCTCGATGCCGCCGTCCCGGTTCTGCTCGGGCAGTCGGTCGTTGGTCGTCGTGTTGCTCAGAGCCACAGCAGTGCCGCCTCGTGGGAGAAGGTGTAGGAGCCGGACGCGTCGCGGCAAGAGGCCAGGTAGTCGCCGAGCACAGGCGCGGCCTCCATCTCCTCCAACGACACGGAGTCGTCGAAGGCACAACGCTGTAGAAAGCCTTCGGCGACGCCACGATCGGACGTGCCGGTGGTGTAGGTGACGCGCTGATCGCGCACGTCAGCTCCGGCTCGCGTCAACGCGTCGCGCACCTGCTCGGCCGTCGTGTACGGGGTCGCTTCGCGCACGCCTGCGCGGAAAGCGTCGTAGAAGGCCAGGTAGTGCGACGCCGCCGTGGCCTGCGCGACGAGGCCGAGACCACCGGGGGCCAGCGCGGCGACGAACCGCTCGGCCGCGGCGTCGAGCTCGTCCGGCGGCAGGGCGTACAGCGCGTGGGTGGCCCAGACGATGTCGTATCCCGTGTGGTCGGCGGGGAGATCCTGCAGGGTCATCACCAGGTCGTGTCTGGCCGCGAAAGGTGCGCCCAGCGCACCGCGTGCCTCGGCGACCGAGAACGCCGACGGGTCGAGCAGGTCGTAGGCCACCTCCGGCACCGCCGACAGGTCGGTGTACCGACGCAGTGCCGTCGGAAATTTGCCGCTTCCGCACGCCACATCGAGCAAGGACCAGCCGTCGTGTGCGCGGTCGGCGAGCAGGCTGGGCCAGTCGGCGGCCAGCGCGAGCTGGTGGTAGTCCTCGGTGGCGAGGGCGTAGAACGCCTCCATGCCCGTGCGACCGGCCTCGCTCCAGTGCTCCAGGCTCCGCTCGGCTGTGTCTTTGCTGCTCACGCCACTCCCCGTCTGCTGTTTAGAACAACCGCGGGAACCGGAAGGAACCGTCGTGGTTGACTCGATCTAATGACGAGCCTAGTCCCGACTCCGACGAGCACCGCCGCTGCCGATCTCCTCGACGACCTCCGCGCCGTACGGCGTGGTGCCGCGGCTCTCCCCGGCCTGGAGCCCGACTCCTACGCCCGTGATCACGCCGCGTTCGAGCTGCTCTCCGACCAGCGCGGCCTGATCGCCGACCACCTCGCCGGCCGGATGGCCGAGATGGGAGACGGACCGGTCTCCGTGCTGTCGGTGGGCTGCGGTGACGGCACGCTGGACGTCCGGCTCGCCGAAGGGCTGGTCCGGGCGGTGCCCGGCCGGCCGGTGCGCTACGTCGGCATCGAACCCTGGTCCGGCAGCGCCGCTCTCTTCACCGCCGAGTTGGCCGCACTCGAGGCCCGCGAGCTCACCGTCGAGGTACACGTCGCATCGTTCGCCGACGCGCCGGTGGACGAGACCTTCGACGTGGTCGTGTTCGTGCACTCGATCTACTACGTCGCCGATCTCGGGGTCACGTTGCGTTCAGCCCTGGACCTGGTGCGCCCCGGCGGACAGCTGTGGGTGCTCAACGCACCGCGGGCCGCACTCAACGAGTTGGTCGATGTCCTCGCCCCGCCCCTGGAGGATCACCGGCAGTGGTTCAGCGCCGATGTCGAGGCGGCATTCGTCGACGCCGACATCACCCTCGACGCGGTCGTCACCCTGAACGCGCTCGTCGATCTCGCCTCCGCCGGGGACGAGGTGCTCGACTTCGCGGTGCAGGCCCGGTTGACCCCTGAACTGCGCGGGCCCGTCCGGGCCTATCTCGCCGAGGTGTCGGTGCCCGGCGCCGACGGCGAGCCCCGGGTACCGCACCCGGTCGACGTGTTCAGCACAACCCGCCGATGACCCGCTCGGATCCGCTGCGCGGATCTACTTCCCGGCGAGAATCAGGTCGGCGGCCTTCTCGCCGATGACCACGCTCGGGGCATGGGTGTGCCCACGAATGATCGTCGGCATGATCGATGCGTCGGCGACGCGCAACCTGTCCACACCGCGCACCCGCAACTGCGGATCGACGACACTGGTCGGGTCGCTGCCCATCCGGCAGGTGCTGACCGGGTGGTACAGCGTGTGTGCGTTGCGTTCGAGGGCTTCGGTCAGCAGGTCCTCGGTGGAGATGTCGGCTGCGACCTGCGGGCGGACGATGTCTCCGAGGAACTCCTTGAGCGACGGCTGGGTCGCGATGTTCATACAGGCGCGCAGGCCCTCGATCATGGCGCGGCGGTCGACGCCGCCTGCGTCGGACAGGTACCGCGGATCGACGATGGGCTTGGCGGTCGGATCGGCCGAGCGCAACGTGATCTCTCCTCGACTCTCGGGCTTGAGCAGTACGGCCCCGATCACGGCGGCGTGGGCATCGGGGGCGATGAGACCTTCGTCGAAGAACGGCGCGGGGGCGTAGATGAGTTCGACATCGGGGAACGGAACCTCGTCACGGGTCTTGATGAAGCCGTAGGCCTCGGCGACGTTGGATGTCAGCATCCCGCGACGACGGGTCAGGTAGTTCACCAGCTCGGGGATCTTCTCGGCGTGGAACAGCGAGTCCGACTCGGTCTGCCAGCCGATCAGCGAGCACAGATGATCCATCAGGTTCTTGCCGACCTCGGGGGCGTGATGGTGCACCGCGATCCCGTGCGTGGTCAGTTCCGACTTGTCGCCGATGCCCGAGAGCATGAGCAGTTGCGGGGAATTGACTGCACCGCCTGCGAGGATCACCTCGGTGCCGGCTCGAACGGTGTGCACTGCGCCGTCCTTGAGGTACTCGACACCGACGGCCGCCGAGCCCTCGAAGACCACCCGGGTCGCGTGGGCCTCGGTGACGATCGTCAGGTTGGAACGCTTGCGCACCGGCTTGAGGTAGGCATCGGCCGTACTCCACCGAGCGCCGCGCTTCTGGTTGACCATGGTCTGCGAGAAGCCCTTGGGCTCAGCCAGGTTCGCCTGCTCCACCGGGTAGCCGGCCTCCTGCACGGCCTCGAGGAACGACGCGGTGAGCCGACGTGGGCTGCGCTGGTTCGACACAACGAGTGGTCCGCTGGTACCGGCGTCGAGCGCGGTGGTCTCCTCGATGCTCTCGATCTTCTGGAAGTACGGGACAACGTTCTCGAACGACCACGTCGGGTCGGACAGCGATGCCCACTCGTCGTAGTCGGCGGCGAATCCACGGACCCACATCATCGCGTTCATCGACGACGACCCACCGAGCATCTTCCCTCGGGGCCAGAAGATGCTTCGGTCGCGCAACTCCGGCTGCGCCTCGGTGTCGTAGTTCCAGTCGACATCGCTGCGGAACAGCTTCGAGAACGCCGCGGGGATGTGAGCGAATTTGTTCTTGTCCTCGGGGCCGGCCTCGAGGACGACGACGGAGTTGCGGGGATCCGCGCTGAGCCGGTTGGCGAGAACAGCACCCGAGGAGCCGGCACCGACGACGACGTAATCAGCAGAGAGGTTGTTCGACATCGTTGTTCCTTGTCTATCCGCGCAGTGCGGAGGCGAAGATGGCGGGCAGCTTGGTCCAGGACGGCTTGGCGGCGAAAGCCGTGAGCAGACGTCCGGTGGTGGCCGCGGTCTTGTTGGTGACGAACCACGGCGGCTTGGGCGAGATCGCCCATTCGCGGTGGAGGATGGACCGCGGCGACGGACGGAACGGTCCGCGGACCACGGTGCGCTCGGCGTCGTCGATGAGCAACGCGTTGTGCACGATGCCCATCCCGCTCTGGATGTCGTCGATGGTGTGGCCGGGGAATGCCCCCCACGTCGCACCCGCGGTCAGGAATCCGACGCCGGTCCATGCGTTGACCGCGATTGTCCCGTAGTTCAACTCGGCCAGCAGCTCGTCGAACGTCGCACCGAACCCGCGGATCGTCGCAGGGTGGGCCACGATGTTGATGCCGAGTGTGCCGACGAAGTCGGAGTTGACCGTGCGCACGGCCGCGGCAGCGAACTGCTCACCGGCGTAGGGCAACTCGATCACACCGAGAACGGGCGCGAAGTACTCCGTCTGCAGCAGGTCGATTTCTTTTCCGGGGTCGATGTCGTGGATCAGCACCCGCCCGCTCTCGAGCTTGTCGGCAGCGGGGTAGCTCGCCACAGCGGCGCCGACGCGGTTGTCGCTGCCGGGGTAGTACGGGGCGCGACCGGGGGCGGTGTCGAGCGCTGTGCGCAACGCCGCGACGAACTGGTCGCGTTGCTTCCACTCCGACGACAGCACGACGACCTGCGATGCGACGCAGTTGTACCCACCGTTGTGAAGACGTTGTGTGGCAACGTGTTCGGCCTGGTACTTGATGTCGGCGTCACTCCACTCGCCGGGGAAGATGATCGTGGGTGACACGCCACCGAGCTCGCTCGTCATGGGCTTGTTCAACAGCGGGTCGTTCGCGGCGCGCCGGGAAGCACCCTTCTCGCCGGGCCCGAAGACGATGGTGTCGTGGGTGATCGAGCTCCCGGTCATGTGGACATGGTCGACCGCGTCGTGGTTGACGAGGTAGGTGCCCAGTTCCGCGCCACCGGTCAGCAGCCGAACGACTCCGACATCGATGAGCGGCGCGAGGACCTTCGTCAGTACCGGCAGCATCGCGTCGGTGATCGGGTTCAGCTTGAGGGCGACCACGCGGTTGTGGGCGAACAGCTCGTAGAGGGTGTCGAGCGGTGCGATCGACATGATGTTTCCCGCACCCAGGACCACCCCGATGCCATGGGTGTGGGTGGGATCGAGCTGCGCGAGACCGGCGGCCTTCTTCGCGCTCTCGGCGTCGGTCCCGGGGGTCAACCACACGTCGGCACTGAAGCCGTTGAGCAGCAACGAGTCGAAGATTCCGAGCGGCAGCACACGGATCGTGGTGCGACCGCCCGGTGCAGATCCGAACGTGGCGCCGGCGATGGGGCTGGAACCGGTCTCGAGGGCGGCCAGGCTGTGCGCCAGGGTGGCGGCCCCACCGGCGAATGCGTAGGGACCCGAGATCCACTCCTCTCCGACCAGCGGCGACGCGGGATCGAGCTTTTTGATCGTCGTCGCGGCGGCGACCCATTCCTTCGCATGGAGCGCGGTGAGATCGCGGACCTGCTCGAGCAGAGCCCGGCGATCGGACAGGGTCAGCGACCCCCAGGCCTTCTCGCCCGCGCCCAGGTCCACGAGGGCCCTGTCGACGGTGACGTGCCCGGTGGAGTCGGGGCTGTTCGCGACATCTACGCCGGAACCGGTTGTCTCTGACACTGGGATCACTCGTCTCTGAGTCGATGATGGGGAATCTGCGGATCTCCACGTCACTGTAGCTGTGATCGCCGTCACCGACGGCCCGCGCACCCCTCGCCGCCTCGTTGCCTATTCTTCGGCGATGGCGGTATCCGGCAACGACATCATTCATCTGCAGCGCTGCGTCGACCTGGCACGAGAGGCACTGTTGGCGGGCGACGAACCCTTCGGCTCAGTCCTCGTGGACGACTCGGGGCGCGCAGTCTTCGAGGATCGCAACCGGGTCGGCACCGGTGACAACACCCGACATCCGGAGCTGGCGATAGTGGAGTGGGCCGTCGAGCACCTCTCCCCCGACGCCCGCGCCTCGGCGACGGTGTACACCTCAGGCGAGCACTGCCCGATGTGTGCCGCGGCGCACGCCTGGGTGGGGTTGGGACGCATCGTCTATGCGGTGTCGTCGGCCCAACTCAACGCATGGCGCGCGGAATGGAACGCCCCGGAATCACCGGTGGCCGGGCTGCCGATCAATGCCGTCGCCCCAGCGCTACTGGTGGAAGGTCCGGTCGAGATGTTCGCCGACGAGATGGCTGCACTGCACCGTTCCGGCGTCGACGGACACTCGTCGCACGGGTGACTCCGGACCGGGTTCGTCATCGCTGTGCGTCGAGGGCTGCCTTGACTTCGTTCTGCGTGGTCGCCAGAAATTTCTGGAAGTCGTCGCCGGTGGAGAACGTGGTGGTGAACTGAGTGCGTTGGGCGATCGCGCTCCAGGCGGGTGAGCGCACCATGTCACCGAGCGCGTTGCGCCAGTAGGCGACTGCCGCTGCGGGCATGTCCGGCGGACCGTAGAGACCGCGCCAGTTGGCGAGCGTCACGTCGAGTCCCTGCTCGCGCGCGGTGGGGGCGTCGAGGCCCGGCACACGGTTCTCCGCCAACACGCCCAATGCGCGCAAGGTCCCCTCGCGTACGGCGCCGGTGAATTCGCTGACACCGCCGATCGCGACATCGACGGTGCCACTGCGCAGCGCGGCGGTCTGGTCCGCACCACCCTCGACGTCGATGTATCGAATTGTCGACGGGTCGCCGCCGGCGGCGGACACGAGCAGGTCGAACGGCGCCTGGTCGTCGGCCGCAGCGCCTACCCGCACCCGTGACGAATCGGCTGTGATCGCTGACATCACGTCGCGAAGATTTCCCGAGGGCGACCCCGAGCCGGTGACGACGACGAAGTATTCGGTCATCAGACGCGCGATCATGGTGACGTCGGCGTAGCCGTACGGCGACCGACCCTCGAGCTGATTGAGCATCATCGACAGCGATGTCACCGCGATCTGGTCGTCGGCGCCCCGGTGGTCACGCACCATGGTCGCGAGCAGATCGGCTCCGGCCCCGCCGGGCTTGTTCTGCACAGGCAGCCCGACGGTGACGATCTTGTCGGCGCGCAGGGCGTCGACCACCGCACGGATGGTCAGGTCGAAACCACTGCCGGGTCCGGCGCCGGCCGACATCGTCACCGGGCCGGCCGGATACTCCGCGGCAGACTCGGACGGCCCCGAGTCGGAGTCGGAGCACCCCGCCATGACCAAGACCGTGACCGCCAGTGCGGCCAGCGCCGTGGTGATCCTCATCAGGTGCCTCTCCTCGTGGGATGTACCTGCTCATCAAACAAGAAGGCGAACGTCGTAGCCGGAAAAACCCCGAATGGGACCACATGTCGAATCAGGACCCGAGATGTCCGCAATCGGGAGCACGCTCTGGGTGTGACGGAGCAACGCGCTCCCACAGGTCCCGCGTCGAGGACTGAACATCTGATGGACGTCGTCCATCGTGTCGAAGGAGAAGCAGTGGCCGAGGTAGCCGTTTTTCATTCAGTTCTGGGTGTCCGCAGCGGGATCGAGGATGCCGCGCGA
This sequence comes from Williamsia sp., assembly GCF_016462415.1. Classification (GTDB taxonomy): domain Bacteria; phylum Actinomycetota; class Actinomycetes; order Mycobacteriales; family Mycobacteriaceae; genus Williamsia_A. Next base: position 114,284 of record NZ_JAEMTF010000001.1, on the reverse strand, counting down.
CGCCTCCGAGACGCCGGCCACGTCGTGACCGTGGTCGACCAGTACGAGGGCCGGTCCTTCGACGACTACGACGTGGCCGGCGCCTTCGTCGGGGACATCGGGTTCCCAGAGCTGATGCAGCGCGCGCTCGATGGCGTGGCGCGGCTGTCCGACGGGTTCGTGGCGCTCGGCTTCTCCAACGGAGGTGGCATGGCCACCCACGTCGCCCTGCACCGGCGGATCAGTGGGGCAATCCTGTGCTCCGGAGCTCTCCCCCTGGAGCAACTGGGAGCAGAACACTGGCCGGTTGGCGTCCCGGTTCAGATCCACTACTCGGTCGACGATCCGTTCACGACCGCCGGCTCCGTCGAATCGGTGATGAAGTCGGTCAACGACGCCGGCGCTGCTGCCGAATACATTCAGTACCCCGGGCGCGGCCACCTGTTCACCGACGCCGGGCAGGTGGACGAGTTCGATCCGGTTGCCACCGAACAGCTGTGGGAGCACGTCGTCAGATTCATCGGTTGACAGATGGAAATCGCCGTCGAGGCAGATCACTCAGGTCGCCTGCGCGACACGGTGCATTGACCTCCACTGCGATTGAGGTTGCACGATGCCGAGATGCACATAATCATCGGCGTTCCCGGTCATGTTCCCTCCTTCGACCCGTCTGGAATTCCGCGCTGGGACCGCAGAGTCGAGGAGTTGGGCTTCGACGCCATGCCGGTCAGTGACCGCTCATCCTGGACGACACCGGAGCCGCTCACGGCATGACGTCTGACCTTCCCGAGGACGATCGTGCCGCGTCGGCGCGATGCGTCCGACCGAGTTCACGCCCGCATTCCGACCACGGCCATGACCGCGGTGACGAACGGGGCGGGGTCGAGGTCACCTCGAACGGTGAGCTGTTCGCTGTAGCCACCGCAGATCGCCACGAATGCTTCGGCCACGTGCATCCGGTCGCCCGGGTGATCCTCGCGGACCAGATCTGCCACCGCGCCACGCAGCGTCTCCAGTTGTCCGCGAACGACTTCGGCCAAGGTCGGCGACAGTGCCGCCTCCGCATATATCTGCGCCACCAGCCGGGCGTGTCCAGTTTCGCTGGACAGCCTTCGTAGGTGCTCGAGAAACGCGGTGACCGCATCTGCGGTCAATGCATCGGGCAGAGCGCCACTCGCCTGCTCACATACGGCGACGACGATCTCCTCCTTCGCAGCGAAGTACCGGTAGATGGCCCCGTTGGACAGACCGGCCTCGTCGACGATGTCAGCCATAGATGTCCGGGCGAATCCCTGCTCGGAAAAGCGCACCCTGGCCGCATCCACGATCTGCTGTCGGCGTGCGTCCAGGTGCGCCTGGGAGACCTTCGGCATAAAGAGCGACTCCTCGTTTTATTTTGGTACGCTGAGCAGCAGACTACCCCCCTCATCCATCTCTGTTCGGAGCTGACATGCGGTACAACACATTTGGACGACAAACCGGATTGCGTGTCTCCGCACTCGCACTCGGGACATCGAGTTTCGGATCGGTGGCGGCGGATGGTGCCGACGGCCCGCGCCGCGTCTTCGACGCGTACGTGTCCGCAGGTGGAACGACGTTCGACACCTCGAGCGTGTACCAGGACGGTCGTTCCGAGACCGTGCTGGGCGACCTGCTCGGTAACGACCGTGACGACTTCGTCGTGATCACGAAGTACAGCCGGTCGAGTAGCGACAACCCCCGGCCCGCGACCACGGGCAACAGCCGCAAGGTCATGATCCGGTCGCTCGAGTCGAGCCTGCGCCGACTGCAGACCGACTACGTCGATGTGTTCATGCCCCACTTCCCCGACGGCGTCACGCCCATGGCCGAGATACTCGAGACATTCGACGACCTGGTGCGTTCCGGCAAGATCCTGCACGGCGCGCTGTCGAACTTCCCGGCCTGGCGAACGTCGGCCGCGGCAGCACGTTCCGAGGCTCGCGGTCTGGCGCCGCTCGCGGGTATCGAGACCGAGTACAGCCTCGCCGAACGCTCCGCGGAGCGCGAGATACTCCCGATGGCGCAGGCACACGGACTCGGGGTTCTCCTCTACTCCCCGCTCGCCGGAGGCCTCCTGACCGGCAAGTATCGCCGCGGGGAGTCCGGGCGACTCGGTGCCGGCGTACCGGACACCGAGGGACGCGAGCGGTCAGCGGTACTCGACACCGTGCTCGCGGTCGCCGACGAGATCGGGGCGGATGCCGTCGGCGTGTCCCTCGCATGGCTTCACCGACGATCCACGCTGGCTCAGACATCGCTGATCCCGATAGTCGGGCCTCGGTCGGTGACCCACCTCGACGCCTACCTCCGTTCACTCGAGATCGACCTGAGCGACGAGCACTATCGCCGCCTCGACGAGGTCAGCGCACCGCGACTCGGTACACCGCACGAGGTCGTCGAGAACGCGCTGTTGGGCGGGTTCGATGGCGACAGAACGCAATTCGACGGTCCACTGATACCCGTGGTCTGACGATCGCGCCTACTCCACCTGCGACGACACGAGTGCCGCGAACTGGACCGGATCGTGAGCGCAGAAGATCTGCGGTCCTCCGGCTTGCGCGGCCAGGTCCGCGAGTCGTCGCTGATTCGTACGCAGTTCCCGTCGATCGTCGGCCAGAGCGGTTTCCACCATCGAGATCGACCGGCCCGACGATTGGCCGGTGATGGCCCGACGGTGATGGAACGCGTCGCCGGCGTGGAGCAACCACCCGCGCTGCGGATCATTGATCGCGATGGCGCAATGGCCGACGGTGTGGCCGGGCATCGGTATGGCACGGACGGAGTCGTGTAGGCGGTGACCCGTGAACCCGAACAATTCGTCGGTGAAGTCGGAGTACCCCGAGGTTCGGTTCTTGACCGCCCGCAGGTGCGGCGCTCGGTAGCGGACCTTCGCGGCGGCGTCGGTCCGGCTCGTGGCCGAGGACTGTTCCGCCGCAGACGTGTGCACCGTGGCCGACGTGAAATCAGCTGCGCCTCCGATGTGATCGAGGTCCATGTGCGTCAGCACGATGTCGGTGACATCTGCGGCCGAGAACCCCATCGCACCGATCTGCTCGACCGCGGTCTCCGCGGTGTCGAGAGCCGGGAGGAGGAGCCGGAACCCGACGCCGAGCCTCGAGTTCGCGTGGGCGACGTCGTCGGCTCCGAGCCCGCTGTCGATCAGGGCCAGGCCGTGCTCGAATTCGCAGACGACGACTTGACTGACCAGAGCGGGTCCACCGAGCCGCGCCCGGAAAGTCCCACAGTTGAGGTGACGAACCCGCCGCATCGATCCCAGTGCCCGCATCTCCACATCTTCACACCTCGGGCGGGCCCGGGGTCAGGTCCAACGTGGATCGCGTCCCGTCCTGGCCAGGATGCGGTCGAATCGATCGGCACCATCGGGCGCTGTGGCGACAGGACCGAACGGTCCTTCGTCCGGCGTGGCATCCGGGGAGAACAGGGCGAAGAACTGCTCGACCCGGTCCAAGGTCCAGTCCTCCACGAGCAGGTCCTGGTCGGTTGCGCGAGCAAGATCCCAGGCGTGCACGGTGAGTTCCTCGATCGCGACGATCGCGTTGTCGGCAGCCGGCATCTCGATACCTCCCGCCGAGACCTGCCCGTCCCACGCGCTCGCTTCGCGCCAACCCGCAGCGAGGTCGGCGAGTCGGGCCGGGATCACTGCCCGCCAGTCGTCGACGAGGCCGTCCGGGGGCTGGATCGGTCTCTTTCGGGCGCTGTCGGCGAACACACTCGTGAACTGGTGAATGTGCGCGAGCAACTCCCGCACCGTCCAGTCGTCACACGGGGTCGGGCGGTCGAGGTGGGTGTCGCGCACCCCGTCGACCAATCGGGCCATCTCCACTGTGGCCGGTCCGAGATCAAACATGAGTCACCTATCTGCTCGCAGGGTTGTCATGGGTATGACCGCGGTGGAACCGAGAACTGAGCGGTGACGGAGTGATCAGTGACGTGCAACGAGCGAGATCAGGGGATGCCGACATCCACGATCGACTGTGCCGCGCGGCGCTCCTCGTCGGTCAGGGCGGTGGCGTCGACCAGGGTTGCCCGCTCCCACCGACGGTGCACGGGGCAACGCTGGAATCGCGCCGACCCGAACCGGATGGCCTTGAACGAGATCAGCGGAATCCAGATCGTCGAGTAGAGGCCACCCGAGTCACACCTGACGATCGTCCGTTCCATGCCGACGATCATTCGCCGAGGTAACCAGATTGGCAAGAGTGTCAACGAATAGGGCCGCTTCAGGTGCCCTGCAGATGATCGGCGACGCCGGCGAGCAAACGGTCGATGTCGGTGTCGTCGTTGTAGGCCGCCAGACCGACCCGCAGTCCGGTGTCGGTGCCGAGGTCCAGTGCACGGATCGCCTCGTGGGCGTAGAAGCCACCGGCCGGCGCCAGGACGTCGCGCGCTGCGAGAGATCGGTAGACCGCGGAGGCGTCGACGCCTCGGAACGTGAAGAACAACGTGGGTGTCCGCTCCCCCGCCACCGAGTGACACCTGACGCGATCGCCGAAGCGGGCGAAGCCGGCCTCGACGCGCCGACGCAGCCGAACCTCGTGCTCGTCGATGAGGTGGTGCGCGGCGACGATCCGGTCGCGACGTGATCCGACGTCCGGTCCGATGCCGGCGATGAAGTCCACCGCCGCTGTCGCGCCCGCCATGATCTCGTACGGGAGGGTGCCGAGTTCGAATCGTTCGGGAACTCGGTTCGTCGACGGGATCAACTTGTCCGGGTGCAGCGACTCCAGCAACTCAGGGTCGGCGGCCAGGACACCGCAGTGTGGCCCGAAGAACTTGTACGGAGAGCAGGTGAAGAAGTCCGCGCCCAGCGCACCGACGTCGACCGACGCGTGCGCCGCGTGATGGACGCCGTCGACGTAGACGAGCGCACCGACGTCGTGTGCGCGTCGGGCGATTCGCGCCACCGGGGGCTTGGTGCCCAGCAGGTTCGACGCTGCCGTGACGGCGACGAGACGGGTCCGGTAGTTGATGACCTCGTCGAGCCCGGACAGGTCGAGGTCCGCGGTGACCGCATCGAGTGGGAGCCAGACGACGGTCGCCCCGACCGCCTCGGCGGCCTGCACCCAGGGACGGACGTTGGAGTCGTGGTCGAGGCGGCTGACGACGACCTCGTCACCGGGACCCCACGATTTCGCGAGCAGGCGAGCGACGTCGTAGGCGATCTGAGTTGCGCTGCGCCCGATGACGATTCCGCGTGGCGAGACACCGAGGAGGTCGGCGTAGGCGAGGCGGAACTCATCGACGACCGTGTCGGCGTTGCGCTCGCTGGCCACCAGCGGACCCCTGTTCGACAGCGGGGCGAGCAGGGTGTTCGTGATGGCCTCGGCCACCACCGATGGTGTCTGTGTCCCGCCGGGGCCGTCGAAATGCGCGATACCTGACTCCAGAGCGGGGAACTGCGCGCGAAGAGCGGCGACGTCGAAGGCCATGAACCATGGTCACACGTGCAGCGAGCGGCTCGACTCCGGTGGGGTGGTCGCCGGGCCGACCGGGCCGTCGACGGCACCTAGGATCGAGGCATGGTTATGGCTGATCGTCCCGAGGTGGAGACCGCATCCGCACCCCTGACGGCCCTGGCAATGGTCGGACTGGCCGAGAGCATGCTCAACGGTCTCGCGCGAGTGCCGTTCCGTCGCCCGTGGCAGGGACCGAGCGGTCTGCTCGACAACATCGGACAGTCCGTCACCCGCCAGGCCATCCGGTCGTTCATGGGCTATTCGATGGGTCTGCCCATCGAGGAGTTCCGCTCGATGGAGAAGATCCTCGACGACATCTGCCGGGTGGTCATGCCGCCGTTCATCGGACTCGTCGACGGCGTCGAACTCACGAAGGACACCATCGGCGGCGTCGAGGGGCTGTGGTGTCGCGCGAAGGCCAGCTCCGACGAGTTCGTCGACGACCCCGACGAGAAGGAGACGATCGCGGCCACCGTGCTGTACCTGCACGGCGGCGGGTACATCGGCACCTCACCGATCATGTACACCGCGTTCGCCGCGTCGCTGGTGCGGATCACCGGCTACGAGATCTTCATCGCCGACTACCGGATGGCCCCGGAGTTCCCGTTCCCGGCCGGTGTGCACGACGCGGCCGACGTCTACGAAGGACTGCTCGAGCGCGGGATCGATGCCGATCATCTCGTGGTGGCCGGCGATTCCGGCGGCGGCGGACTGGCCACCTCGCTGGTGTCCTACCTGCACGACCACGACATGCCCCGGCCGGCGGCGGTGATGCTGTTCTCGCCCGAGGTCGACCTCGACCTCAACCATCCCTCGATCACCACCAACGCGCAGCACGACATCCTGCCCTGGAACGTGCCGGTCAGCCCCTATCTGCAGGGCGTACAGCCCAACGACGAGCGCGTCTCGGCCATCTACGCGAAACCGCATCCGGAATGGTTCCCACCGACGTTCGTCTGCTGGGGCGAGGACGAGATGTTCCGCGACGGCATCCGCCAGTTCGTCGATGCCCTGAAGACCGCGGGGGTGACCGTCTACGCGATGGAGGAACGCGGCATGTTCCACGTGTTCCCGATCCTGATGCCGTGGGCGGAGTCGTCCAAGCGGGTGTTCCGCGCGCTGCGTGAACTCTCGCGCAGGCACGTCAGCTCCGACCCCGAGGCCGCGCCGACGCACTGACCGCTCAGCCGCCGTCGCCGAGGAGACTGACCACCGCGAACGCCGCCGCGAGCACGACGATCGCTGCGATCACCACCCACACCGCGCCACCGCCGGGCATGTCGCCCCCGGAGCGCAATGCGGTGGTCGTCCGACGCCATCGCCATCCGCCCAACACCGCGGTCAGCGCACCCACGGCGATCAAGGTGACACCGAGAACCTGCCGGGTCCCTGGTTCGCCGAACCGGTCGATCACGTGCAGCACGGCGACACCCGCAGCGACCAGTCCCAGCGACGTGCGGATCCACGCCAACACGGTGCGCTCGGCGGCGAGGGTGAACCGGGCGTCGACCGATCCGAGCGGGCGGTCATCGTTCTCGGGTGCGTCGTGTGGGGTCACGCGGTTGATCATCCCGCGTGCGTCGACTTTAAACGAACGCTGGGCCGAACCCATTGCGCCGCAGCCTTCTCTGCTTACGCTCACATGCAGACGGCGACGCGATCGAAGGAGCTCAGACCGTGACTGCCCGACCACCGCGCACTCTCGCGACCATCACCGGAGCGGGCGGGACCCCCGGCACCTACGACCTGGCGATCGATCCCCGACGGAGCACTCTGGACACCGCTGTCGAGGTGGCGAAACGCGCCGAGGCCGCCCGGATCGACGCCCTGTTCGCCGCCGACCTGTTGACGTTCGGGGCCCAGGGCGCGATCGGATCCCAGGAACCGCTGATCTTCATCGCCGCGCTGAGCCAGGTCACCCGTCACACCGGGCTGATCGCCACCGTCTCCACCACGTTCCACCATCCGTTCAATCTGGCCCGGCTGTTCGGCACCCTCGACCACGTCAGCAACGGACGCGCCGCCTGGAACCTGGTGACCTCGGCGATCGGCGAAGAGAACTTCGGACCGGACGAGCTGCCCTCGCCGGAACGGCGCTACGCCCGCGCCGCCGAAACCCTCGACGTGGTCAACGCATTGTGGGACAGCTGGGGCGACGGTGCGCTCACGCGCGGACCCGACGGGCACGCAGTGCTCGACGCGACGAAAGTGCAACCCATCGATCATCGCGGCGAATTCTTCTCCGTCGCTGGACCGTTGAACATCCCGCCGCTCCCCCAGGGCCGCCCGGTGCAGATCCAGGCCGGCCAGTCCGAGGCGGGCATCGCGCTCGGCGCGCGATACGCCGAGGTGGTGTTCACCTCGCTGCCCACGATGGAGATCGCGCAGAACTACACCGCGACGATCCGAAGGCAGGCCGCTGATCTCGGTCGCCCCGGCGGGCTGCCCCTGGTCTTCAGTTCCTTTCACGCCACGTTCGGCGCGACCGAGGCCGAGGTCCGCGCCACCGTCCGCGACAGACACGACGCCATCGATTACGACCACGGTCGTGTGCTGGTGGCGGACATGCTCGGCGGGGGTGTCGACCTCAGCGAGGCGGCGTTGGACGCGCCGCTACCCGAGAACCTCATTCCCGACGTGCGTTCGATCAACCGACGCCGCGGCCGTGTCGAGGTGTTCAGCGACCACATCCGACGGGGGCTGACCCTGCGCGAGTTGATCGTCGCTGCGCAGGACACCGGCCACTGGACGGTGGCGGGAACACCCGAACAACTCGCCGACGCGGTCGAGGAACGGTTCCGTGCGGGTGTGCTCGACGTGCTGTCACTCAACGGTCTCGCCGACGACCGCCAGCACGACTTCATCGACAACGGCCTGCTGCCGATTCTGCGTTCTCGCGGCATCGTGAAGCCGGATTACGTCGGGCCGACCCTGCGGGAGAACCTCGGGTTGCCCGCCCTAACACGCACCGACTCGACGTGGGGCGCCGATCTCGACGTCGGTTGAGCGATCACGCCCGTCGCTGTTCGTTCAGCGAACAGGAGTGGCCGTGGCCGGATATGCCGCCACCCTGAAGAAGACCGATCCCTTGCACGGACCGGATTTGATGTCCGTGCGCCACAGGCCCTTGAAGGTGCCGTCTCGTTGTGGGGTGTAGTAGGCGACCGAATGCGCGGGAGCCCACACCTTGGGGACCCCCTTGCCCTGATAGCAATCCCACTGCCAGTCGTAGGTGTGTACCCATCGGGATCCGCTCCACTTGTACTTCGGCGGCAGCGGAAGTGTGGGATTGGCCGGCGTGGGACCGTTGACGACGGTGGAGACACAGGTCAGGGCCGACCGGCCCGCGCACTGCGTGTCGAAGGTGTAGACGTCCGAGAAATCGGGCTCCTTCTGCCTCGCCGCCAGACTGGACCCGTACTTGGTCGCAGCGAATCGCTTCAGCGAGTAGTCGCCGTTCCACGCCGGCTGCGCCGCCGCGGCCGCGGAGCCCGCGCCGACGAACACCCAGAGTGCGCACGTCAACGCCGTCACCACGACCAGGGACACAGGTTTACGCATAGCCGATTGAACCACGACACGTGTCGACCCGACGACGATCGATCACTTCCCGACGTACGCCGCCAGGTGCTCCCCGGTGAGACTGGATCGGGCCTGCACCAGGGCGGCCGGGGTGCCCTCGAAGACCACCTGTCCGCCGTCGTGACCGGCCCCGGGACCGAGATCGATGATCCAGTCCGCGTGTGCCATCACCGCCTGATGGTGCTCGATGACGATCACCGACTTCCCGGAGTCGACCAGGCGGTCGAGCAGTCCGAGCAGGTTCTCGACATCGGCGAGGTGCAGTCCGGTCGTCGGCTCGTCCAGCACGTAGACCTCCCCCTTACCCGCCATCTGGGTGGCGAGCTTGATGCGTTGGCGTTCTCCGCCGGACAACGCAGTGAGGGGCTGGCCCAGTTTGATGTAGCCGAGGCCGACGTCGACGAGCCGCTCCAGGATCTTGTGCGCCGCGGGCAGGGGCGCCGGGCCGTCGCCGAAGAACGTCTCGGCCTCGGCAGCCGACATGCCCAGTACCTCGCTGATGTTGCTGCCGCCCAACGTGTACTCGAGCACCGAGGCCTGAAAACGCCTGCCCTCGCACTCCTCGCACGGCGTGGCGACGCCGGCCATCATCGCGAGGTCGGAGTAGATGACGCCGTTGCCGTTACAGGTCGGGCACGCGCCCTCCGAATTGGCGCTGAACAGCGCCGGTTTGACGCCGTTCTCCTTGGCGAACGCCTTGCGGATGGGTTCGAGCAGACCCGTGTAGGTCGCGGGGTTGCTGCGGCGGGACCCCTTGATCGGTGTCTGGTCGACCGCGATGACCCCGTCGAGTCCGGTGACCGACCCGTGGATCAGCGAACTCTTGCCGGAGCCCGCCACACCGGTCAGCACCACCAGGACGCCCAGGGGGATGTCGACGTCGACGTCGCGCAGGTTGTGCGAGTCGGCGCCCCGCACCTCGAGCGCCGTCGAGGCCGTACGCAGCGTGGGTTTCAGGGCCGCACGGTCGTCGAGGTGCGTTCCGGTCAAGGTGTTGCTGGCCCGGAGGCCGTCGACGGTTCCCTCGAACATGACCTGGCCGCCGTCGGATCCGGCGCGCGGACCCAGGTCGATGACGTGGTCGGCGATGGCGATGGCCTCGGGCTTGTGCTCGACGACGAGCACGGTGTTGCCCTTGTCCCGCAACCGCAGCAGCAGGTCGTTCATGCGGGCGATGTCATGCGGATGGAGTCCGATGGTCGGCTCGTCGAACACGTAGGTGACGTCGGTCAGCGACGACCCGAGATGACGGATCATCTTGGTGCGCTGCGCCTCACCACCGGACAGGGTTCCCGACGGGCGGTCGAGGGACAGGTAGCCCAGACCGATCTCGACGAACGAGTCGAGGGTCTGCCGCAGGGTGGTCAGCAACGGCGCCACCGACGGCTCGTCGAGTCCGCGTACCCAGTCGGCGAGATCGTTGATCTGCATCGCACAGGCGTCGGCGATGTTGACCCCGTTGATCTTCGACGATCGGGCGCCTTCGGTGAGCCTGGTCCCGTCGCAGTCCGGGCAGATCTGAAAGGTGGTGGCCCGTTCCACGAACGCACGGATGTGGGGTTGCAGGGACTCCACGTCCTTGGACAGCATCGACTTCTGGATCTTCGGGATCAGCCCCTCGTAGGTGAGGTTGATGCCGTCGACCTTGATCTTGGTCGGCTCCTTGTAGAGGAGGTCGTCGAGCTGTCTCTTGGTGAACTTCTTGATCGGCTTGTCGGGGTCGAAGAACCCGCACCCGCTGAAAATCCGTCCGTACCACCCGTCCATCGTGTAGCCCGGAATCGTCAGGGCGCCGTCGTTGAGCGACTTCTCGTCGTCGTAGAGCTGTGTCAGATCGACGTCGCTGACCGAACCGCGGCCCTCGCACCGCGGACACATGCCGCCGGTGATGGTGAAGGTCTTGCGTACCTTGACGTCGCGGCCTCCCTTCGAGACGGTTGCGGCACCCGCTCCACTCGCAGACCCGACGTTGAACGAGAACGCCTGGGCGGAACCGACATAGGGGGTACCGAGACGGCTGAACAGGATGCGCAGCATCGCGTTGGCGTCGGTGGCGGTCCCGACGGTCGACCGCGGATCACCGCCCATCCGCTGCTGGTCGACGATGATGGCCGTCGTCAACCCGTCCATCAGATCGACCTCGGGGCGCGCGAGGGTGGGCATGAAGCCCTGCAGGAAGGCGCTGTAGGTCTCGTTGATCATGCGCTGCGACTCGGCGGCGATCGTGCTGAAGACCAGTGAACTCTTCCCCGACCCCGACACCCCGGTGAACACCGTCAGACGGCGTTTGGGGATCTCGACGCTGATGTCCTTGAGGTTGTTCACGCGCGCACCGTGTACGCGGATCAGGTCGTGTGTGTCGGCGACGTGGGGATCGGGCGTGGTCTTCGCCGTTCGCGTGGCCATGGTCTGAGGGTTCTCCGTCTCGTCGTCGATGCAGATCGCGCGGGTGTGGTCGTGGTCAGCGCAGCTCCTGGATCCGGATCAGGTTGCCCGCGGGATCGCGGAGCGCACAGTCGCGGACCCCGTAGGGCTGTTCGGTCGGTTCCTGGACGATCTCGGTGCCGGCGGCGGCAACCCGTTCGAACGTCGCGTCGAGGTCGGGGGCGGCGAGCAGCACCCGACCGAAAGTGCCCTTGGCCATCATCTCACCGATGACACGGGCCTCGTCCTCGGTGATGCCGGGATCGGCGGTCGGCGGGTGCAACACGATGTTGGTGTCGGGCTGGCCGACCGGACCGATGGTGATCCATCGCATCTCGTTGTAACCGACGTCGTTGCGGACCTCGAACCCGAGAACGTCGCGATAGAACGCCAGAGAGGCGTCCGCGTCGGTGTGCGGCAGGAAGCTGGAGTGAATGGTGATCGTCATGGCGGTCACGCTAGATGCGACTCGGCCACGCGCGCTTCTCGATTCCTGATCGGTCGCGTCGCCTGTCTCGCCACGCACGCCGGGATCCCTGACGTGTCCGCCGCCGACGAGGTCGTTGCGGCCTCCCGTCGAAAGACGCTGGGCGGCACACCGACCAGTTCACGAAACCGGGTGCTGAAGGTACCCAACGACGAACATCCGACCGCGAAGCAGACCTCGGTCGCCGAGAGGTCGCCCCGGCGCAGCAACGACATCGCGCGCTCGATCCGACGCGTCATCAGGTACGAGTACGGCGATTCGCCGTAGGCACGCCGAAACTCACGGCTGAGATGACCGGCCGACATGTACGCCCCACGGGCGAGGGCCTCGACATCCAACGGTTGCGCGTACTCCCGGTCAATGCGGTCGCGTACCCGACGCAGCACCGCGAGGTCGCGGAGCCGCTGGTCGTCTGTCGGGGTGCCGGTCATCAGCGCGATCGTGCCACGCGATCTCGCCTGGCGCCCGACGATTCGGACATCGCATGTGTCGGGTACACCGCTCGTCACGAGGTTTCCTGTGCCACGATCGATGCCATGACCGACATCGACGGCATCGACACACACATCGCCCCGAGCGGACCCGGGTGTCTGGACTGCGAGGCCGACGGTAGCTGGTGGTTCCATCTCCGGCGGTGCGCACTGTGCGGCCACATCGGTTGCTGCGACGACTCGCTCAACGGTCACGCCACCGCGCACGCGACGAGCACCGGTCATCCGATCGTGCAGAGCTTCGAACCCGGGGAGAGTTGGTTCTTCGACTACCGGACCGACGACATGTTCACCGGGCCGGTACTCGCCCCACCACACCACCACCCGGACGCGCAGGCCACGCCGGGACCGGATGACCGCGTACCCGGCAACTGGCAGCAGATCCTCCTCGACCACCGCGGGCGATAGGCGACGGTCGCGTCGGGTGCGCGTCGGGGACGCCGACAGTCGATAATGTGCCCATGGGCGTCATCAACAGTCGGTTCCGGGGCAAACGCCGAGACGGACCGACCCTTCCCCCGGGGCAGTACCTCACCACCGACTTCCCGGTCCTCGCCACCGGCGCCACCCCGCGGGTGGTGACCGACCGGTGGTCGTTGTCCGTCACCACACCGGACGGACAGGGACACCGGTGGACGTGGCCCGAGTTCATGGCACTGCCCCAACAGAAGATCGTGGTGGACATCCACTGCGTGACACGGTGGTCGAAGCTCGGCACGTCGTGGACAGGCGTCTCGATCGACACCCTCCTCGACGCCGCCGGCGCGGACGTCGCGTCCGTGAGCCATGTGATGGCGCATGCCTACGGCGGCTACACGACGAACGTCCCGCTGGCCGATCTCGTCGGCGGCAAGGCGATGATCGCCCACACCTTCGACGGCAAGCCACTGCATCCCGAACATGGTGGGCCTGCACGACTTCTCGTACCGCACCTGTACTTCTGGAAGAGTGCGAAGTGGGTCAACGAGCTGCACCTGCTGACCCAGGACGAGCCCGGCTTCTGGGAGGCCAACGGTTACCACATGTACGGCGACCCCTGGCAGGAGCAGCGTTATGCCTGAGGCGCTCGACCGGTGACGACGTGGCAGGTGGCCACGGTCACCGCGGCGACGATGGAGACCCCCACCGCGCGATCACTGTGGTTGTCGATCCCGGGCTTTCCCGGTGCGCTGGCGGGTCAGCACATCGACATCCGACTGACCGCACCCGACGGCTATTCGGCGTCGCGCTCGTATTCGCTGTCCGACGTCCGTGAGGGCGACACGGTCGCGGTCAGCGTCGAGGAGCTCGACGACGGCGAGGTGTCGCCGTTCCTGGTGCGCGACCTCGAGATCGGTGAACAGGTCGAGATCGCCGGGCCGATCGGCGGGCACTTCGTGTGGTCCCCGACATCACCCGGCACGGCCCAGCCGATCCAGCTCGTGGCGGGCGGCTCCGGCATCGCACCGTTGATGGCCATGGTGCGCCTACGGGAGACCGCGGCGCCCGATTCGACGTTCCGGCTGCTCTACTCGGCCCGTTCTCCTGAACACGTCTACTACCGCGACGAGTTCGCCGCGCTGGCCGCACACCGACGGCTGCCGGTCGACTGGTTCTACACGCGATCGGCCCCACCGGACTCGATCCGTCCAGCGGGACGGATCACGCACGAGGAGTTCCTCGCCTCGGTGATCCCGGTGGAGAGCCGTCCCCTCGTCTACCTGTGCGGGGCAAACGAGTTCGTCGAGATGCTGGGCGAGTGGCTCGTCGACGCCGGCTACCCGATCGACTCGATCAGGATCGAGCGCTACCTCGCCGCCTGACTCACACCTCCGCGGCCAGGGCCCGTCCGGCCTGTCGACCACTGAACAGGCACCCGCCGAGGAAGGTCCCCTCGAGCGACCGGTAGCCGTGCACGCCACCGCCACCGAAACCGGCGATCTCGCCGGCGGCCCACAGGCCGGGGACCGCGGACAGCTCGGCGTTCTGCACCCGACCGGCCAGATCGGTCTGGAGTCCGCCGAGCGTCTTCCGGGTGACGATGTTGAGTCGGACCGCGATCAGCGGACCGGCCTTGCGGTCGAGGATCTTGTGCGGCGCCGCGGTTCGCGCGATCCGCTCTCCTCGTGACCGACGTGAGTTGTGTATCGCGGAGACCTGCAGGTCCTTGGTGAACGGGTTGTCGATCTCGCGGTCTCTCGCCACGATCTGGCGTCGCAGGTCGTCGTGCACGATCAGGTCGCTCCCGACGATCCGGTTCATGCCGTCGACGAGTTCGGGCAGGGTGTCGGCGACGACGAAGTCCTCGCCGTGTTCCTTGAACGCCTCGACGGGTCCGCTGGCGCCGGGCAACACCCGACTCAGGACCAGCTTGAGGTCCTTGCCGGTGATGTCGGGATTCTGTTCCGATCCCGACAACGCGAACTCCTTCTCCACGATTTTCTGCGTCAGGACGAACCACGAGTGGTCGAAGCCGCTGTCCTGGATGGCTTTCAGCGTGCCCAGTGTGTCGAAGCCGGGGAAGTTGGGCACCGGAAACCGTTGCCCGCGTGCGTCGAACCACATCGATGACGGTCCCGGGATGATGCGGATACCGTGGTTCGCCCAGATCGGGTCCCAGTTCTTGATGCCCTCCGTGTAGTGCCACATCCGGTCCCGATTGACCAGCCGGGCACCGGCTGTGGCACTGATCCCCAGCATGCGGCCGTCGACGTGTTCGGGCACGCCGGAGATCATCGAGGCCGGAGGCGTGCCAAGGCGCTCGGGCCAGTTCGCCCTGACCAGATCGTGATTGGCGCCGATCCCGCCGGCCGTCACGAGCACGGCCGACGCAGACAGGTCGAACTCCGCGGTGACCACCCGTGAGCTCTTGCTCCCGCGGACGGCATCGCTGGGCTCGAGCACCGCGCCGCGGACACCGGTCACCACGCCGTCGGACACGACGAGCTCGTCCACGCGATGGCGGAAGGCGAACGTCACGAGCCCGCGGTCGGCCGCCTCGCGGACCCGCCGTTCGAACGGGGCCACCACACCCGGCCCGGTCCCCCACGTGAGATGGAAGCGCGGAACCGAGTTGCCATGGCCCTCGGCGAGGTAGCCGCCGCGCTCGGCCCATCCGACGATCGGGACCCATCGCACGCCCTGGGCATGCAGCCACGAGCGCTTCTCGCCGGCGGCGAAGTGCACGTAGGCCTCGGCCCACCTGTGGCCCCAGTAGTCCTCGCCGGACGGGTCGTCGACACCGCGATCGAAGGTGGCGCTGCCGAGCCAGTCCTGCCAGGCGAGTTCGGGTGAATCCTTGATGCCCATCCGCCGCTGCTCGGGGGTGTCGATCATGAACAGTCCGCCGAGCGACCAGAACGCCTGGCCACCCAGGTTCGCGGCCGGCTCCTGATCAAGCAGGAGCACGCGTTTTCCGGCGTCGGCCAACTCCGCGGTGGCCACCAGCCCCGCCAGACCGGCACCGACCACGATCACATCTGCGTCCACGTTCTCTCCTCCTCGGCGACTTCGACCTCTCGTGTGAGAGTGTCGTGGATGACAAGGCAGCGCAATGATCGGCGTCCTTTCAACCATCCGGTTTGTCACCGGGTGACAAACCGCAGACGGGATCTCGATGAGCGCCGCACGCGAACGCACCGTCACCCGACTGCAGGGCGAACTCCCCGCGATCGTCACGCGGTCGGTCGATGCCATTCGCGAGGCAGTTCCCGCCTACCGCGACCTGCGGGGTCCACAACTCGACGAGGTCGAGAACATCGCGGCCGGGTCTCTGCGCCGGCTGCTCGAATTGTGGATCGACGACGGCGACATCGAGCGGGACCGATCCGCGTTCCGGGCGATCGGCACCGCTCGGGCCGCCGACGGCCGCCCACTGACCGACATCCTGCGCGCCTACCGCGTCGCGTCAGACGTGTTCGTACGACACGTCATCGACCACCATCTCGACGACCTCGAACCGGCCGACGTCGCCGACCTCAGCCTGCTGGTGCTCCGCACCCTTGACGCGGTCTCCGAGGTCATCATCGACGCGTACACCACCTACCGCGACCGCCTGACCTCCGATCGCGGACAGGCACAGGCCGCGTTTCTCGACGACCTCATCGCGGGTCGGCAGAACTCGCCCGGCGCCATTGCCGACCGCAGCAGGCAGCTCGATCTCGCCCTGGCCGGTCGTCCACAGCTGCTCGTGGTCGCCCGTACCGACCCAGGGCGCTCGATGTCCGACGACGACCTCGACACGATCCTCCGATCGCTCGGCGAGACACCGCACACCGACCCGACCGACGGTCCGGCACGACCCCACCTCTGCACCCGGCGTGGGACCCGAGGGGTCCTGCTGCTGCCCGGAACGGTCGACCGGACACTCCTCGACTCGGTGTGTGCGGCGGCGGATCTGCGGGGAAGCCTGATGTCGGGGCGACCCATCGCCGATGTCGCCGCCGCCTACCGGTTGGCATGCGACGCACTCGACACCGCTCCCGGACACGCATTCGCCGAGCGGGCGTTGCTCGACGACGGGGATTGTCAACTTCTGGTCCTGCTGACCGCGCGTGCGACGGCGGACACCGACGCGGTCGTGTCCACCGTGCTCGGACCGCTGCGCGATCCGTCCAACGAGCATCTGCTCGACGGCGTGCGGGCGTTCATCTCGACCGGCACGGCCACGGCGGCCGCCGCGGAGCTGCACGTGCATCCGCAGACGCTGCGATACCGACTACGCCGCGCGCAGGAGCTGACCGGCCGCGATCCTCGACACGCATGGCATCGCCTGGCGTTGGACACGGCGATCCAGCTGCAGCAGCTGGCTGATCCGCTCAGGCCTCGGTGATCTGACGCTCGAGATCGGCGATGCGGGCACGCAACTCCGCGGTCTCGGCGGCGTGTGCCTGGTTCAGGGCGCGCACGTAGTCGCGGTCGTACTGCGGGACCAGGCTGCGCGAACAGTTCCAGTCGAACGCCTCGATGGTGATCACGATGCTGCGTTCGGCCCGGGCCGCGATACGCGAGTCACCCACTGTCATCAGCCGCGACAGCAGTTCGGGGTCCTCCGCGGCGTCGACGACGGTGGCGTGGCCGAACAGCTTGAGCCGGATCTTGCGGGGATAGTCGGCGACGAACATCGCGATCCGGCCGTTGTCGTCGATGTTGCCCACCGACACGAACTGGGCGTTGCCGTGGAAGTCGGCGAAGCCGATGGTGTCCTCGCCCAGATGGTGCAGGAACCCACGCGGTCCGCTGCGGTACTGGATGTAGGGGTACCCGTCGGCCGTGGCCGTCGCGAGGTGGAACTGGAACACGCTGCTCAGCAGCCCGATCTCGCGTTCATCGAGATGGTCCGGTCCGTCGTCGTCGCGGTCGGCGTTCGCCCCGTACACCGCATAGCTGCCGTCGGCCCGTTGCCGTTCGAGCGCACCACGACCGAACATCAGGCGCGCATAGCGATTCGACATGACCACCTGTCTTCCTGTCGATCACGCGCGAACCGACACCTCGCAGAGCACCCGCTCACCGAAAGGTACTCGGTCAGCTCGGTCGCGGTGATAGACACATACGGCGGGACGATCACTGCGAGAGGTGGATGACATGGCGATCCAATCGTGGTCTCACATCGGGATCTGCTGTTCCGATCTCGACCGCTCCACGGCGTTCTACGTCAACGTCCTCGGGTTCCGTGAGCTGTTCACGATGGATCTCGGCCCCGAGTTCGCCGCCACGATGGAGATCGACGGCCAGTTCACCTCACGGATGCTGGCGCGTCCGGACATGCGGCTGGAACTGGTGCGGTGGACCACGCCCGACGGGGTCGGAGACCGCGAGCGACGAGCGATGAACCAGTTCGGGTTCACGCACCTCGCCTTCCGGGTGGAGGCGATCGACGATCTGTGGGAGCTCGCCGAGCAGTACGGCGGAACCGCTCAGCGACACACGGTCTCGAGGATGGAGGGGGCCGGTGGATCGGTCACCGGCGCGGTGTACCTCACCGACCCCGACGGCGTGCGGATCGAGTGCATGGCGGGCGTACCGGATCTGTCCACCCTCTGATCACGGCGCGCTCAGGGCCCTCTCGGATCGGCGATCGAAGCGACGATCTCGCGGGTGGCGACCTTCCCCTCCGGGGTCGGCAGGACCGGGTAGACGTGAATGGCCCCCTCGCACTGCGTCAGTCGCACCTGTCCACCGCCTGCGCGGATGCCGCGGGTCAGGGCCAACACGTCGGGCAGGAACAGATCGCGGGTACCGCACCAGATCTCGACCGGTGGGAGACCGCGCACCGATCCGCGGATGGGACTGACCCGCGGATCGTCGAGCGGTAGGTCGCCGGCCCACGCCCGCGCCGCCGCACGCAACCCGACGGAACTCAGCCACGGGTCGCGCTTCTCCACCCCGGCGATCTCCGGGTTCGACAACTCCGCGTCGAGCCACGGTGACACGAGTACGACCTGCCCCGGCTGGGGAAGGTCGAGAGCCGCCACCTGCTGGACGAAACCCAGCGCGATCCCGGCCCCCGCCGAATCGCCCATCACGGTGATCTCCGACGGGGTGGCGTCGGTGAGCAACCGCCGATACACCGACTCGACCAGGTCGTAGGCCTGCACCGCGGTGTGCTGTGGCGCCAGTCCGTACGCGGGTACGTCGACGCGGACCCCGGCATCGACCAGCCTGCTGATGAAACCGTAGTGCTGCGGCGCGATCTCGGCGATGTAGGCACCGCCGTGCAGGTACAGCACCGATCGGGTGAACCGGCCGTCCTTCGGGACGATGCGGTGGACGTCGAAGCCGTGTTCTCGGTACTGCGTGACGGTGTGCCGGTCCCGGATCGCCGGCGTCGGCTCGGCCGACCCCTTCGGCGCGTGGATGCGTCGCTGTGCACGTGCGGGCGTCGACATCTGTCGTTTGCGGGTCAGCCGCATGACACCCGCGACCAACCGCATCTGCGCGCTCATCTGCTCAGCCGGCCAGGGATCGACTGATGACGAGGCGCTGGATCTGGTTGGTCCCCTCGAAGATCTGGGTGACCTTCGCGTCGCGCATGTACCGCTCGACCCGGAAGTCCCGGGTGTAGCCGTACCCGCCGAAGACCTGGACGGCGTCGGTGGTCACCTTCATCGCCGCGTCGGTTGCGATGAGCTTCGCGACCGACGCGTTGCGCGAGTAGGGCAGGCCTGCATCACGTCTGCGAGCGGCGTCGAGGTACGTCGCCCTCGCGGAGTCGACGGCGGCGGCCATGTCGGCGAGCACGAACCCGAGACCCTGATGATCGATGATCTTGCGGCCGAACGTGGACCGTTCCTGCGCATAGGCGACCGCGTCGTCGAGAGCGGCCTGCGCGATGCCGACGGCGACCGCGGCGATGCCGAGGCGTCCCGAGTCCAGTGCGGAGAACGCGATCTGCAGGCCCTGCCCCTCAGCGCCCACGAGCCGGTCGGCTTCGACGTGCGCACCGTCGTAGTGCGCTGAGGTGGTGGGTATCGCGTGCAGGCCCATCTTCTCCTCGGGCTTGCCGAACGTCAGGTTCGGAGTGCTCTTGTCGACGAGGAAACAGGAGATTCCCTTCGACCCCTCCCCGGTGCGGGCGAAGAGGTTGTAGAAGTCGGCGACCCCACCGTGGGTGATCCACGCCTTGGCGCCGTCGATGACGTAGTGATCCCCCGCGGCGACGGCCCGACACGTCAGTGCCGCGGCATCGGAGCCGGCCTGCGGTTCGGACAGGCTGTAGGCGCCGATGGTGGCGCCGCCGAGCATGTCGGGCAGCCAACGTGCCTTCTGCTCCTCGGTACCGAAGGCGCTCACCGGGTAGCAGGCCAGGCCGTGCACACTCGCCGCGACCGCCACGGCCGCCCACGCCGAGGCGAGTTCCTCGAGCACCTGGAGGTAGACCTCGTAGGGCTGGCCACCGCCGCCCCACTCCTCGGGATACGGCAGGCTCAGCAGACCCGCCTCGCCGAGCGTTGCGAAGACCCCGTCGGGATACTGTTCCCGCTTCTCGTGGCCGTCGACGATCGGGCCGAGCGTCTTGGCTGCGATGTCACGGGTCAGCTGGATCAGCTCGCGGGCCTCGTCGGTGGGCAACAAACGGTCAACGGCCACAACCAGCTCCTCGGTGTCAGACGCCCGGTCTGACGACCGACGCACGATCGATGTAACCACGCAGTCCACCCGGCCCGACTCAGCCGCCCCATTACGATCGTCAATGGAGTCGTAGACACGTGCAGACATCGCGAATGCGGCCCGCCCGCCCGCGGAGAGGACTCACCGATGAGCTCGCATGAACCGATGGAACCGCTGTCCCCCAGCTATCTGGCCTCCGACCTGTTCGGATACCAGGCCGCGCTGACCGACGAGGAGAGCGAGATCATCCTCCGGGTACGACGTTTCCTCGCCGAGGAGGTCGCCCCGCGGGCGAACGAGTTCTGGGAGAAGGGCGAGTCGCCGCGGCACCTGCTGCCGCGGCTGGCCGAGCTGGACATCGTCGGACTCGGATACGAGTTCGACGGACGCAAACCGCACCGCAAGGTGCTCACCGGGTGGCTCGGGCTGGAGTTCGCGCGGGTCGACCCGTCCACCGGGACGATGTTCGGCGTCCACAGTGGTCTGGCGATGAGCAGCATCTCGATCCTCGGTTCCGCCGAGCAGCGTGACCGCTGGCTCCCGGCGATGCGCCGAATGGAACTCGTCGGCGCCTTCGGGCTCTCCGAACCCGACGGCGGTTCCGACGTCGCCGGCGGGCTGTCGACCACCGCGCGTCGCGACGGCGACGACTGGATCCTCAACGGCAGCAAGCGATGGATCGGCAACGCCACCTTCGCCGACCTCGTCATCGTCTACGCCAAGGACGAGGAAGACGGCGAGGTCAAGGGTTTCGTCGTGGAGAAGGACTTCGAGGGGTTCCGCGCGGAGAAGATCGAACGCAAGTACTCCTTGCGCGCCGTCGAGAACGCCGATCTCTACTTCGAGGACTGCCGAGTCCCCGGGGCCAACAAGCTCGAGAACGCCAACTCCTTCGCCGACACCGGCAAGGTCCTGCGCCTCACCCGCGGCGGGGTGGCGTGGAGCGCCGTCGGCGTGATGATCGGCGCCTACGAGAAGGCGGTGGCCTACGCGCAGGAGCGCGAGCAGTTCGGCAAGCCCATCGCCTCGTTCCAACTCATCTCCGACCTCATCGCCCGCATGGCGGGCAACGTCACCGCCTGTCTGGGGCTGGCAATGCAGGTGTCACAGCTGCAGGATCAGGGTGTCTATCGCGACGAACACGCAGCACTGTGCAAGACCTACTGCACGACGCGGTTGCGCGAGGTGGTCGGCTGGGCCCGAGAGATCATGGGCGGCAACGGGATCCTGCTCGACTACGACGTCATCCGGTACTTCGTCGACGCCGAGGCGCTCTACTCCTATGAGGGCACCTCGCAGATGAACAACCTGATCGTGGGCCGCGGCGTCACCGGGTTCAGCGCCTTCGTCTGAGGCACACCGCTAGAGCAGGGGTGGGATGATGGCCTCGATGAGGTGAGGTCCCTCCTCTGCGAAGGCGCGATTCAGTTCGGTCGCGAGGTCCTCGGCTGTTGTGACCCGCACGGCCGGGACGCCGAACCCGGTGGACATGGCGACGAAGTCCATGTCCGGGTGGGACAGGTCGAGCAGCGAGTTCGCCTTCTCGCCACCGCTCTGCGCGCCGACGCGTTGCAGTTCCATCCGCAGGATGGCGTAGGCGCTGTTGTTGAGCAGCACGGTGGTCACGTTCAGGTTCTCCCGCGCCATCGTCCACAGCGACGAGATCGTGTAGAGCGCACTGCCGTCGGACTGCAGCGCGAGCACGGGACGGTCCGGGGCGGCGATCGCGGCACCGACGGCGACGGGTAGTCCCTGTCCGATGGCACCCCCGGTCAACGTGAGCACCTGGTGTCGTGGCGCACCGGCGGTCGCGGCGGGCAACATCAGACCCGACGTGTTCGCCTCGTCGGAGATGATGGCGCCCTCCGGGAGGACGGAGCCGACGACCTGGACCCAGTTCGCCAACGTCAGATCGCCGCTCGGCAGGTCGACCTCGACCCGATCCTGCACCGTCGCGGTGTGCTCGGCCGCCACGCGGTCGGCCAGCGCGGTCACCGCACCGAGGACGTCGTCGCGGATGTCGACGAGGGTGTGCACCGTGGCGCCGTCGGGCACCAGGTCACTTGCCTTGTCCGGGTAGGCGAAAAACGACACCGGCGAGCGGGCCCCGATGAGGACGAGGTGTTCGATCCCGTCGAGTTGCGCCTGGGCCGCTTCGGCCAGGTAGCCGAGCCGGTCGAAGCTCGGGACACCGGCACCCCGGTCGAGCGCGGCGGGGAACGTCTCGACGAGAACCGTTGCCCCGGTGGCGTTCGCGATCCGGCTGACCGCGAGGAGTCCGTCGATCCGTGTGGCCTCGGCGCCGATGAGGATCACTGTCTTCGCACCCGAGGTCAGGGCCTCGGCGATCCCGGCGATCACCTGCTCGTCGGGGACGGCACGCGGCACCGGTGCCACGGCGGTCCCGACGGTTCCACCGGCGGTCCAGGAGATGTCCGCGGGGAGGATGACGGTGGCGATCTGCCCGGCGCCGTCCGTCGACGCGGCCACCGCGTCGGCGACATCCTGCCCGACCGTCTCGGTCGAGGTCGCCGTCCGCGTCCACCCCTGCAGCCACGATCCGAGCGTGGCGATGTCGGATTCCAACGGTGCGTCGTAGCGGTGGTGGTAGGTCGCGTGGTCGCCGACGATGTTGACGATCGGGGTGTGTGCGCGGCGCGCGTTGTGCAGGTTTGCCAGGCCGTTGGCCATACCCGGTCCCAGATGCAGCAGCGTGGCGGCCGGTCGGCCGGTCACCCGGGCGTAGCCGTCCGCCGCCCCGGTGACGACCCCCTCGAACAGGCAGAGGACCGCGCGCATCTGCGGCACGGAGTCGAGCGCGGCGACGAAGTGCATCTCCGAGGTTCCGGGGTTGCCGAAGCACACCTGCACACCGGAATCGACGAGCGAGCTGATCACCGCGTTGGCGCCGTTGGTCATGCTGGTTCCCCTTCACCGAACAGAACGCCGGGATTGAGTATCCCGGACGGGTCGAATCCTCGTTTGATCTCGCGCATCACCGCGATCACCGCCGGATCGGTCAACTCGGCGAAGTGTGCCGACTTGGCGCGTCCCACACCGTGTTCGCCGGAGATGGCGCCACCCATGCTCATCCCCAGCGCGAAGATGTCGTGGAGCAGTCCACGGCGGGCGTCGGTGTCGGGGCAGAAGATCGCGAGGTGGACGTTGCCGTCCCCGGCGTGACCGCAGCCGATCGCCGCCCCACCTGCGGTCGTGGCGAGTTCACGCGACCGTGCGAGGAATGCGGGCATCGCGGTGCGGGGCACCACCAGGTCGATGATGTCGTCGGCGCCGGCGGCCTTGGCGGTCCAGAATGCCTTCTCACGCGCGCCGATCAACGCACGGGCCGATCCACCGTCGAGCACGAACGTGTCGAGCGCGCCGCGCTGCGCCACCAGCGCCCCCAGTAGTTCGATGTCGCCGTCGAGACGGTCGCGGTCGCGGTTCTCCAGCGACACGACCAGATACGCCTGCGCGGTGTCCCGGAGCGCGTCGGGGATCCCGAGCGAGAGGTCCTGCGAGTAGGTGATCGACGCCATTGTCATCGCGTCGATGTACTCGAGGATGACCGGCGCGCACCCGGTCGCGATGACCGCAGGCACGATCCCGACGACCTCGTCGACCGTGGCGAACGGAGCGAGCACGGTGGCCGAATACGCCAGTCTCGGATGCAATTTCACCGTCACCTCGGTGGCGAGCGCCAGGGTCCCCTCCGAGCCGATGATGAGCTGGGTCAGGTCGTAGCCGGTGGACACCTTGGCGATGGCGCCGCCGGTCCGGATCAGCGCACCGGTCACGAGTGCGGCCTGCAGGCCGAGCACGTTGTGGCGGGTGACGCCGTACTTCACCGCCCGCATGCCGCCGGCGTTGGTGCCGACCGTCCCGCCGATGCTGGCGCTGAGCTCACCCGGGTACACCGAGTACATGAGACCCACCCGCCCGGCGGCCTCGTCCAGGGCTGCGAGTCCGACGCCGGGCTGGACCACGGCGACCTGGTTGTCGACATCGACCTCGAGGATCTCGGACATGTTCTCGAACGAGATGACCATGCCGTCGGCGAGCGGACGTGCCGCGCCGGACAATCCGGTGCCGGAGCCACGTGCGGTGACCGGGATCGCGTGCTCGCCCGCGTACCGGAGCACGGCCGCCACCTGCTCCGGCGTCGACGGCCGGACGACGTACATCGGCGTGACCGGCTCGATGTGCAGTGCCTCGTCGTGGCCGTAATCGGATCCGACGTGCTCGGTGTGGAGCACGTCGCGCGGACCGACGATCTCGGCGAGTGCCGCCGAGACCGTCCGGACGCGCGCGTCGGCGGTCATGCTCAGCTGTTGGGGCCGGAGATCTCCAGAGCGATGTTGTCGGGATCGCGGAACTCGAGGATGGCGATGCCCGCGTCGCCGAGATCCTTGACGCCCTCGTGGGCGACGCCGAGCTTGTCCAGGGTCGCGGCCGCATCGTGCAGATCCGACAGACCGGCGACCGAGAAGCTCAGGTGATCGAGACCGCACCGGTCCTCGGTGAACGAGTCGTCTCCCGGGGCGACCGGGCGCAGTCCGAGGAGGCCGCCACCGAACTGGTAGATGACACCACCGAACAGGAACGAGAGGGCTTCCTTGGTGGCGTCGTCGGCGTCGGCGGGCGGCGCCTCGAACGCGACGTCGAATCCGAAGACGTCGTCGTAGAACTTACGGGAGGTGGCGATGTCCCGGACGGTCAACCGAACATGGTTGTAGTCGGTTGCTTTGATCGTCACGAATTGCTCCTCTTCCGCGACCGGCGAGGTCGCATAAACATGTGTGCATCTGCCCTCACCGACCCTACGCGGGCGCGTGGATGGGAGAAGTGACGCTCGGGTGAACGCCGGTGCAGGCACACTGGAGTCATGAGGTCTCTGGTCGCCACCACTGCGGTGGCTCTGTCGGTCGTGTTGGTCGCGGGTTGTGGCACGGATTCGGAAGGCGGTGACGCCCCCGCATCGTCATCGTCGGCCACCCCGGTCGCGGCGGAACCCGCCGTGGCGCCGGCACCGACGGTGACTCCTGCGGGCAGGGTCATCGAGGTCGGCAACGAGCCCGAGGGCGTCGTCATCGGCACCTCCGGCATCGCCGCGGTCGGTGTGCGGCGGCCCGACGCCATAACCCTGGTCAACGTGCGTACCGGATCGGTGGTCCGCAGCATCCCGACCGCCGGCGCACCCAGGCATCTCGAGCTCGCCGGCCCCGACGGCCCGGTGATCCTCCCGCTCGAGACCTCGAACACCATCACCGAACTGTCGTTCGACGGGACCTTCGGGCCGATCGCGACCGGTGTCGGCGACCTGCCGCACGACGCGGTGCGTACCTCGGACGGGACTCTCGTCGGCACCAACGAACACGGCGGCGGCGCGTTGTTCATCCGTGACGGCAAGCTCGTCAAGTCGTTGCCCGCCGGTCCACCGCAGCCTGGCGGTGTCGCCGCGGTCGGGCGCTACGCCGCCATGGCCGACGTCCAGGGCAACGGTGTGTTCATCTATGACGGCACCACCATGACCGAGGTCGCGAGCAAACGGATCGGAACCCGGCTGACCCACGCCCACGCCCTCGGTGACGGCTTGGTGGCGTTCGCCGACACCGATGGTGGCGCGGTACTGATCGAACGGATCACCCCGCAGGTCACCGACGTCGCCCGCATCGATGCTCCCGGCAAGCCGTACGGGCTCAGTTATGACGCGCGCACCAAGACGCTGCTGGTCACCCTGGGGTCGTCGAACACGCTCCGACTGGTGGACATGACCGATCCCGCCAAGCCGCGCATCAAGGGCGACGTCCCCACGGTGCAGCAGGCGAACTCGGTGGCGATGGACCCGGTGACCGGCATCGTCGCCGTCACCGGCAGCGCGCCCGGCGAGGCCAGTTCGTTGCAGATCATCCCTGCAGATCAGTTGCCACGCTGAGTAACCCATCGCGGAACGACGAATGCCCCCGACCACCAGGCCGGGGGCATTCGTCTCGTGAGAGGGGTTCAGATCAACCGATCGAGAACGGCTTGCCGTAGAACGTGACCTGCTTGTCGACGTTCGACGTGCGCACGCGCACGATCGCGACCGAGCGCGCCTGGGCGTAACCGGCACAGCCGGTCAGCTGCAGCTGCGAGCCCGTGTAGCTGAGCTTGAGCTTGGAGCCCTCGTAGTCGACGTTGTTGGTGTACTGCTGGCTGCCGAAATCGTCGGCCTTCTCCACCTGGTTGATGAAGTACTGGGTCGCCTGGCCCGGCCCCAGCGTGAGCGACTGGTTCGCGCCGCCGCCGGTGGCGGTGCTGGTCCCCGCGAGGTTCTCGGTGGTGGTCCCGCTGCCACCGGAGGTGGTGGACGCGATGCTGACCTGGCAGCCGACGATGTACCCGGCCTGGATGCGGATCTTGGCCTTCTTGCTGGAGGTCACCTGGTACCGCGCGGACACCTGTGCGGCGCGGTGCAGCGGCGTCCCGCCCAGCGACGGTGCGATGGTCGCGGTCTCACCCGTGCGGGTGATCGACACCTTGGTGCCGTCCTGCAGGGTGGTGTTCTGGACCTGGTTGGGCAGCTTCACGAAGACGTCGGCGTTCGCCGAGCCCTGTGCCAGTAGTGCTGCGGCAGCGACCAGCGCGGCGCTGGTCCCGGCGAGCCCCGCGGCACGGCGGGTTGCTTTGTGCGAGTTGTTCATCGAATCCCTTGTCTGGTGATGTGGTTCGTGGGTGTGAGGGGATCAGCCGATGGAGAACGGCTTGCCGTACAGGGTGACCTTCTGCTGGCTCTCGCCGGTGGTCTCGACCACCGTGAACGCGCGGGCCTGGGCGTAGCCTCCGCATCCCTGGATCTGCAGCTGGGCGCGATCGTAGGAGATGTAGTACGTCCCCTTCTTCTCGATGTTCTTCGAGTTGACGATCACGAAGGACACCGCACCCGGGGTGAGCGGCAGCGAGAACGAACCGTTGACCGTCGCGGTGGGCAACGCGGCGCCGATGTTGCTGACCGTCGCGCCGCCGCCCAGCGTCAGGTTGCCGACGGTGACCTGGCAGCCGACGATGTAGCCGGTGGACAACGTGGCGGCAGCGCCGTTGGTCTCGGTCGAGTTCGTGCCGAGCGTGCCCGAGGTGGAGTTGCTCTCGCTCTGCGCACCACGGTTCGGGCCGGCCTTCTTGGCCTTGAGGTTCGGCGCGGACAGCGTGATGTCCGCGGACACCCATGCGGTCCGACCCGCGCCGTTGGCCGCCAGCGACGGCGAGAGCTGGGCGCGCTCGTTGGAACGGGCGAGGACGATGCCGTCGTCACCGCGGATGGCCCCGTTCGGGAGCTTGACGAAGGTGTCGGCGTTGGCTGCACCCGGAGCGACCAGACCGACTGCCGCAGCGCCGACCATGGTCATCGCTCCGAGCGATGCCGCCCGCCGCAACGCGGTGGAGTTCTTGCTCATTGTTCCTCTTTCGGACAATCGGGACCCGGAGCGCACTCACGGATCACATTCACTTCAATGGGTGTCGATCGAGCGCATTGGTGGAGAGCTGACTCTCTCGATCGGCAGAAGCCTGAAGCAGCGAGAAGAACACGCGGTGAACTGATCCTCGCGTTTCGGTGACAACGACCACCCCGTGGTGTGAACGCGGGCCGATTCCGATCTCAGAACCGGTCAAATCGTAATGCGAAGCCCACCAAACGATTTGAACGCACCGCCTGTCCATCTCTCGTTCATGTCGACGATGGCGTTCTGTGCGGATGGGCGAGATGCCGTCGGCCGCGGCCGATCCCGGCGACCCGTGTGGACCAGTCGGACTAGATGTCGACGCGTCCGCCGCGCGAGGCCGCCATGTCGTACGCGGTCTCGGCATGCTCCGCGTCGTCGATGCCGTCGGCCTCGTCCTGCGGATGGGCGCGGACACCGATGGTCGCCTTGAGCACGAGCGCGATGACCGCGGTCACGGCCATCGCGTATCCGCCGACGGCCAGGACGGCCACCAACTGCCGCCAGAGCTGATCCAGTCCGCCACCGTAGAAGAGTCCGTCGACACCCGCGGGTGACGCGCTGCTCGCGACGAGCCCGATCATGACGGTGCCGACGACACCACCGACGAGGTGCACACCGACGACGTCGAGCGAGTCGTCGTATCCCAGCTTGTATTTCAGCTCGATGGCCAGGGAGCTGACCGCACCGGCGACGATGCCGATGGCCAGTGCGCCGATCGGGGTGACCGATGCGCAGGCGGGGGTGATCGCGACGAGTCCGGCGACCACACCGGATGCCGCGCCGAACGAGGTCGGCTTGCCCTGTCGGATGCGTTCGACGAGCAGCCAGCTCATCATCGACACCGCGCCGGCACCGAGGGTGTTGGCCAGGGCCAGGGCGGCGGTGCCGTCGGCGGCCAACGCCGAACCGGCGTTGAACCCGAACCAGCCCAGCCAGAGCAGTCCGGCACCGAGCATGACCGCGGGCAGATTGTGCGGACGCATCGGATCGCGGGGCCACCCACGTCGGGTCCCGACGACCAGCGCGAGCACGAGAGCAGATGCACCCGAGTTGATCTCGACCGCGGTGCCACCGGCGAAGTCGATCGCCCCCAGATGGTTGACGATCCATCCGCCCTTCTCGGCGGCGAGACCGTCGAGGGCGAAGACCCAGTGCGCGACCGGGAAGTACACCAACGTCGCCCACAGCGCGGCGAAGAGCAACCACGCGGTGAACTTCATCCGGTCGGCCACGGCACCGGCGATCAGCGCCACCGTCACCATCGCGAAGCCGGCCTGGAACATCACGAAGACCATCGCCGGGATGGTGCCGACCAGTGGGATGGCGGCCGACGCCGGCTCACCCGGCGCGTAATCGCCCCCGAAGAGATGCTTCAGACCGGCGAACTGGGTGGGGTCGCCGATCACTCCGCCGATGTCGTCGCCGAATGCCAACGAATACCCGAACACCAGCCACAGGACCCACACGACGCCGATGGCCGCAAAGCACATCATCATCATGTTCAGGACGCTCTTCGCGCGCACCATGCCACCGTAGAAGAAGGCCAGCGCAGGCGTCATCACCAGGACGAGAGCCGCACTTGCCATCACCCAGGCGGTGTTCGCGGCGTCGGGCGCACCGATGATCGGGTAGGTCACCACAGCTCCTTTGCTGTCGAGCATTCAAACGACAGTCAAATTAGCAGTAGGTGACCGACCCGACGCGCCCGCACGTCAGATGGTGGCGGCCAACCGATCTGCGAGCAACCGGCTGAACCGCGCCGAATCGGACAGCTCCCCACCCTCGGCGATGACGGCCATCCCGTAGAGCAGCTCGGCGGTGTCGGCCAGTGACGGATCGTCGGCCTTGGCGTCGTGGGCAGATCGCAGCGCGACGATCAGCGGATGGTCCGGGTTCAGTTCGAGGATCCGCTTGGTCGGCGGCAGCATCTGACCCGACGCGCGGTAGAGCTTCTCCATCTGCGGCGAGAAGCTGAACGTGTCCCCGACCAGGCAGGCCGGTGAATCGGTGAGGCGGGTCGACAGGCGGGTCTCCTTGATGTGCTCGGACAGCGCCTCGGTCAGCCAGCCGGTGAGGTCGGCGAACTTCTTGTCGCGCTCCTCGCGCTCGGTGGCCGCCTCCTTCTTCTCGTCGTCGGACTTGCCCGCGTCGTCGTCGAGGTCGACCTCGCCCTTGGCGATCGACCGCAGGGCCTTGCCGTCGAACTCGGGGACCGACCCGACCCACATCTCGTCGACCGGGTCGCCGAGCAGCAGCACCTCGATGCCCTTGGCCCGGAACGCCTCGATGTGCGGCGAGTTCTCCATGGCCTGACGGGATTCGCCGGTGAGGTAGTAGATCTCGTCCTGTCCGACCTTCATCCGGCCGACGTAATCGGCGAGAGTGGTCATCGATTCGGCGTCGTGGGTCGACTCGAAGGACGAGATCGCCAACAGGGCATCCTTGTTGTCCTGGTCGTTGATTAGGCCTTCCTTGATGGCCCGACCGAACTGGCTCCACAGCGTGGTGTAGTCCTCCGGACGCGAGGTCTGGATGTCCTTGATCGTCGAGAGCACCTTCTTGGTCAGTCGACGTCGGATCGCGCGGATCTGTCGGTCCTGCTGCAGGATCTCGCGGGAGACGTTGAGGGAGAGATCCGCCGCGTCCACGACACCCTTGACGAACCGCAGGTACTCCGGGATCAGCTCCTCGCAGTCGTCCATGATGAACACGCGCTTGACGTACAGCGAGATGCCGCCGTTGCGCTCGCGCATGAAGAGGTCGAAGGGCGCCTGGGTCGGGATGAACAGCAGTGCCTGATACTCGAACGTGCCCTCGGCCTTGAGCGCGATGGTCTCGAGCGGGTCGTCCCATGCGTGGCTGACGTGACGGTAGAACTCCTTGTACTCCTCGGGTTCGACCTCGTCCTTCGACTTCGACCACAGCGCCTTCATGGAGTTCAGCTGCTGGGTCTCGACGACGGTGCGCGTGGTCGGTTCGGGCTTGTCCTCGCCCTCGGCGACATCCTCGGCCTCGACGGTCTCGGTGCGCTCGACGTCCATGCGGATCGGCCAGGCGATGAAGTCCGAGTAACGCTTGATCAGCTCACGGAGCTTCGAGTCGTCGGCGTAGTCGTGCAGGGCGTCGTCGGTGTCGGCCGGCTTGAGCGCCAGCGTGACCGAGGTCCCCTGCGGCGCATCCGGCACGGTCTCGATGGTGTAGGTACCCGCACCGCTGGACTCCCACTTGGTGCCCTCGCTCTCCCCTGCCTTACGGGTGAGCAGGGTGACGGAGTCGGCGACCATGAACGTCGAGTAGAAGCCGATGCCGAACTGTCCGATGAGGTCCTGCGACGCCGCGGAGTCCTTGGCCTCGGCGAGTTTCTTGCGCAGCTCGGCGGTGCCCGATCGGGCGAGCGTGCCGATCAGTCCGACGACGTCGTCGCGCGACATGCCGATGCCGTTGTCACGGATGGTCAGGATGCGCGCCTGCGGGTCCCGCTCGATCGTGATGTGCAGATCCGACGTGTCGACGTCGAGGTCCTTGTTCTGGAATGCCTCGAGGCGCAGTTTGTCGAGAGCGTCGGACGCATTCGACACCAACTCGCGCAGGAAGCTGTCCTTGTTCGAATAGACGGAATGAACCATGAGGTCGAGCAATTGGCGGGTCTCGGCCTGGAATTCACGTTCTTCGACAGGTGCGCTCACTGTGATCTCTTCTCCTGTGTCGTGATCGAGTCGGCACACGATCTTACCGAGACCACGATCGGCCCACCCCGCCGCCCGCGCTGGTGTATCCCGGAAGGGTCCCTCCCCACCGCGCCTGCGCTCGCCACACTTTCCGAGGAGTCTCCGTGTCCCCATCGCCCGAGTCCCACGACGCCGCGTCCGGCCCCAGGAGCGTGCCGACCGACACGCACCTCTCCCCCGCCTACACCGGTCGACTGTCGACGCAGAAGATCCCCGCGTTGCGGATGCCCGCGGAGTCGATGGATCCCGACGCCGCCTACCGGTTCATCCACGACGAGATGATGTTCGACGGGGCCTCGCGCCTGAACCTGGCCACGTTCGTCACCACGTGGATGGACCCCCAGGCCGAGAAGCTGATGGCCGAGACATTCGACAAGAACATGATCGACAAGGACGAGTACCCGGCGACGTCGGCGATCGAATCGCGCTGTGTGTCCATGGTCGCGGACCTCTTCCACGCGCCCGACCTCGACCCGACCGACCCGTCCAGTGCGATCGGCGTCAGCACGATCGGCTCCAGCGAGGCGGTGATGCTGGCCGGGCTGGCCATGAAGTGGCGGTGGCGTCAGCGGCGTCGCGACGCCGGCGTGGACACGCACCGACCGAACCTGGTGCTCGGGTCGAACGTGCAGGTGGTGTGGGAGAAGTTCTGTCGTTACTTCGACGTCGACGCCGTCTATCTCCCGGTCGAACCGGGTCGCTACGTCATCACCCCCGAGCAGGTCACCGCGGCCGTCGACGAGAACACCATCGGTGTGGTGGCCATCCTGGGGACCACCTTCACCGGTGAGCTCGAGCCCGTCGCCGAGATCGTGGCCGCGCTCGACGAGGTCGCAGCAGGCGGCGGTGTCGACGTGCCGGTCCATGTCGACGCGGCCAGCGGCGGGTTCGTCGTCCCGTTCACCGATCCCGACCTGGAGTGGGATTTCCGCCTGCCGCGGGTCGTGTCGATCAACGCCAGCGGTCACAAATACGGACTCACCTACCCCGGCATCGGGTTCGCGGTGTGGCGCGACAAGGAGTTCCTCCCCGAGGACCTGGTGTTCCACGTCAACTACCTGGGCGGCGACATGCCGACCTTCACGCTCAACTTCTCGCGTCCCGGCAATCAGGTGATCGGTCAGTACTACAACTTCCTGCGACTCGGATTCGAGGGGTATCGGTCGATCATGATCTGTCTGTCGGAGACCGCGCAGTGGCTCGCGCAGCAGCTCGGCGAGATGTCGGAGTTCGAGATCATCTCCGACGGCTCGGCGATCCCGGTGGTGACGTTCGCCACCGCAGGCGACCCGGGTTTCTCGGTGTTCGACCTCTCCCGCGCCCTGGCCGCGTTCGGATGGCAGGTCCCGGCGTACACGATGCCCGCCGACGCCACCGACGTCGCGGTGCTGCGCATCGTCGTGCGCGAAGGCTTCTCCGCCGACATGGCACGTGTCCTGTGCGAGAACATCACCACCGCCATCGACGGACTGCGCCGGGTGCACACCTCCGGCGAGCTGCCCCACCGCAACCACTTCAAGCACTGACCCTGCCGGGGCGCCGACGACAGGGCACTAGTCTGAGGTGATCACGCCACCATCGAACGTCTCGGTGTCGCGACGAACGAGATGACAACCGGGGAGGGAGCGTCGTGGGGGCTCCGAGCGTTCTGTTCGTCCACGCGCACCCCGACGACGAGTCGCTGTGGACCGGCGGCACCATCGCACGGATCGTCGAGGCGGGATCGACGACGTCGGTTCTCACGTGCACCTGGGCATCGGGCACACCTCGACACACCGAACTCACGAGCGCGCTGCGCATACTGGGGGTCGACGCACCCATCGCACTCGGATACGCCGACGGTGGGTTCCCCGAGTCCGCGCCGCAGTCGGCGGCACTGTGCGAGTGCCGGTTCGACGACGCCGTACGTCAGATCGTCGAACACATCCGGCGTCTGCGGCCCGACATCGTCGTCACCTACGACGCCTACGGCATCTACGGTCATCCCGACCACATCCAGGCTCACCGCCTCGCTCTCGCTGCGGTCGAGGCCGCAGCGTGTGCGCCCCTCTACCCCGACGCGGGCCCCGCCTGGCAGACCCGGTCGCTGTATCTGTCGACCGTGCCGACCCGTGTGATGCACCGGATCCGACACCAGGTCACCACCGGACCGCCGCCGGAGGGCGCGGTGCCCCCGGGCACGCCGGATGCCGCCATCGACCTCGAACTCGACGTGTCGGCGTGGGTGGAACAGAAGTGGTCGGCCATCGGCGCACACCGGTCGGAGATGGATCGCAGCCCGGCCCTGGTCGAGCTCGCCGAACTCGATGTCGCGCGGCGCAACGCACTGCTGGGCACCGAGTGGTATCTCCGGCGTGATCTCGTCGTGGGCGGCGCCGACCTCGTGTGAGCCCAGCGCTCACACGTCGATGATCGATGATCGCAAACCGCTCGCGCGGAGGACCTTTCGTTCGATACCGGCGCGCAGACCTTCCGCGGTTCCGATCAGACGCACGGAGTCGGTGGCCCGGGTGATCGCGGTGTAGAGCAGTTCACGACTCAGCAACGCCGAGTCCGCGGGTGGGATCACCACGGCCACGGCGCGGTACTGGCTGCCCTGACTGCGGTGGATCGTCATCGCGTGCGCCGAGGACACGCCGCGCAGGCGACCCGGGTGCACCAGGCGTTGATCGCTGCCACGGCCGAACGCCGCCATCAGGCGATCGTCGTCGGCGACGACGATCCCGGTGTCGCCGTTGAACAGTCGCGCACGGTGGTCGGTCTCGGTGAGCAGCAGCGGGCGCCCCGGATACCAGGGACGGTCGAGATCGACGAACGTCGCGGCACCGACGGTCCCCCATGCGGTCACCCGCTGTGCCCATTGACGTACACCCGCCGGCCCCTCGCGATGAGCACACAGGACACGGTGCTCGCCGAGCGCGGCCAGGGCGGCCCCGGCATCGCCGCGTTCGGCCGCCGACACCATGCTCTGCACCCACGCTGCGACCTCGCCGCGGGCGATGTGTGCCTCCTCGGCCGGTTCGAGGGTCAAGTCGGATTCGCCGGCGTCGAGTATCGACAGCGCCTCGTCGGCGTCGCCGGCCCGAACTGCATCGGCGAGCCGGCCGATCCGGATGCCGAACCGACGTCGGCGGCGGAGTCGGACGACACCGTCGGCCATCTCCGACCGCTCCGCTGCGGCCACTGTCGCATCGAGATCTGCATCCCCATCCGGGGCGTTCGGCGTCGAGTCGGTGGTGATGAGATCGGCGAGCGGGCCGGCGAGTTCGGTGGTGTGCGACCGGTGCACGAGGTCGGCCAACACGGCGCCGGCGTCGACCGACGCCAGCTGATCCGGGTCGCCGATCATGACCAACCGCGTGGTCGGGCGCAGCGCCTCGAGCAGGTGGTACATCAGCGTCAGCGACACCATCGACGCCTCGTCGACGATGATCACGTCGTGCGGTAGGCGGTTCGATGCGTGGTGCCGGAATCGGTTGCCGCCACCGGGAAGTGGGCCGAGCAGGCGGTGGATGGTCACGGCCTCCACCTCGGGCAGCGCAATCTGCGCGGACTGGGCGGTCACGGCGTCCTGGAGCGACGCCGCGGCGCGTCCGGTGGGCGCGCACAGACCGACCCGGAGCCCGGATCCGTGCAGCGCGTACAGCAGGGCGATGATCCGGGCGGCGGTGTGGGTCTTCCCGGTTCCCGGTCCGCCGGCCAGCACGGTGGTCCACCGGGTCGCCGCGACCGCCGCCGCCATGCGTTGCCGGTCGGGCCCGGGTGAGTCCGGGTCCGACGGGAACAGCGCACCGAGCTCGGCGGCCACGCGGGCGATCTCGGCCGCGGGTTCGGAGGCCGCGCGTTCGGTGAGGATCGCCCGAACGCGTTGTTCCTCGCGGAAGTAGCGGTCCAGATAGAGCAGCGACGCCCCGTCATCGGTCGTCACCACCCGCAGGGGCTGTAACGGCGACTCCGCCGACGTTGTCGCCAGGGCACTGGCCCGGACCTTGTCGGGCAGGGTGAGCGGGTCCGGCCACGCCAGCTCGGCGGGGTCGGTACCGGTGTCGGAGTCGGGCGGGATGTCGCGCAGCCTCGCCAGGTCGATACAGACCGACCCGGCGCGGACGGCCCGGACGGTGAGGGCCACGGCGAGCACGACGTCGGGGTCGACCTCGGCCCGGCGGATCGTCACCAGCCGGCGGGCGACGTGGACGTCGGCCGGTCCGAGAACCCCCGCACGGTTGAAGTCGGCCAGCACCCCCTCGGCGCGCAACGCGAGCCGGTGCCCGGCGTTCATGGTCGGCTTCCCGTCGTCTGCCCGCCCAGCAGTTCCGACAACGCCACCACGAGCGCCGGCGGCACATCCCAGCCGAACACCCCACGATCGGGCGGGGTGTCGGGACCGACCATGGCGCGGACGAACAGGTAGAGCACGCGCCCGAGGTGACGGTCGGGTCGGTACCCGGGCAGTCGCCACCGCAGGTAGCGATGCAGGGCAACCGAATACAGCATCGCCTGCAACGGGTAATGCGACCGCATCATCTCCGCGGCCATGGCTGCCTCGTCGTAGTCCTCGACGGTCAGATCCCCGAACCCGAGTCGGTTGGTCTTGTAGTCGACGATCACGAACCGCTCGTCGGCGGTTCGCAGGACGCCGTCGATGCTGCCCGTGAGGAACCCGTCGAGCGCTGCCCCCGGGATGAGACGCAGACGAGCCGGGTACTCGCGTAACGGGTCGTCGGCCGGCAGGTGGTCGTCCATCAGGTCGGCGATCGCGGCCAGGGTCGAACCGCGGGTCGCCGACGCGAGCGGGAACTCGAAGTCCATCTCGGCCAGTCGGTCGGCCATCGCGACCCCGGCGAGGTCGGGTATCCCGGAGGCGCGTCCGAGCGGGGTCTGCAGGACCGCGTTCATCGCGCGGGCGAGGACGTCGACGTCGACCTGCAGGCCCGATGCGAGTGCGGCGCGGGCACACCGATCGCGGACCTCGGCCGGCAGGTCGGCGGCGTCGGTGTCGACGTTCTCGAGCACCGAGTGGACGAGCAAACCGAACGTCGCACCGGCCGGGAGCCCGTTCATCAGCGACGGCGCGCCCCCGGCCGCGGACGTATCGGTCACCACCGCGTCGTCGGGCTCGTCGGTCAGCGCCGCGGCGGCGTCGACGTCGACAGCGGCACCGACCGCGACGTGGTGATCGGCGACCAGGGCCGAATACGATGTCCGGCGCCAGCCGTGGTCGATGACCCGGTCGAAGTCCGCTGCGCGCAACGTGATCGGCGCGCCACCGGTGTCCGGGGTCACCGGCGACGATGCCGCCGGTCCGCCGACCGCGGGTTCGACGGAGATGACTCCGCCGGCCGGGCCCGCCCACGCGGCGAGCTCGGATGCGATCGAGGCGTCCGCGGGCACACGCGCAGTCGGGCCGGGATCGGGCGCGTTCGTGTCGGCGCTGGTGGTGCTCCGGGCGAACAGGAGTCGGTGCAGGGGCGCCGACCGCGCGGACGAACCGGCGGCCCACCACAGGACGACCTGACACCGGGCCCGGGTCACGGCCACGTAGAACAGTCGCAGTTCCTCGCCTGCGTCCTCGGCCTCGGCCGTTCGCCGATTGCGGGCGAACTCCGCCGACCGGGACCCGCCCACGTCGAGGATGCGGTCGCCGGATTCGTCGTGCAGATCGAGCGTCGGCGGGTAGGGATTGCGGGCGGCGTCCCACCCGAACGGCACGTAGACGATCGGGAACTCGAGGCCCTTGCTGCCGTGCACGGTCATGATCGACACCGCCTGCGCATCGCGGTCCAGACGTCGACTCTGCTCGGCCTGATCGCCGACGCGGGGGTCCTCGAGGCGGTCGACGAACCATCGCAACAGTCCCGCGATCCCCCGTGACTCGGTGACGACGTATCGATTGCACAGCGACGCGAGGTGGGCGATGTCGGTCATCACGCGCTCACCGTCGACACCGGAGAGGATGCGCGACTCCATCCCGGTCCGGATCGCGAGTCGCTCGTACATCGCGGCGAATCCCGACTGCGCCAACGTCTGCGACAACTCGATCAGCAGATCCCCGGCGTCGGCGAGCGCGTCGCCACCGGCGGCGTCGATCTCGCCTGCCGTCCGGCCGATGAGCGGCGTCAGCGCGGCGAGTGTCACACGATCGGATCGGTTGGGCTGCTCGAGTGCCCGCAGGACGTGGAACCAGTCGCGGGCGCTCGCGGTCGCGAAGACACTCGATCCGGCGCCGACCACCGAGGCCACCCCGGCTTCTCGCAACGCCCGCTGCACCGGCCCGATGGTCGAGCGCGTCCGCAACAGGATCACCACGTCGGACGGGCGGACCGGCCGGGTGGTCCCGTCCGGGTCGGTCAGTTCGGGCGCGTCGGCGAGCAGTTCCGCGACGTCTCGGGCGACGTCGTCGACGACCGCCGATCGTACGGCGGACAGCGGCGGGAACCCGTTGTCCCCTAACGGCCCGAGCCCGATGCGACCGAGGTGGCGCAGCCGCAGCGGAGGTCGGCCGGACAGCCGCGACGCGGTGTGGGTCGCATCGACCGGCCGGACGACGATGTCGGGATGTCCCAGTGCCGCGCCCCCGTAGAGGTGGTGCAGCGCGGTCACCAGTCCGGCGTCGCTGCGCCAGTTGGTGCCGAGTGCCTGGTGGTTGTCAGCACTCGTCGCGGCGTCGAGATAGCTCAGGACCTCCGCGCCGCGGAACGCATAGATCGACTGCTTCGGATCACCGACCAGGATCAGGTCGGAATGGCCGTGGAAGCATCGGCGCAGGATCTCCCACTGGATCGGGTCGGTGTCCTGGAACTCATCGACCAGGACCACGGAGAAGAAGTCACGGATCCGCGCGCAGGCCGCCTCACCGTGCACCGGGTCGGTGATCACGTCACGGAGCAGCGACTGCAGCTCGTCGTAGTCGCGGATCCGCATCATCCGTTTGCGGCGCAGCACCTCTCGGCGCACCGCGGTCACGAAATCGGTCCGGGCGCGGGCCGGGGTGCCCTCCGGGGCGTCCCTCGGCACGAGGGTGGCGTGGGACTGTCGGACGCCGTCGCGGGCGATGGCGACCGCGTCGCGGAAGTCGAACGGCGGGTCGTCGAGGCCGCTGTACCACTTGAGGAACACGTCTCCGGCGACCTCGGTGACCAGGTCGTCCACCTCTTCGACCAGGGTGAGGCCGTGTTCGCTCTCCCCGGCGATGCCGAGTGCGTCGAGCATCCGGGAGCAGAACGTGTGGGTGGTGCTGACCGTCGCCGCGTCGAAGTCCGACAGCGCGGCGCTGATCCGTTCGCGACGCAGTGCCACCTCGTCGGCGGGGGCATCGGCGAGCGCGGTGACCAACGAGTCCGACCGTGCGCCGGCCGGATCGGCCAGACCTGCGGCCAGCGTCGTCAACCGCTCGCGCGTGCGCTCCCGCAACTCGGCGGTGGCCATCCGGCTGAAGGTCACCAGCAGCAGTGCGCCGACGTCGACGCCCTCGGCGATGTGGCGGGCCGCCAGTCCGACGATGGCGTGGGTCTTGCCGGTCCCCGCGCTGGCCTCGAGCACCGTCGTGCCGGTGGGCATCGGCGCGAGGAGGTCGAACGTGGTGCGCGCGACGTGCGATCGGGCCGGCGTCATCGGACCACCACCTGCTCGGCGTCGAACATCGGGTGCCAGATCGACTCCGCAGACGCGACGAACTCCTCGACCGCGCCCGGATCGGTCGCGATACCCGCGAACCCGGACGGGAAGACCAGGTTCAGGTAACGGTCGGCGTGTTCGCCGAACGTGGCCTCGAACGCGGACCGGGCGGCGTCCAACGCCTCCGGCACCGGGTCCCCGCCGTGACGCCGCACGGCGTACTCGGCGCCGGCCGCAGCGGGCAGGGCCAGCGGGTGGCTGAGACCGACATCGCGTAACCGCACCAGGTCGGCCAGGATCTGCACCGGCGCGTCGAGCAGGACCAGTTGCGCGCGGGCGAGTCGCGTCCCCTTGCCGAATCGGCCGATCGTGAGACCGGTCATGGTCCCGTCGGCACGGGTGGCCGCGGCTGCGAGCAGCGCGATCCACGTGGACAGTCGGTGTTTGGGGGCGAGCTTGGAGTAGTGCGCCCGGAACACGACGTCACCGTGGACCCCGTCCACCGTGCCGGTCAGTCGACGGCCCTCGCCGAGGTCGACGTCGATGTCCACCGAGGTCCGTTCGGTGGCGACGATGGCCGCGGCCGCATCCCAGAGCCGTTCCACGTCGTCGAGGACCGGTTCGAGTGCACGGCGACCCAGTTCGAACGGCGGCAGTGTCCCGCGGCGGAGCTCGGCCCCCCGGAGGGCGTCGATCGTGTCGCCCTGCAGTCGATGACGCAGTAGCCGGTCGCCTATCCCCCAGCGGTCCAACGGATCGAGACCGGGATCGAGTTCGTCGTCGAGCACCTCTGCGGTGTCGGGGACGGCGAACCCGAGTCGTTGCCTGCAGAAGCCGCGGACGGGGTGTTCGAAGAACGCGATCAGGTCGGCGACGTCGACCGCGGGAGCCGTGCCGGAGGTCGAGGTGACCGGGGGCAACGGGGTGCGATCGAACTCGATGGCGTGGGTCGGTGGCGCGATGAGCGCGCGCGCCCCGGCGAGGGCGGCGCGGTCGAACCCGAACGGCGACGCGGCGTCGAAGTTCGCGGGATCGAACGCGTGTAGCGGGTGCCTGCGGACCACGCGGTCGGCATGAAGGGGTGAGACGAGCGCGGTGATGGCGTCGACCAGCTCGCTCACCGGCACCGACGGCGGGCGGCGCAACCCGGTGACCGGATCGGCACCGGTGTAGGCGATCACCAGCTTCTCCTGCGCCGACATCATGGTGTCGAGGAGGAGCTGACGGTCCTCGCTGCGCGGATCACGCTCACCGACACAGGGGGTGCGATCGAGGACGTCGTCACCGTCCTCGCGGGAGACCCGCGGGTAGACGTCGTCGTCGAGACCGATGAGCACCACCACCCGGTGCGGTACGGCACGCATGGGGACCATCGAGCAGACGGTCAGTTCACCGGTCCGGAAGTTCGCGCGCGTCGGCCGGGCGGCGACCACGTCGTCGAGCAGAGCCACGACGTCGGCGCGGCGCAGGACGACGTCACCGCAGTGTTCGGTGGCGCGGGTGATCTCGTCCACCGCCTGCGCCCGCTGCCAGGCGTCGGCGGGCGCCACGTCGAGCAGGTCGTCGATCACACGCACCATCGCCTCGGTCCAGTCCTGCGCCGAGCGCACCCCGGTGAGCGCACCCACACATGCGTCGAGCCGGTCCACGAACTCCGCGAACCGACCGACCAGATCGATGTCGGCGCTGTCGATGCCGTCGAGCGGCAGCGCGCGGTGCACCCACTGCAGACCCGCTTCGTGCGCGACGACACCGAGGACCATCCGATCGAGTCCCGTCTCCATCGTGTTCTGCTCGAACCCCTTGAGTCCGAACGCTGTTCGCTGGGCCGCTCCCAGGCCCCAGCGGACCCCCGCCTCGGCCATCCAGCGGCCGATGAGCTCGAGGTCGTCGTCGGTGAAGCCGAAACGGGTGCGTACCGGCGTCCGGCCGGCCAGGTCGGCGATGTCGCTGGCGGTGACGCGTGCTCCGGCGAGGTCCACGACGACCACGACCGACTCGAGGACGGTGTTCGTCGCACTCATCGACCGGTCGGCGAGACGGACCCGCAGACGATGCGCGGGGTGGCCGTCGACGTCCGGCCCCTGTCCGTCCGGCCTGCGGGAGTCGAACGCCGCACGGATGAGCGGCGCGAACGCCTCGATGTCCGGGCACATGACGATGACGTCGCGGGGCATCAGCGTCGGGTCGTCGGTGAACATCCGGGCCAGGACGTCGCGGATCACCTCGACCTGCCGTCCCGGGCCGTGACACGAGTGCACGCCGACCGAGTCGTCCATCGGCCCCGGCGTCACGTCGGTTGCCGCGACGTCGGCCCGGATCGTCTGTTGCAGCCGGGCCAGCAGCGTGGTCGGTTCGGTGAGCGTGCCGGCGTGGTGGATGTCGCGGGTGACGTGACGTGCCAGGCGTAGCTGGGTCTCCCGGATCTCCCGGGACAAGCTGGCCAGCAACGGGTTCGACACCCCGCCGCGGGCCAGGTCCCGACGTCGGACCGGCTCGCCCGCGGCGGCCGTGATCTGCCACAGCCGGTCGCTGGGGTGCGGCAGGAAGACGTGGACGTCGCGATCGGCGCCCACGGCGGAGAGCACCGCGAGCTGTTCGGTGGTCAGGCGGGTGGGCCCGAACAACGAGAGCCGTCGGGGCAGATCGAGCGCGGTGGGCTCCGATGTCATTCGAGCGCAGAGGGATTCGAGACGCTCGGCGGGACCGGGCGTACCGATCCGTTCCCGCAACCGTCGCCACACCTGCGCCTGCCACCGTTGGTCGGTGGGCAGTTCGCCGCCGATGCCGTCGGTGTCGTGGCCGTCGGCCCAGTCGGAGAGCATCTGTGGGCGTTGTGCGGCGTAGGACCGGAACGTGCGGGCCAGACCCACAGCGGTGCTCCACCGACGCCCGGCGCGATGGGCTTC
This sequence comes from Williamsia sp., assembly GCF_016462415.1. GTDB lineage: Bacteria > Actinomycetota > Actinomycetes > Mycobacteriales > Mycobacteriaceae > Williamsia_A. The sequence goes on along the minus strand of NZ_JAEMTF010000001.1, from coordinate 72,000 downwards.
GACGGTGCCGTCGGGACGCACGCCCAGATGGCGTGCGAGAACCGCGCATCCGGGATCGTGCACGCAGGAGTCGAGCACCTCGAGCAGCGTCCATCGCATCCGCGCGGGCGACCATGGGTCGTCGGCCCAGTGGTATCCGCGGATCGAGCCCAGCACCCGGTCGACGAGGTCGGTCGGCGACCGGAAGTCGATGTTCGCGGCGATGCCGTCGGCTCCGACGTCAGAGGTGCCGAGCCGAGCGGACAGCCGCTGACCCAACCACCGCTCGACCCCCTTCGCGGGGACGGCGACGATCTCCGGGGTCAGCGCGTCGGCGAGGGGATCGCGCAGGATGTCGGCCAGGGCGTCGGCGAGGATGTCGGTGCGCTCGGCGCGGTGCAGGATCAGCACGGTGCTCCTCCCCTCGCCCCGACATGGTGCCGCACAGGTGTACCAGCGGACACCGACATCACCCGGTCAGGCTCGCCGACGCAGCGGCACCGGTTCGTCGAGACGGTCGCGCATAGCCGCCACCAGGTTCTCCGGCATGGCCGCGGGCGCACCGTGGGGATCCACGCAGACCAGCGTCGTCTCGGCCTGCACGAACCGCCTGCCCGAGGCGTCGGCGAGCACCGAGCCGAACTCGAACGACGAACGACCGACGCGGCTCAGCCAGACCGACGCCAGGATGTCGTCCTCGGTGTAGGGGATGGTGGCCAGGAACTCGACCTCCTGGCGCACCACGACGAGGCCGGTGCCGGTCGCGGTGGCGTCGTCGGTCTGCGGCGCCGCGGACCCGGACGCGATCAGGCGCGGCATGGCACGTACCCGCGACTCCTCGAGGAGGCGGGCGATCGCGACGTTGTTGATGTGGCTGTTGATGTCCATGTCGCCCCAGCGCAGCTGCAGGGCGATGGTCACCGCATGATCGGACATGGGCGTCATCGTATAGTCGGCGCCCGCACCCGCCGCGATCGGTGCGGTCAGGGTCGGGGCGCTCAGGGTCGGGTGAACTGCAACTGACTGACCTGCAGGTAGCCCGACGCGAAGCCGGCCTCGCAGTAGGCCAGGTAGTACTCCCACATGCGACGGAACGTCTCGTCGAACCCCTTGTGCTGCACGGTGTCCCACGAGGCGTTGAAGCGATGTCGCCAGCGACGCAGGGTCTCGGCGTAGTGCTGGCCGAGATCGATCCGATCCGACCGGACCAGTCCGGTGTGATCGGCGATGGTGGCGTCGATGGCCTCCAGCGACGGGATCAGACCGCCGGGGAAGATGTACTTCTGGATCCAGCCGAATGACCGTCGAGTGGCCAGCATCCGGTTGTGCGACATCAGGATCGCCTGGATGGAGACCTTGCCGCCCGGGGCGAGCAGTTCGTCGATCTTGCCGAAGTAGGTCGGCCAGTACTCCTCGCCGACCGCCTCGATCATCTCGACGCTCACGATCGCGTCGAACCGACCCTCGACGTCGCGGTAGTCCTGCAGACGGATGTCGATGCGGTCGGTGAGTCCGGCGTCGGCGATGCGGCGCAACGCGAGCTCGCGCTGCTCCTGTGACAGCGTCACCGTGGTCACCACCGCACCGCGTTGGGCGGCCTGGATCGCCAACGCGCCCCACCCGCTGCCGATCTCGAGTACGCGCGTGCCCTCGGCGACACCGGCCATGTCGAGGACCGAATCGATCTTGCGGTACTGCGCTGCTTCGAGATCCTGCGTGGCGAAGTCCGCCGCCGGGTCGAACATCGCCGAGCTGTAGGACATCGTGGGATCGAGGAACGACGCGAACATCTCGTTGCTGAGGTCGTAGTGGGCGCCGATGTTCCGCTTGGATCCCTCGACCGAGTTCCGCTGATGCTCGGGGATCCGCTTGTCGACGACAGCGCGCAGCTTCCAGATCGGTTCCGGCACCAGGCTCGTCATCCGTTCGGCGAAGGGTGTCAGGGCCCGACCGAGGTCGCTGCCCTCGGCCGCACGCCAGTCACCGGCCATGTAGGCCTCGCCCAGTCCGATCTTCGGGTTGTGGCCGAGTCGGTCGTAGAAGACCCTGGGCCGCACGATCTCCAGCGTCTCGCTGTCGGGAGCGCCGTTGCCGCGGATCTCGCCGTTCGGGAACAGGACGTTGACCGGCGCCTTGCTCAGCGCGTAGTCGACCAGGCGACGCGTGATGGGGGTCTTGAACCAGGTTCCCGCGAGAACAGGCCTGCGCACGGCGAACGGATCAGCGACGTTGGTCATGGGGTTCAGACCTCCTGTGGGGGCGTGTGGGAAGGACGGGCCACGACGGGCAGGCGGCGGAGCCACAGCCAGATCCCGTGGACCGCGATGAGTCCGGTGACCCGCTGGGGCATCAGCGGCATGGTCAGTATCGACCGCAGCACGGCCCGGTTCGTGGCCGGGCGTGGAACCCCGGTGAACGATGCGCTGAACGGCGGCATCCCCGGTCGGTCGAGGGTGATGGTGACGACGACACGGTCGGCATCGAGACGGAACACCATGCGGTAGTGCCCCGAGACGTCGTTGAACGGCGAGACGTAGAAGTGCTTGTCGACCTCCGCGCGTCCGTCGGCGTCGGGGCGGAGCAGGTAGGCGGTGCGTTCACCGTAGGTGTTGTGCACCTCGGCGATCAGGCACCGCAGCTCGCCATCCGCCGCGAAGCACCAGTAGACCGACAGCGGGTCGAACACGTAGCCGAGCACCCGCGCGTTGGCGAGCATGACCACGCGGGATCCGGTGCCGAGGTCGATGTCGTTGGCCGCGAGGTAGGTCTCGACGTTGGTCTTGATCGCGGCAGCGGAGTCGGAGTCGATCGCGCCCAGGTGATCGCGCGCGCTGAACCGCGCGAAGGGGGCGAGCAGGCGCGGCAACCGCGGCGGGGCGTCGAGATCGATCAACCACTGGTACACGCGGTGCCGGAAGCGGTGTGCCGTGTCCCCGCGGCGGACGTGCGACACGTCCCCGGTCACGATCGCCGGCAGCGACGGCAGGTCGAGGACCGCCGTCATCGGGTCACCACCGGGCACCGAGATGTTCGGCCGCGGCGACACCCGATCGGGCGCCGTCCTCGTGGAATCCCCAACCGTGGTAGGCACCCGCGAACGCGGTTGTCGACGAGTTCAGTTGGCTCAGAAGGGTTTGCGCGGCCACGGCCGCCGGCGTGTAGGTCGGGTGGGCGTAATCCATCACCGCGATGATCGTCGAGGGGTCGATCAACTCGCGGGCGTTGAGCGTGACCAGGTAGTCGGTCGGGCTGTCGAGTGCCTGCAGGCGGTTCATCCAGTAGGTGACCACCGGCGGCTCGTCGGATCCGCCGTCGCCGTCGGGAGTGAGGTAGTTCCACGACGCCCGCGCCCGCCGCGCCGACGGCAACAGCGTCGAATCGGTGTGCAGCACAGCCTGGTTCGGAGAGTAGTGGAAGGCCGACAGGACGGTGCGCTCGGATTCGGACGGATCCGCCAACATGGCCAGCGCCTGATCGGGATGGGTGGCGACGACCACCTTGTCGAATCGGTTGCGACCGCCGGTGCGGTCGGTGATGGTGACCCCGTCGACGTCGCGCACGATCTCGGTGACACCGCTCGACAACCGGATGTCGGAGATGCCCTCGGCGATCCTGCGGACATACTCCTGCGACCCACCGGTGACGGTGTACCACTGCGGCGAGCCGGTGACGGTGAGCATGCCGTGGTTGCGCAGGAAGGCGAACAGGTATCGCGCGGGGTAGTCCAGTGACGCCTCCGGGCCCGACGACCACACACAGGAGACGAGCGGGACCGCATAGTGGCGCCGGAAGAACGCCCCGAAATCGTGTCCGTCGAGGAACTGTCCGTAGGTGGTCAGATCGTCGTCGGTCGCCGAGTCCAGGAAGGCACCCGCGGCACGGTGGAACTGTTTGACCTGCAGCAGCATCCCGAGAAACCGGGGATCGGCCAGCCGGCGCGGCTGGGCGAGGATGCCGCCGAGACCGCGACCTCCCGCGTACTCGAACCCGCTGGCGCGGTCGACGATGCTCATGCTCATCTCGGTGGGCTGCGTGGCCACCCCGAGTTCGGCGAACAGCCGACGCAGGATCGGGTACGTCTCGTCGTTGTGGACGATGAAACCCGAGTCGATGCCGAGTCTGCGGTCGCCGTCGGGAACCTGATGGGTGTGGGCGTGACCCCCCAACCGGTCGTCGGCCTCGTACAGCGTCACCGCATGGGTGCGACCCAACAGGTGCGCGGCGGTGAGTCCGGACACGCCCGATCCCACGACCGCAACGGTCGGGGACTGCGCATTCTGGGACCCACTCGTCATCACTCGCACCACTGTCTCTCACCGGGAAAAGCCATTGTCGGACCACAAGGGTCTCATTGAGCGTTCGGACCACCCGCACCACTGGATGGGCGCCGTGGGTTCGCTCTGGGTGAAATCGGACATGGCGACGACGCGCATAGGCTCGCGATATGAGCATCACTCGTTCGTCCGTGGTCGATGATTCGATCGACGAGGTCTTCGCCTGGCACAAGCGGCCCGGGGCGTTCCACCGCCTCTCCCCCGGCTTCGCGCCCATGTCGCTGCGATCGGAGGCCACCTCCATCGAGGATGGTGAGGCCATCCTGGTGCTTCCCGGCGGCCTGACCTGGACCGCAGCCCACCAACCAGACGGTTATCGCCCGCCGAATCAGTTCGTGGACAAGCTCACCTCGTTCCCGCTCCGGTACGTCACGCCCTGGACACACACGCACAACTTCGACGCCGTCGACGCCGACCACACGCGGGTCACCGACACCGTGGACACCCGTGTGCCCGGGTTCGCGCTGTCGTCGATGTTCGACTTCCGTCATCGGCAGCTCGCCGACGACATCATCACCCAGAAGTGGGCGCGATCACTGCAACCGACACCGCTGACCATCGGCATGACGGGTGTCTCGGGAACCATCGGCACCGCGCTGGCCGCCCTGGCCACCACCGGTGGTCACCGTGTCGTGTCGCTGGTTCGTCGAGAGCCGGTCGGCGACGACGAACGACGCTGGGACCCCGACAATCCCGCCGCCGATCTCCTCGACGACCTCGATGTCGTCGTACACCTGGCGGGATCGTCCATCGCGGGACGCTTCACCGACGCGCACGTCTCCCGCGTCCGCCACAGCCGGGTCGAGCCGTCACACGCCCTCGCGCGAGTGGCAGCCACGGCCGCCGCCGACGGACGCGGCCCCCGCGTCTTCGTCGGGGCGTCGGCCATCGGGTACTACGGCGCGGACCGTGGCGACGAGGAACTCACCGAGACCAGCGACCCGGGCGACGGGGTCATCGCCGACATCGTGCGCGACTGGGAGGCGGCCTACGCACCGGCCGCCGACGCCGGACTGCGGGTGGTCACCGTCCGCACCGGTGTCGTACAGGCGTCGGCGGGCGGGATGCTCAAGGTGCTCCGGCCGGTGTTCGGGGCGGGCCTCGGTGGCCCGATCGGCGACGGCACCCAGTGGTTGTCCTGGATCGGTCTGGAGGACGTGTGCGACGTGTTCTACCGCGCCGCACTCGACGACCGCTTGTCCGGGCCGGTCAACGCGGTCTCCCCCGAGCCCGTCCGCAACAGCGAGTTCACCGACACGATGGGGACGGTCCTGCACCGACCCACCGTGATGCGGGTGCCCGAGTTCGCGCCGAAGCTGGTGCTCACCGAGAGCGGCGCGGGTTCGCTGGCCCTGGCGAGCCAGCGGGTCCTCCCGGAGACATTGGCGGGCATCGGGCACGACTTCCGGATGCCCGCGCTCGCCGATGCCCTGCGGCACCAGTGCGGACGGTGACCGACAGGCGCTTTCGCGTACCCCGGTAACACGACACGTTCGACGAAACCGCCGATGCGCTGCACTTACGCCCTATATTGATGCGGTGATCATCGAGACCGCGCACCTGGTGCTCCGGCCGATCACCCGTGACGACGCCGCGGCCCTGGTGGATCTCGACAGCGATCCTGCGGTGATGCGGTACGTCTCGGGTGGCCGCCCGACGCCTCGCACCATGATCGAGGACTGGGTGATCCCGCGTGCCATCGCCGAGATGTCGACGCGACGTGGGGTCGGCATGTTCGCCGCGATGGATCGGCACCGGGGCGGGTTCCTCGGCTGGTTCTCGTTGCGTGCACCTCGCCACAGCAGCCGGGCCGAGCTCGAGCTGACCTACCGACTACGCCGCGAGGCGTGGGGGTACGGCCTCGCCACCGAGGGATCCCGTGCACTGGTTCAGGTCGCCTTCGACCGCCTCGCGACCGATCGCCTCTTCGCCGGCACGATGGCGGTCAACGCCCCGTCTCGGCGGGTGATGGAGAAGTCCGGCATGCGCCTGGCGGCCCTGCACCAGGCCGACGACACCGCCATCGACGGGTACGAGCGCGGCGAGGTCGAGTACGAGATCCTCAGATCTCAGTGGGAGACAGCGGATTTCCCGTGGGCGAGATTGGCGCGGGCGGCTGCGCACCTGAGCGCCTGAGCACTGCCGCACGCGCATCGGCCGACGACCCGGTACGGACCGCGACGATGCCGACCAGCAGGACGAGCGCACCGAGCACCTGCAACGGCCCCATCACCTGACCGAGCAGGATGGCCGAGGCGACCGCCGACGCCACCACCTCGAGCAGCGCGACGAACGATGCCGGCGTCGGTCCGAGCATGCGCACCGCGGTGATCCCGGTGACGTAGGCCAGAGTCGTCGCGACACCGGCCACCGCCAGCGCGGCGACCCACCACGGGGTGTGGTGGCCGGCCAACGTCACCTCGGCCGTGCTCGCGTGCATCGGGAACCACCCCACCGCACCTGCGGCGCCGACCAGCACCGCCCCGACCACGAGGCCGCCGCACGTCAGCGCGATCGGGTCGACGCCGGTGGCGGCGTCCGCGGACTCCTCGGCCAGCAGGAAGTACGCGGCCAGTCCGACCGCCGCGGTCAGCGCCCAGGCGACCCCGATCGGATCGATCGACACACCGGCACCGCCACCGATGACCACCAGCAGTCCGGCGACCGCGACCGCGGCGCCCGCCAGCGTCACCCGGCCGGGACGTCGCCTGCGCACCGCCCACTCGAAGCCGATCACCATGACCGGCGCGCTGTACTCGATGAGCAACGCGATCGGGACATCGAGGTAACGGACCGCGTTGAAGAAACTCAGCTGGACGACGGCCACGGCCAACACCCCGTAGGCCAGTACGCGGATCGGGGCGCGTCCGATCGCGAGCAGACGGCGGGGTCGCACGATGAGCACGGGCACGACCAACAGCGCCGCGCCCAGACCGAGCCGCAGTGCACTGGCCGCCGTCGAGGACCATCCGGCGTCGATGAGCGACTTCGCGAGCGGCCCGGACAGGCCGAACGCGGTGGCCGACACCGTCGCGACCATCAGCCCACCGGACGCGTTCGGTTTCATGAGGGTCCCCGTTCGATATCGGATGTAAGAGGTGTCAGTGACTTAGACTGCTTACAGCAGACGTCATCGTGAGTCAGGAGTCAAGGTGCGTTTCACTCATGACACAGAACCGGCGTTGGTCGCGGTCGTCGCGCTGGTCAACTCCGGTCGCAATGCGCAGGACACCCTCGCCGACCCCGCCGACCTCACCGCCTTCCTCGATGAACACGGCTACACCGGCCGCCGTGACGGCACCGACGAGGAACTGGGGTCGGTCCGGGCGATGCGGGACCGACTCGCGCATTTCTGGCAGATCGGGCGCAACGACGCGGCATCGGAGGTCAACGCGATCCTGCGTGAATGCGGCGCCGTGCCGTTCCTGACCCGCCACGACTCGAGCGACTGGCACATCCACGTCACCGATTCCGCCGATCCGCTCGCCGACCGCATCGGCGCCGAGACCGCGATGGCCCTGATCGACCTGATCCGCGCCGACGAATTCGATCGGCTCACACTGTGCGCGGCGCCGGACTGCGATTCGGTGCTGATCGACATGTCGCGCAACCGATCTCGTCGGTTCTGCTCCCATCGCAACTGCGGTAACCGAGCCAACGTGGCCGCCTACCGCCGACGTCGATCGCAGGCCACGGGCTGACGTGGTGACGGATGCGTCCGTACCGGCCCCCGGGGGCCGACGACGTGGTGTCCACCGTGGGCGCGTGCGAATCGACTCGATTGACTACCGTTGAGGCCGAGCGGGCGTGAACTCGACCTGAGACCGGCCTGCAGACGCACTCCACGACCACAGACAGGAGAAGCCCATGGGCCTGAATCGGCTTGATGGACAGCACCCCCATCGCGTGGTGGTCATCGGATCGGGATTCGGCGGGTTGTTCGGCACCCAACGGCTGAAGAAGGCCGACGTCGATGTGACCTTGATCGCGCGCACCACCCATCATCTTTTCCAGCCCATGCTCTACCAGGTCGCGACGGGGATCGTGTCGGAGGGCGAGATCGCCCCGGCCACCCGGGTGATCCTGCGGAACCAGGACAACGCACAGGTCCTCCTCGGCGACGTCGAGTCGATCGACCTCGAGAGCAAGGTCGTCCGCTCGCGACTGCTGACCCGCATCACCGAGACACCGTTCGACAGCCTGATCATCGCCGCGGGTGCCGCCCAGTCGTACTTCGGCAACGACCAGTTCGCGGAGTTCGCGCCCGGCATGAAGACGATCGACGACGCACTCGAGTTGCGCGGCCGCATCCTCGGCGCGTTCGAGCAGGCCGAGCTGTCCGAGGACCCCGATGAGCGCGCGCGGCTGCTCACCTTCGTCGTGGTCGGGGCCGGTCCCACCGGTGTCGAGCTGGCCGGGCAGATCGCCGAGATGTCCGACAAGACGCTCAAGGACACCTTCCGCAACATCGACCCGACGAGCGCACGCGTGATCCTGCTCGACGCCGCGCCCGCCGTGCTGCCGCCGATGGGCGAGAAGCTCGGCACCAAGGCCGCCAAACGCCTCGAGGGGATGGGCGTCGAGATCCAGCTGAACGCGATGGTCGTCGACCTCGACTACAACGGTCTGACCGTCAAGGACAAGGACGGGACGACCCGTCGCATCGAGTCGCAGTGCAAGGTGTGGTCGGCCGGTGTGGCCGCCAGCCCGCTGGGCAAGCAGCTCGCCGAGCAGAGCGGCGTCGAACTCGACCGTGCCGGTCGGGTGAAGGTGCAGCCGGACCTGTCCATCCCGGGCCACCCGAACGTGTTCGTCGTCGGCGACATGATGTCGATCGACGACGTCCCCGGTATGGCGCAGGGCGCCATCCAGGGCGGTCGCTACGCGGCGGATGCGATCAAGGCGAGCCTGTCGGGTCAGAAGCCCGAGGAACGCAGTCCGTTCAAGTACCACGACAAGGGCTCGATGGCGACGGTCTCACGTTTCAGCGCCGTGATGAGCGTTCCGATCCCGTTCACATCCAAGCGTTTCGAGACCGAGGGCTTCTTCGCATGGCTCGGGTGGCTGGCACTGCACCTGGTCTACATCGTCGGGTTCCGCAGTCGCCTCAGCACGATCATCGACTGGACGGTGTCGTTCACCACCCGGAGCCGCTCGCAGCTTACGGTCACCGAGCAGCAGGTGTACGCACGGACCGCCATGGATCATCTGCACCACCTCGAGTCGGAGAACAAGGCCGGCGAGACATCGGGTATCCCGGCGGCTACCAACCCGACACCTCCCGCGGCCACGTCCACCCCGTCCGGTGAGACGACCGCCGCCGCGCAGGGCACCACGGACACGAAGGCCGCCGAGGACAACGACACCAAGTCGAAGCAGAGCGCCGACGCTGGTTGATCCACCCCCGTCAACCGAGACCGGCGAGCGCCTCGTCGGTCTCGGTCAGTGACCGGCCCACCACCGTGGTCAGCGATCCGCCGCATGCGAGCCGCAGTCGGGCCGCGACCGTGCGTGCCGACACCGCGGCCGGAACCGGGTCGGGGTAGCGGAAGGCGCTGAGAAGCGCACGCTGGTCGACGGCCCCCGGGGTGTCGGCGGAGTCGAGTACGAGCCGGTGCCGCAGGGCGGGTTCGGTGGCCAGGTCGACGTACAACCGACCCGTCCACCGGCCACCGTCCTCGTCATGGCGACCGAGTTGCACCCGTTCGTCGATCAGCACCGTCGATGTCGGATCGGCGTGGACCGTCGTCGAGGTCACAAGGTCGGCGTCGGCGGCGACGATCGTCGGCATCGGGGTGATCGCGAGGTCCGCCCCGGGACCGACCAGGACGGTCCAGTCCATGGTCGATGTCCGCTCGGTTCGTGACGGCAGCGCGATCGTCGCGGCGACCGTGCTCAGCCGCAGGCGCGCGCCCTCCTCGACCTCGACGGTGATGTCGACGTGGTCGCCACCGAGCGGTGTCGCGGCCGTGGAGATCAGGTGCAGCGCATCGGGTCCGGTCTGGCGCACGGCGAGTCCGCCACTCGCCCGGATCCGAGGCGATCGCCCCGCCCGGGCGACGATGTGCACATCGGTGCGCATCCCCTCAGGCCTGCGCGCTGACCCCTGCGCCCAGCTCCGAACGCACCCAGGACAGCACCTCGCTCGCGGCGGGGTCGTCGGTGAGCGAGATCAACGCCGTGGGCCGACCCTCGCGGACCCGTGCGGCGTCGGTCGCCATCACGGTCAGGTCGGCTCCGACCAGCGGGGCGAGATCGGTCTTGTTGATCACCAACAGATCCGAGAACGTCACGCCCGGTCCGCCCTTGCGCGGGACCTTGTCGCCGCCGGCCACGTCGATGACGAAGATCTGGACGTCGATCAGGCCGGTCGAGAACGTCGCGGTGAGGTTGTCGCCGCCGGATTCCACGAGGATCAGATCCAGCGGCGGGTTGGCGGCGACCAGGTCGTCGATGGCGTCGAGGTTCGCGGTGATGTCGTCGCGGATCGCGGTGTGCGGACACCCACCGGTCTGTACGGCGGTGATCCGCTCGTCGGGGAGGACGGCGTTGCGCCGTAGGAAGTCGGCATCCTCGGTCGTGTAGATGTCGTTGGTCAGCACCGCGACCGAGAGTTCCTCGCGCAGTTGACGACACAGCGCGGCGACGAGGGCCGTCTTGCCGGACCCCACGGGCCCGCCGATACCGATGCGCAGTGCCTCACCGGGTTGGCGGACACGGCGTGGCCGGTCGTGGGTGTGCGAGTGGGGTTCGCCGTCGATCAGATGCGGGGGCATGTCACCGTCTTTCGGATAGTCGATCAGGATGCGAACAGCGGCATGCCGCGTCGCTCGTGGCGTTCGGCGAGTACGTCGAACAGGGGGTCGGAGAGGTCGGCCAGGTCGGACGCGGCCTCCTCGGCGATGTCCTCACACAGGGGTGCGAGGTCCATCGTGATGATCGCGACGTCGGCCGGATCAAGGGCGAGCAGCCGCTGCCCGGCGGTCGCCGCACCGGTCATGGCGGTGTAGACCTGCACGAGCGCGGTGCGCCGCCCGGAGACGCCGCACAGTCGCCCGACCCGGCCCGCGATGACGGGCAGGTGCGATCGCGGGATGTGGTCGGAGAAGTCGTGATCCGGCCAGCGGCGTCGTGCCAGCCGGACCATGCCCCGGCCCTGGCTCAGCGACGCCGCGCGCGCCGCCGACGAGGGTGTGCGGGCGTCGGTCTCGCGCTGCGCGACCGCATCGGACAGTCGGCCGTCGGCGACCGCGGCGGCGATCGACGCGGCCACGAGAGCACCGGTGGCGATCCGCCGCTCGAGGTAGCGACGCAATCCGGCCGCGTCGACGACCACCCGGTCGGCGATGGCCTGCTCGACGCCACCGGAGTGGACGTGGCCACCGACCGGCAGCCGGGAATCGGCCAGGGTGAGCATCATCGCCAGGGCGTGGTCGCCGGAGACGACATCTGTTGTGGACGGGCACATCTCAGAACAGGAAGTATCGCTGGGCCATCGGCAGTGAGGTGGCGGGCTGCTCGGCCCACACCTCGCCGTCGATCCGGACGGTGAAGGTGTCCGGGTCCACCACGATCTCGGGTTGGGCGTCGTTGAGCGGCATGTCCTTCTTGCCCACGGCCCGGACGTTCTTGACCGGCGCGAGTCGTCGTCGGATCCCGACCCGGTCGGCGAGGCCGTTGTCGAGGGCCTGCTGCGCGACGAACGTCAGTGAGGTGTCGGCGGCCACCGGCGGGGCGGCGCCGAACATGGGGCGCGGCAACACCGGTTGCGGCGTGGGGATGGACGCGTTCGCGTCACCCATCGCCGCCCACGCGATGGCGCCGCCCTTGACGACCACGTGCGCACGGACACCGAAGAACGCCGGCTCCCACAGCACGAGGTCGGCGAGCTTGCCCACCTCGATCGAACCGATCTCGTCGTCGAGTCCGTGCGCGATGGCCGGACAGATCGTGTACTTCGCGATGTAGCGGCGGGCGCGGTTGTTGTCGGCGGTGGTGTCGCCCGCGAGCGACCCGCGCCGCCCCTTCATCACATGCGCGGTCTGCCAGGTGCGCAGGACCACCTCGCCGACACGCCCCATCGCCTGCGCGTCGGAGCCGATCATCGAGATCGCACCCAGATCGTGCAGCAGGTCCTCGGCGGCGATCGTCGAGGGCCGGATACGACTCTCGGCGAACGCCAGGTCCTCGGGGACACTGGGATTGAGGTGGTGACACACCATCAGCATGTCGAGGTGCTCGTCGAGGGTGTTGACGGTGTGCGGCCGGGTGGGATTGGTCGAACTGGGCAGGATGTTGGGAAGGCTTGCGACGGTGATGATGTCGGGCGCGTGCCCGCCGCCCGCACCCTCGGTGTGGTAGGCGTGGATGCCGCGCCCGGCGATGGCGCCGATGGTCTGCTCGACGAATCCGGCCTCGTTGAGGGTGTCGGAGTGCAGGGCCACCTGCACCCCGAACTCGTCGGCCACCCGCAGGGAGGCATCGATCGCCGCGGGCGTGCTCCCCCAGTCCTCGTGCACCTTGAACCCGGATGCACCGGCGAGGATCTGCTCGCGCATCGACTCGACACCGACCGTGTTGCCCTTGCCGAGCAGCACGATGTTCATCGGCCAGTGATCGGTGGCGGCCATCATCGACGCCAGATGCCAGGCGCCCGGCGTCACGGTGGTCGCCTTGCTGCCCTCGGCCGGCCCGGTGCCGCCGCCGATCATGGTGGTGATGCCGTTGCCCAGCGCCTCTTCCATGATCTGCGGCGCGATGAAGTGGACGTGACAGTCGATGCCGCCGGCCGTGACGATCTTGCCGTTGCCCGCGATCACCTCGGTGGACGGGCCGATCACGAGCTGTGGGTGGACCCCGTCCATCGTGTCGGGGTTACCCGCCTTGCCCAGTGCGACGATCCGACCGTCGCGGATCCCCAGATCGGCCTTGATGATCCCCCAGTGGTCCAGGACCACCACCCCGGTGATGACGGTGTCGGGACTGCCCTCGGCGCGGGTCGCCCTCGACTGGCCCATCGACTCCCGGATGACCTTGCCGCCGCCGAACACCGCTTCCTCGCCGGCCAGACCCGGCCCGCCGCACCGGTCCTCGGTCACCTCGATCACCAGGTCGGTGTCGGCCAACCGGATCCGGTCGCCGACGGTGGGGCCGAACAGTTCCGCGTATCGCGCTCTGCTGAGAGAGGCCATGTCAGTCCAACTTTCCCGGGGGGTCGAGCGACAGTCCGGGGACCACCCTGGCTCCGCCGATGGGGACGAGCTCGACCTGCATCTCGATGCCCGGCTCGAAGCGCACCGCGGTACCGGCCGGGATGTTCAGACGTCGACCGTGCGCCTCGGCGCGCGGGAAATCGAGCGCGGCGTTGGCCTGCGGGAAGTGGTAATGACTGCCCACCTGGACCGGGCGATCCCCGCGGTTCACCACGGACACGGTGGTGACGTCGGCGCCGGCGTTGATCTCGATCTCACCGTCGGCACACAGGATCTCGCCGGGGATCACCACAGCGGTCGCCGCATCGGCGTCGTCGGCGGTCATGAGATCGGGTCGTGGACGGTGACCAGTTTGGTGCCGTCGGGGAAGGTCGCCTCGACCTGGACGTCGTGCAGCATCTCCGGCACACCGGACATGACCTCGGCGCGGCTGAGAACCTCACGACCGGTCGACATCAACTCGGCCACCGACCGTCCGTCGCGGGCGCCCTCGAGCACGTGATCGGCGATGAGGGCAACGGCCTCAGGATGATTGAGCAGCAGACCTCGCCCCTGACGCCGCCGGGCGAGCTCGGCCGCATACGAGATCATCAGCCGTTCCTGTTCGTGCAGGGACAGTCGCATGACGCCTCCCTCCGTTCTGCACCCGTCGAATGGGCGATCTCATAGTGCCACGCAGCACGCCGGTCGGCGCGGTGTGCGAGAGCTCAGCCGCCGACGAGCGGGACGACCCGTTCGGGTGTACACAGCGGTCCGATGGCCGCGACGTGCGCGGGATCGAACGCGTTCACACCCCACCCGCGGACCAGCACCCCGGCCAGTGCGCGCGCGGTCGCCGGTTCGTCCAGCACACCGCCGTCCGTCGCGTCGCCGGTACCGTCGTCGACGGCACTCTCGAGGTAGCGCTGCAGACGCACGGTCGCGGCGGGCATGGCGTCGGCGAAGAACGTCTGCACCGCCAGCCACCGCGTGACCAGGTGCCCGGGGTGCATGTCCCACCCCTGGTAGAAACCGCGCTCCAACGAACGGCGGACGAGTCGGTGGTGCCGTCGCACGGCGGCGTCGACCTGCGCGACGTCACCGGTCGGGACGATCTGCGTGGAACCGTCGCACACCCAGACGCCGGTCTGCGCGGCGGACGCGAGCATGACCGCCTTGGCGTGGTCGGCGACCGGGTGCTCGAGTGACTGATACGCCGAGACGATCCCGCAGGCCGCGCTGTAATCGTAGGTGCCGTAATGCAATCCGCTCAGACGTGGACCCGACCGATGGATGGCTTGCGCCACGGTCGCGGCACCCGAGGCACCGACCACCGCCTGCGGGCTCTCGATCTGCAACTCGAAACGCACCGTCTCGGGCGCGAGTCCGTGTGCTCGTTCGATCTCCTCGCACAGAGCGATGACCGCGTCGACCTGGGCCACGGCGCGCAACTTCGGGACCGTGAAGACGAACCCGTCAGGCACTCCGCCCGCACCGTCGAGAACCGCCTCCATCGAGCGCAGCCCGCGAGTGCGCTCGTGGGGTCCGAGTCCCTTGCAGCGAACGCCGGCGGTCAGCCGCGGGCCCGACCCCGTCGTGCTCCACTGCGCCAACACGGCGCCCGCCGCCCGCGCGTGGCGGTCCTCGACGGCGTCGTCGCGCCAGCCGTATCCGTCCTCGAGGTCGATCCGCAGATCCTCGATCGGGGCGGTCCGCAGACGGTCGAGCATGGTCTCGACGGCGTGCTCCGACGACAGCTCGACCAGCGTCGGTCGCACCGACTCGGCCAGGTCCAGTGCGCGCGAACCCCATTCGGCGACGGTCGCGGTGCTCACCGAATCGGCGGAGACATAGACGGTGTGCACAGGCTGGGTCTCGGCCCGCGCATCCGGGTATCCGGCGGCGAGTTCGGCGTCGACCTCGCGCAACAGGTCATCCATGCGGGCCTGGGCGCGGGCGCGCAGGCCGGCGGTGTTCGTACCGTCGGTCATCGGCTGGTCAGGACGGACGTGCGTCGAGGTTCTGCAGCCGGACGCGTCCCTGCGCCAGCAGCCGGCCGTCGGCGTCGGTCACGTCGACCTGCCACAGCTGTGACGACCGACCGCGATGGATCGGGACGGCGCGACCGGTCACGACCCCCGAGCGCACCGACTTCAGGAAATCGGTGGAGTTGTTGACCCCGACCACCGTGGGAGGAAGGCCCTTCTCCTGCAACCACATCGCAGCCGACACGCTGGCCAACGACTCGACGAGCGCGCAATAGGTGCCGCCGTGGACGATCCCGTAGGGCTGATGGTGCACCGAACCCGCGTCGAAGGTGGCGATCGATCCGTCGCCACTCATCGTCTGGTATTCGAAACCCAGTGTCGCGTCGAGGCCCGAGGGCTCGGTGCCGATGGACAACGGTTCGTCTGCCACGGGGGCTCCTTCACGGTCGGTGTGCCTGCGACCCTATGTCACCCGACAACGACGACCTGCCCCGGAAAACCGGCAGGCCCCACACCCTGGGGGCGTGGGGCCTGCCGTGGCGTGGACCGGGGGTCTCTGCAGCCCTCAGGACACTCACTCGGTCCGACGTTGTCCTAAAGATAGGCTACCCTTATTCACGTGTCAACAACGGCCCGTCCGGGACGTTGTGGGGGACGCCGAACGGACCACCCACCCCTGCGGTGGCTCCGGAAACGGACTTCATCGGTAAACTCGGGAGGATGAGCGGCTTGGGCGATCTGGAACGTGCGGTCATGGACAACCTGTGGTCCAGCGACACACCGCAAACGGTGCGTCAGGTCCACGCGGCGTTGTCCCGTGACCGCGAGCTGGCCTACACCACGGTGATGACCGTCCTGCAGCGTCTCGCGAAGAAAGACCTGGTCACCCAGATCCGTGACGATCGGGCACACCAGTACTCCCCGACCCACCCGCGCGAGCACCTCGTCGCGAGCCTGATGGTCGACGCGCTGAGCGAGGCCGACGAGTCCACCTCACGCCACGCCGCGCTGGTGTCCTTCGTGGGCCGCGTCGGCGCCGACGAGGCCGACGCCCTGCGCCGCGCCCTCGACGAACTCGAGGCCGCGCAGTCCGAGTCGCGGAACCGCTGAACGGGTCCCCTGATCACTCGTGGGCACCGTCGCCACACAGGTAGAATCGGCTGATCGGCCACCGTGCCCGGTCCGTCGGACACGCACCAACAGCCGTAGGAATCGTCGATGACCGCCCTCGTATTCGGGATCTTCGCCCTGGCACTGACAGGTCCCGTGGCGGAGTGGCTCTCACGAGCGCGATGGCCGTTGCACGCGCCGCGCGCCGCGATGGCGCTGTGGCAGTCGATCGCTCTCGCCGCCGTCCTCTCGGCGTTCAGTTGCGGGCTCGCGATCGCGGCAAACCTCCTGGTCCCCGGCCCGGACGGCCGCCCGACCACCAACCCGTTCGACGAGATCAAGTCCCTGGGCGTCGTGTTGTGGCTGATCTACGTCGGTGTCTTCGCGCTCACCCTGATGATCGGCGCGCGGTTGATGTACACCACCGTGCGTGTCGGCGTCCGCACGCGCGCGCGTCGTTCGGCGCACCGCCAGCTCATCGACCTGCTCGACCGGGTCGACCGCAGCCGGTCCGACCACCGGTTCCTCGCCCGCGACGTCCGCATGCTCGAGGTGGAACAACCCATCGCCTACTGCCTGCCCGGGTTGCGCCAGCGTGTCGTGCTCAGCGAGGGCGTCATCTCCCGGTTGAGCCGCGATGAGCTCGAGGCGGTCATCACCCATGAGCGGGCACACCTGCGGGCACGCCACGACCTAATCCTGGAGGCGTTCATCGCGGTGCACGCCGCGTTCCCCCGGTTCATCCGCAGCCGTTCCGCTCTGGGCGCGGTGCAGCTGTTGGTCGAGGTCCTCGCCGACGATCACGCCGTCCGCGCCACCGGGCCGACCCCGCTCGGTCGGGCGCTCGTCGCCTGCGCCGACTCCGTCGCTCCCCGCGGTGCGCTCGCGGTCGGCGGTCCGACGACCCTGACCCGCGTGCAGCGGCTCAGTCACGACCGGCCGGCGCGCCTGGCCGGATTGGTCGCATATGTCGCGGCCGCAGGGATCCTGGTGTTGCCGACGCTGGCCGTCGCGATCCCGTGGCTCACCGAGCTGAGCAGGCTCGTCACCGCCGGGTGACATCCACCGACGCGGAGTCCGCCGCATGGCACTCACGCGAAGGCAATAGGCTGGGGCACATGACACAGACTGACTCAGGCGCCGATTCCACCAGCACTGCTCGCGCACAGATCGGCGTCACCGGTCTGGCCGTCATGGGCTCCAACATCGCGCGCAACTTCGCCCGGCACGGGCACACGGTCGCGCTGCACAACCGCAGCATCGCCAAGACCGACGCCCTGATCGACAAGCACGGTTCCGAGGGCGACTTCGTCCGGACCGAGACGATCGAGGAATTCATCGCCGCGCTGGAGAAGCCCCGTCGCGTGCTGATCATGGTGAAGGCGGGCGACGCCACCGATGCCGTGATCAGCGAGCTCGCCGACGCCATGGAGGAGGGCGACGTCATCATCGACGGCGGCAACTCGCTCTACACCGACACCATCCGGCGCGAGAAGGAGATGAGCGACCGCGGACTGAACTTCGTCGGCGCCGGCATCTCCGGCGGCGAGGTCGGCGCGCTGGAGGGCCCGTCGATCATGCCCGGCGGACCGAAGGAGGCCTACGAGTCGCTCGGGCCGCTGCTCGAGTCGATCTCCGCGCACGTCGACGGCACCCCCTGCTGCACCCACATCGGTCCCGACGGCTCCGGACACTTCGTGAAGATGGTGCACAACGGCATCGAGTACGCCGACATGCAGCTCATCGGCGAGGCCTATGACCTGCTGCGCAAGGCGCTCGACCTCCCGGTCGACAAGATCGCCGACGTCTTCCGCGACTGGAACTCCAGCGACCTGGAGAGCTACCTGATCGAGATCACCGCCGAGGTCCTGTCGCAGACCGACGCAGAGACCGGCAAGCCGCTCGTCGACGTCATCGTCGACGCCGCCGGCCAGAAGGGCACCGGCCGTTGGACGGTGAAGTCGGCGCTCGACCTCGGCGTCCCGACCACCGGCATCGGCGAGGCCGTGTTCTCCCGCGCCCTGTCGAGCGCACTCGACCAGCGCAAGGCCGCCAACGGACTCGAATCGGGGCAGCTGGGCAGCGCCCCGACCGACACCGACCAGTTCATCGACGACATCCGCTCGGCGCTCTACGCGTCGAAGGTCGTCGCCTACGCGCAGGGCTTCGACCAGATCGCCGCGGGCAGCAAGGAATACGACTGGAACCTGCACCCCGGCGCGATGGCCACCATCTGGCGGGGCGGCTGCATCATCCGGGCCCAGTTCCTCAACCGCATCGTCGAGGCCTACGACGAGAACGCCGATCTGCCCAGCCTCTTGCTGGCCCCGTATTTCCGCGACGCCGTCGAGAAGGCCGTCGACAGCTGGCGTCGCGTGGTGGTGACCGCCACCCAGATGGGCATCCCGGTCCCGGCGTTCGCGTCGTCGCTGTCGTACTACGACGCGCTGCGGGCCGATCGCCTGCCCGCCGCGCTGACCCAGGGACTGCGCGACTACTTCGGTGCACACACCTACCAGCGCATCGACAAGGAGGGCACGTTCCACACCCTGTGGAGCGAAGGCCGTACCGAGGTCGAGGCCTGAGCCGGAGGGCGAAGCAATGCGTTTTGTCGAGGGCCACACCCCGACCAACGATCTGACCTACGACGACGTGTTCGTCGTACCCGGCCGCAGTGACGTGGCGTCGCGGTTCGACGTCGACCTGTCCTCGCGGGACGGTTCGGGCACCACGATCCCCATCGTGGTGGCGAACATGACCGCGGTGGCGGGCAAGCGGATGGCCGAGACGGTCGCCCGCCGCGGTGGTGTCGTCGTCCTCCCCCAGGACCTCCCGGCCGATGCCGCCGCCGATTCCATCGCGTTCGTGAAGAGTCGCGGCCTGGTCGCCGACACCCCGGTCGTCCTGGCCGCCGGCGACTCGGTGTCCGACGCCCTGGCGCTGCTCCCCAAGCGAGCGCACCGGGCCGCGGTCGTCGTGCACCCCGACACCGGGGCGCCGCAGGGCATCGTCACCGAGGCCATGTGCACCGACGTCGACCGGTTCGCGCGTCTGTCGGAGGTTCTGGACCCGAATTTCGTGTCCATGCCCGTCGACTCGGCGCCGCGTGCGGTGTTCGACGCCCTCACCGACCAGCACCTCGGGGTCGCCGTACTCACCCACCCGGACGGGTCGATGGCCGGTGTCCTGACCCGCACCGGCGCGCTGCGCACCGGGATCTACCAGCCCAACGTCGACGGGGACGGTCGGCTCCGAGTCGCCGCCGCGGTCGGCATCAACGGTGACGTGGTCGGCAAGGCGCGGGCGCTGGTCGAGGCCGGCGCCGATCTGCTCGTCGCCGACACCGCGCACGGTCACCAGGAGAAGATGCTCGCCGCCGTCGCCGCCCTGGCCGCGGCCGACCTGGGCGTTCCGATCGCTGCGGGCAACGTCGTCTCCGCGCAGGGCACCACCGACCTGATCGACGCGGGCGCGTCGATCGTGAAGGTCGGTGTCGGACCGGGCGCGATGTGCACGACCCGCATGATGACCGGGGTCGGCCGACCCCAGTTCTCCGCGGTGGCCGAGTGTTCGGCGGTCGCGCGGGCGCGCGGTGCCCACGTCTGGGCCGACGGTGGGGTCCGTCATCCCCGCGACGTCGCGTTGGCGATCGCCGCCGGGGCGTCGAACGTCATGATCGGTTCGTGGTTCGCCGGGACGTTCGAATCACCGGGCGATCTGAAGACCGACCCGTCGGGTCGCTCCTACAAGGAGAGCTTCGGCATGGCGTCCAAGCGAGCGGTCGCCGCGCGGACGGCCACCGACAGTGCTTTCGACCGTGCGCGCAAGGGATTGTTCGAGGAAGGGATCTCCAGCTCGAGGATCCTGCTCGACCCCGACCGCCCCGGTGTCGAGGACCTGATCGACCACATCTGCTCGGGAGTCCGCAGCACGGCGACCTACGTGGGCGCCCGCACGCTCGATGATCTCCACGACAAGGTGGTCCTCGGGGTGCAGTCACCAGCCGGTTTCGCCGAGGGACGCCCCCTGCCCAGCGGTTGGTGAGGCCCGTCACCCGATACGATGGGTGCCTTGGTCATCGATTCGACACCGCGCCAGCTCGGACTCGCTCCCCGGCGCCTCATGGAGGACACCTTGGTGCCCACGGCACCCGTGCTCACGCACACTCACATCACCCCGACATCTGAGCCGGGTCGCTGAGCATGCAGGCACTCATCCTCATCGGCAGTCTGCTGGGCTTCGTCGCGCTCACGCTGGGCACCGCATTGTTCGTCGCGGCCGAGTTCTCGCTCACCGCGCTGGAGCGCTCCACCATCGAGGCCGACCGACGGCAGCGCGACGATCGCCGCTCGCGGCAGGTCAGCCACGCGCACAAGACGCTGTCGTTTCAGCTGTCCGGCGCACAGTTGGGCATCACCATCACCACCCTGGTCACCGGCTACATCGCCGAACCGGTGCTGGCGCAACTGTTCTCCCCCGTGTTCGACGCCATCGGCACGTCAGAACAGGTGACGTCGGTCGTGTCGATCCTGCTCGCCCTGGTCATCGCGACCTCGCTGTCGATGATCCTGGGCGAGCTCATCCCCAAGAACTACGCCATCGCCCGTCCGCTACCGACCGCGCGCAGCACGGCCGGGCCGATGACGGTGTTCTCGACCGCCTTCGGTTGGGCCATCAACGGCCTCAACGGAACCGCGAACTGGCTGGTCCGACGCCTGGGCATCGAACCGGCCGAGGAGCTGCGCTCGGCGCGCTCACCCCAGGAGCTCGGGTCCCTGGTGCGCAACTCGGCGCGCGAGGGGTCACTCGACCAGGGCACCGCGATCCTGGTGAACCGTTCGCTGCGCTTCGGCGAACGCACCGCTGAAGAACTGATGACGCCGCGGGTGACCGTGGACGCCGTCGACGAGGACGCGAACGTCCGCGATCTCATCGTCGCCGCCTCGGAGACCGGGTTCTCCCGGTTCCCGGTGGTCGTCGACGGTGACCTCGACAACATCCGCGGGTTCGTCCACATCAAGCAGGCGTTCACCGTCCCGCTCTCGCAGCGCCGCACCACGCGCCTCGGAGACCTCGCCCGCCCGGTGCCGGTGGTTCCCGCGAGCCTCGACGGCGACGCGCTGATGAGCCGCATCCGCGCCGATGGCATGCAGGTCGCGGTGGTCATCGACGAATACGGCGGTACCGCGGGCATCGTCACGACCGAGGACCTCATCGAGGAGATCGTCGGCGACGTGACCGACGAACACGACGACGAGCAGGCCGACGTGCAGAAGGACGGCGAGGGGTACCTCTGCGCCGGCCTGCTGCGCATCGACGAACTGCTCGACGCGACCGGGTACAAGGCTCCCGACGGCGACTACGACACCCTCGGCGGGCTGGTCATGCACACCCTGGGCCGATTGGCCGCAGAAGGCGACGTCGTCGACCTCCCCGAGCGCGCGGGTTCCGACGACGACGAGAGCGGCAACGACCCCATGCCCGTGGTGCCGAGATGGCGCGCGAAGGTGGTCCGGATGGACGGACGCCGCATCGACATGGTCGCCATCGAACCCATCCCCGACGACGAGCAGGGCGCCGACGACACCGCCACGACCGAGGAGGTCACGTCGTGAACGATCTCCTCGGCGTGGTGCTCGCCGTGCTCCTGCTCGCAGGCAACGCCTTCTTCGTCGGCGCCGAGTTCTCCCTCATCTCCGCGCGCCGCGACCGACTCGAGGCCCTGGCCGACGAGGGCAAGCGCCGGGCACTGACGGTCATCCGTGCCGGCCAACAACTCTCGCTCATGCTCGCCGGGGCGCAGCTGGGCATCACCATCTGCTCGATCCTGCTGGGTCGCGTCGGTGAGCCGGCGGTGGCGCATCTGATCGAGAAGCCCATGGACCTCCTCGGTGTGCCCGAGAGCTTCCTGCACCCGATCGGGTTCGCGATCGCCCTGGCCCTGGTCGTCGTGCTGCACATCCTGTTGGGCGAGATGGTGCCCAAGAACATCGCGCTCGCCGGTCCGGAGAAATCGGCGATGCTGCTGGTGCCCGCACACCTGGCGTTCATCAAACTGGCGCGGCCGCTCATCTCCTTCTACAACATCGCCGCGAACCTGTCGCTGCGGGTCATGCGGGTCGAACCCAAGGACGAACTGGACGCCACCGTGTCGGCGGGTGAGCTCGCCGCCATGATCGGTGAGTCCCGCGAGGAGGGGCTGATCGACGCCGAGGAGCACGACCGCCTCACCCGCGCACTGCAGACCACCGGCCGGACCGTCGTCGAGGTGGCGATCGGACTCGACGAACTGCGCAGTGTGCGGGTCACCGCCGACCCGGCGACCGGACGCTCCGGACCCACCCTCGGATCGATCGAGAGAGCGGTCTCCGACACCGGCTTCTCGCGGTTCCCGGTCCGCGGTTCCGACGGCGCCTACACCGGCTACCTGCACCTCAAGGACGTGCTCGACGAGATCCTCGACGACGACATCGGTCAGGACTCGATCATCGGCGTCGACAAGATCCGTCCGCTGCCGGTGATCTCCGGCGACACCTCGCTCGACGAGGCCACCGCGGCACTGCGACGGACCAGCGCCCACCTGGGCGCCGTCGTGGACATCAACGGGCGCACGGTCGGCATCGTCGCACTCGAGGACCTCGTCGAGGAGTTCGTCGGCACCGTGCGGGACGAGACGCACCGGATCTGATGGCGGGCCAGGGACTTCGCGTGCGCCTGGACGCGACCGACATCGCCGACCGGACCGACCAGCACCGCAGTCGGGTGACCCGGCTGCTCGCCGACCACCCCGCACAGGCCCCCGACGGATCACCGCACCCGGTGTGGGGGTTCCTGTTCCGCTACTACAGCCACAAGCCCGCCCTGCTGATGCGCTGGCACCCCGGCCACGGCGTCGACCTCGACACCCCGACCGAGCACGCCGGCTATCCGCACTACGTGCCGACCGCCGACGGTCACGCCGTCACCGTCGACCCGGCCTATCTCGAGACCCGCGCCCGGACCGTCGGGTTCGTCGACAGCCTGCTGCGTGCCACCGCCGACCGGGCTCCCCGCCTCAACTGCTTCGGGATGCACGAGTGGGCGATGGTCTACCGCGCATCGGCCTCCGACATCCGGCATCGCACACCGCTGCGGCTCTCACCGGCCGCCACCGACGCCGCCGTCGAGGCGAGTGAGCTGCGCTGCACCCACTTCGACGCGTTCCGGTTCTTCACCGAGCCGGCCGGACCACGCAACGTGACCCCGCTGACGCGGGCGACGCAGGTCGACTCCGAGCAGCCCGGCTGCGTGCACGCGGGCATGGATCTCTACAAGTGGGCGTACAAGTTGAGTCCGCTCGTCGACTCCGACCTCGTCGCGGACGCGCTCGAGGTCGCGTTCGACCTCCGCGAGCTGGACATGCGGGCGAGTCCCTACGACTTCGCGGCACTCGGCTTCGGCCCCATCGCGGTGGAGACCCCGGCCGGACGCGCGGAATACGTGCGCAGGCAGACGGTGTTGACCGATCACGCGGCGCTGATCCGGCGCCGATTGATCGACAGTTGCGCCGGTCTGATCGACCGGCAACCTCCCCGATGACGGCTTGTTACTCCCAAGTAGCCTGACAATGTAATTTCAGCTGTTCGACGACGAGAAGTGAGGCAACCATGTCCGAGCGCGTCACGGTGAACGGGGTGCAGGTCGCATCCGTTCTCTACGACTTCATCAACTCCGAGGCCCTTCCCGGAACCGGTGTGGATCAGGACGCTTTCTGGACCGGTGCCGCCGCAGTGATCACCGATCTGGCGCCCCGCAACCGCGAGCTGCTCGAGATCCGGGAGTCGCTGCAGGCCAAGATCGATGCCTGGCATCACGACAACACCTTCGAGCCGGCCGCATACAAGGAGTTCCTCACCGAGATCGGCTACCTCGCGCCGGTGCCCGAGGACTTCCAGATCACGACCGAGAACGTCGACACCGAGATCACCAGCACCGCGGGCCCGCAGCTCGTCGTCCCCGTCCTCAACGCCCGCTTCGCGCTGAACGCGTCGAACGCACGGTGGGGCTCGCTGTACGACGCGCTGTACGGCACCGACGCCATCTCCGAGGCCGACGGCGCCGAGAAGGGCTCGTCCTACAACAAGGTCCGCGGCGACAAGGTCATCGCCTACGCCAAGAACGTCCTCGACTACGCCGCGGCCCTGGAGGACGGATCCTGGACATCGGTGACCGCGCTGCACGTCGACGGATCCGCCCTGGTCGTCACCCTCGACGGGGGCACCACCACCTCGCTCGCCGACCCGAACGCGTTCGCCGGTTACCTCGGTGACGCCGCGGCCCCCACCGGGGTCCTGGTGCGTCACAACGGACTTCACCTCGAGGTCCAGATCGATGCCGATTCCCCGATCGGGTCGACCGACGCGGCGGGCATCAAGGATGTCCTCGTCGAGTCGGCGATCACCACGATCATGGACTTCGAGGACTCCGTCGCGGCCGTCGACGCCGACGACAAGGTGCTCGGCTACCGCAACTGGCTCGGCCTCAACCGCGGCGACCTGTCCGAGGAGGTCTCCAAGGGCGGCAAGACCTTCACCCGGGTGCTCAACCCCGACCGCGTCTACACCGCACCCGACGGCGGCGAGCTGTCGCTGCCTGGTCGCTCGCTGCTGTTCGTCCGCAACGTCGGGCACCTCATGACCAACGACGCGGTCCTCGACGCCGACGGCAACGAGGTCGGCGAGGGCATCCTCGACGCGCTGTTCACGTCGCTGATCGGCGTGCACGGCATGAGCGCGGACGGCCTGCAGAACTCGCGTACCGGATCGATCTACATCGTCAAGCCGAAGATGCACGGTCCCGACGAGGTCGCGTTCACCGCGGAACTGTTCGGCCGGGTCGAGCAGGTTCTCGGGCTGCCCGAGAACACCATCAAGGTCGGGATCATGGACGAGGAGCGCCGCACCACGGTCAACCTCAAGGCCTGCATCGCCGCGGCGTCCGAGCGCGTGGTGTTCATCAACACCGGCTTCCTCGACCGCACCGGCGACGAGATCCACACCTCCATGGAGGCGGGCGCGGTCGTGCGCAAGGCAGAGATGAAGTCGCAGACCTGGATCAAGGCCTACGAGGACTTCAACGTCGACACCGGCCTGCACGCGGGTCTGCAGCATCGCGCCCAGATCGGGAAGGGCATGTGGGCCATGCCTGATCTGATGGCGGACATGCTCGAGCAGAAGATCGGCCACCCCAAGGCCGGCGCGAACACCGCGTGGGTGCCCTCGCCGACCGCCGCGACGTTGCACGCGTTGCACTACCACCAGATCGACGTGTTCGAGCGGCAGGACGAGATCGCCAAGCGTGATCCGGCGTCGGTCGACGACATCCTGACGATCCCGCTGGCGCCGAAGACCGACTGGTCCGACGAGGAGAAGCAGCAGGAGCTCGACAACAACTGCCAGTCGATCCTCGGCTACGTGGTCCGGTGGATCGACGCCGGTGTCGGTTGTTCGAAGGTCCCCGACATCCACGACGTCGCGCTGATGGAGGACCGTGCGACGCTGCGGATCTCGAGCCAGTTGCTGGCCAACTGGATCCGGCACGGTGTCGTCTCCGAGGCCGATGTCGTCGCCTCGCTCGAACGGATGGCGCCGGTGGTCGACCGACAGAACGCGTCGGACCCCACCTACCGTCCGCTGGCACCGGATTTCGACTCCAACATCGCCTTCCAGGCGGCCAAGGAGCTGATCGTGTCCGGCACGACGCAGCCGAGCGGCTACACCGAGCCGATCCTGCATCGTCGTCGTCGCGAGTACAAGGCCGCGAACGCCTGAGCGGGCCGACTATCCTCGCCTGTCATGGGCCAACATCGCACCGATGACACACGACGCCGCGGCATCAGCCGCGGCGTCGTGTTCGGTTTCCTGGCGATCGTGGTCGTCGCGGTGCTGGTGGTCGTCTGGATCTCGCTCGGCAACCGGATCACCGCCGACGGTGACGATGCGGCCAAGGCGTGCGTCGAGGGACCGGCCACGGTCACCGTCCTGGCCGATCCCGCCCTCGCCACGCAGCTGAACACCATCGCGGGCGCCTACAACGCGACCAAGCCGGTGGTGCGTGACCAGTGCATCACGGTCACCGTGGCACCGCAGGACGCGAAGGTCACCCTCGACGGGCTGACCGGTACCTGGGACACCGAGTCGATGGGCCCCTATCCGGCCGCGTGGGTGCCTGCGTCGTCGGTGTGGAGCGCACAGTTGCTCACCGCCCGTTCGGCGGTCGTCGACGGCAACCCCGAGTCGTTGGTCACCTCACCGGTCGTCCTCGCGGTGGCGCCCGAACTGGCCCGCGCGGCCGGTTCGACGGTGGGGTGGCTCGACATCCCCACGTTGGCGCGTCGCGACAACAGCCTCGACGACCTCGGACTCCGCGGGTGGGGGTCGTTGAAGATGGCCCTCGCCGCCGGGCCCGGGAGCGATGCGAGTGTGTTGGCCGCCGAGGCCATCGCCACGCAGGTGTCGCGAACGACGACCGGAGGACTCACCGCCGCCGACGCCGACACGGCGACGGTCACCTCGACCCTCACCGATCTGCGCAAACGCGCACCGACACCCACCGATGGGGTCGCCACCGGGGCGTTGCCCACCATCGCGAACTCCGGCAACCCGGCGACCGCGTCGATCCACGCCATCCCGATCACCGAGCAGGCGTTGTATGCGGCCACCCGGTCCGACACCTCCCCCGGCGTCATCGAACTGCTGCCCGAAGGCCCGACTCCCCTGGCCGACTACCCGGTCGTCGACCTGACCGGTCAGCAGGTCACCGCGGCGCAGGCCGAGGCGGTCACCCGGTTCTTCGACTTCGTCCGCACCCCGGAGCAGCTGACATCGATCACCGCCTTGGGATTCCGCGGCAATGCGCCGCTGCCCGCGGCCACGGCGGCGGTGACGTTCCCCGTCACCGACAACCCCATGCCCGCGCCGGAACCGGCGGCGGCCACGGCCATCGCGAAGATCATCCTCGGCGGCTGAGCCACAACCGTCACCACTGCGCCCTCATCCGGACTCAGAGCACGCAACGCGCGCT
>NZ_JAEMTF010000001.1:27351-44237 GCF_016462415.1 Williamsia sp. | reverse complement strand
GCCACAACCGTCACCACTGCGCCCTCATCCGGACTCAGAGCACGCAACGCGCGCTATCGGTGACCGTTGTGGACCGGTCACGACCTCGCGCGACCAAAATCCGCTCCCGCGACCGGAATTACAGTCGCGGGAGCAGAATCGAGTCGCGGGACTCAGGCTTCGACGGGCTCGCTGAACGCCTCGATGGGCGGGCAGCTGCAGACCAGGTTGCGGTCGCCGTAGACACCGTCGATACGACGGACCGACGGCCACACCTTGTCGCGGGCCCCGGATGACGGACGCCCGCTCGGGAACGCGGCGACCTCACGCGAGTACGGGTGATCCCACTCATCGGCGACGAGGCATTCTGCGGTGTGCGGCGCGCCGCGCAGCGGGTTGTCGTCCACCGACCACGTGCCGTCGGCGACGCGGTCGATCTCGGCCTTGATCTCGACCATCGCGTCGCAGAACGCGTCGATCTCGTCGAGGTTCTCGCTCTCGGTGGGCTCGACCATGAGCGTGCCGGAGACCGGGAAGCTCATCGTCGGCGCGTGGAACCCGTAGTCGGCCAGCCGCTTGGCGACATCGTCGACGGTCACGCCGGTGGCCTTGGTGATGGGACGCAGGTCGAGGATGCACTCGTGCGCGACCGTGCCGTCGTGGCCGGTGTAGAGAACCGGGTAGTGGTCCCCGAGACGCTTGGCGATGTAGTTCGCCGACGCGATCGCGGTCAGCGTCGCCCGACGCAGGCCCTCGGCGCCCATCATGAGGATGTAGGAGTAGGTGATCGGCAGGATCGACGCCGAGCCGTACGGTGCCCCCGAGATCGTCAGTGCACCCGGCAGGTCATCGTCGAGAGGGTGTCCGGGCAGGAACTCGGCGAGGTGCTCGCGCACCCCGATCGGTCCGACACCGGGTCCACCGCCACCGTGCGGGATGCAGAAGGTCTTGTGCAGGTTGAGGTGGCTGACGTCGCCGCCGAAACGACCGGGACGTGCCACACCGACGAGGGCGTTGAGGTTCGCGCCGTCCACGTAGACCTGGCCGCCCGCATCGTGCACGGCCGAGCAGATCTCGCGGACCTCGTGCTCGAAGACGCCGTGGGTCGACGGGTAGGTGATCATGATCGCCGCCAACGACTCGGCGTGGGTGGCGATCTTCTCTTTCAGGTCGGCGGTGTCGACGTCACCGTTCGCACGGCACGCGACCACCACGACGCGCATCCCCGCCATCACCGCGGACGCGGCGTTGGTGCCGTGCGCGCTCGACGGGATCAGGCAGATGTCACGTGCGTCGTCGCCTCGACTGAGGTGGTACTTGCGGATCGCGAGCAGGCCGGCGTACTCGCCCTGCGAGCCGGCGTTGGGCTGCAGGCTGACCCGGTCGTAGCCGGTGATCTCCGACAGCCAGTGCTCCAGCCGCGAGATCATGGTGTGCATACCGACCACGTCCGACTTGGGCGCGAACGGGTGCAGGTTCGCGATCCCCGGCCAGGTGATCGGCTCCATCTCGGCGGCCGCGTTGAGCTTCATGGTGCACGACCCGAGCGGGATCATGCTGCGATCGAGCGCGATGTCCTTGTCCGACAGTCGACGCAGGTACCGCAGCATCGCCGTCTCGGTGTGGTATCGGCCGAATGCTGGATGGGTGAGGAATTCGCTGGTGCGGGTACCGAACTCGGCATCGCTCGGCTCGACGGCTGCGACACCGAACGCCTCGATGACGGCGTCGACGTGGGCGTCGATGGTCGTCTCGTCACACGCGATGCCGACATGGTCGTCGTCGACGAACCGGAGGTTGATGCCACTGGTCTTGGCCGCGGCGACCACCTCGGATGCCCGACCGGGGACCTGCGCCAGGACGGTGTCGAAGAAGGTGTCGTGCACCACCGCGTCCCCGAGGGCCGCGGCGATCCGTGCGGCGTGCGCGTGGGTACGACGTGCGATGGCCGTCAGTCCCTTGGGTCCGTGGTAGCTCGCGTACATCGCGGCCAGGACGGCGAGGAGGACCTGCGCGGTGCAGATGTTGCTGGTCGCCTTCTCGCGACGGATGTGCTGCTCACGCGTCTGCAACGACAACCGGTAGGCCAGGTTGCCATCGGCGTCCTTGGACACACCGACGAGTCGGCCGGGCAGCTGGCGGGCGTGCGCGGTGTGCACCGACAGGTAGCCGGCGTGCGGTCCGCCGAAGCCCATCGGGACGCCGAAACGTTGTGTGGTGCCGAAGCAGGCGTCCGCGCCCTGTTCGCCGGGCGAGGTGATGAGCGTCAGCGCGAGGAGATCCGCGCCGACGGCGACGAGTGCGCCGCGCTCGTGGGCCGCGGCGATGATGGGGGCGGCGTCGATGACGGCGCCCGATGCCGAGGGCACCTGCAGCAAGACACCGTAGAAGTCGCCGTCGGGCAGTCCGGCGGTCAGATCGGCGCGGACGACCTCGATCCCCAGCGGTTCGGCGCGGGTCTCGATGACGGCGAGGGTCTGGGGGAACAGGTCGGTGTCGACGACGAACCGCGGCGACTTGCTCTTGTTGGCGCGACGCAGCAGCGTCATCGCCTCGGCGGCAGCGGTCGACTCGTCCAGCATCGACGCGTTCGCCACGTCCATGCCGGTCAGGTCGGAGACCATCGTCTGGAAGTTGAGCAGCGCCTCGAGGCGTCCCTGGCTGATCTCGGGCTGGTACGGCGTGTACGCGGTGTACCAGGCGGGGTTCTCGATGAGGGATCGGCGCAGGACGGCCGGCGTGTGCGTGCCGTAGTAGCCCAGACCGATCATCGAGGTGGCCACGGTGTTCTGTGACGCGAGAGCGGCGAGTTCGGCCAGCGCCTCGACCTCGGTGGCCGCGGGCGGCAGCACGTCGAGGCCGTTGTCGTCGGCGGGGTCGGCGATCGAGGCGGGGACCACCGCGGAGGCGAGGTCCTCGAGAGAGGACACCTCGAGCAGCGCGAGGATGCGCGCGAGATCGTCGGAATCGGGGCCGACATGACGATCGGCGAAGACATCGGAGTGTTGCACCACGGGAGAACCTTTGCGCCGAGTCCGACGTCACGCCGGACGGGGTGGGTCCTCCCCCTCTGTCCTGCTCTCGCCCGACCTCGCGGTCGGACTCGAGCGCCTGAGAGATTCAACCGCGCGGGCGCGGCCTTTCACCGTGGGCGGGCGACCGAGGCCACCACTTTCCAGAGACGTCGTAGCGCACCACGGTCCTGGATGCCTGAGAGATTGACGGAGAGGTGTTGCTCCTTCGGCGGTCGGGGTGCAGCCGTGGCTGACCCGACGCTCTCCCATGGTGCGGCGACGTAGGTGAAGTCTAGCCCGTCTTGCGCGTGCGGGTCTTCCGGCGAGCCGCCAGTTCGTCCTCGGGTGCGGTCTCGCTCACACCACCGTCGGCGCGTTCACCCGGGAAGTCGGCGATGGTGCCGGACAACTCCCGCATCGCGCCGCTCACGGCGATACCGAAGACACCCTGACCGCCCTGCAGCAGGTCGACGACCTCTTCGGCCGAGGTGCACTCGTAGACGGTGGTGCCGTCGGAGAACAAGGTGATGCGCGCGAGGTCCTCGACGCCCCGCTTGCGCAGGTGGTCGACCGCGACGCGGATGTTCTGCAGCGAGATCCCGGTGTCGAGGAGTCGCTTGACGATCTTCAGGACGAGGATGTCCTTGAAGGAGTACAGCCGCTGGCTGCCGCTTCCGGCCGCGCTGCGGATCGACGGGACGACCAGTGAGGTTCGTGCCCAGTAATCGAGCTGCCGGTAGGTGATGCCCGCGATCTGGCATGCGCTCGGAACCCGGTATCCGACGAGTTCGTCGGGGACGGTGTCGTTCGGGAACAGTCCCGGTGCGACGTCGTCGAGTGTTCCCTGGGTGGGGCGCGCAGATGCGGCCACCGGTGCCGTCGCGACTTCGTCGACGCTGGTCACGCCGTCGCGGTTGTTCGGCTCATCGCCCACTGCGTACTCCTGAATGCTCACCGGGCGTCCCCGGCAACCCGAGAACGACGACGAAAACACCATCGTTGCAACTCAGATTACGCCGTCCGACCCGACCCTGGTTGGCGTCCCGCTCGATCGCGGGATCTGAGGGCAACGCTATGGCGGCGAGTGGGCGGTTTCAATGCGACTCGCGGAGCACACGACTCTCAACGTGAGGTTGAGGGTGAACCGTGACCCGGCGGATGCACAACCGTGATGTGGATCGCAGGTGCGGCGATCGGCGTCAGGAACCGCCGGTGGCCTTGAAGTCGTCCGGGGAGATGGTGTCGAGGAACTCCTTGAACTTCTCCACCTCGTCCTCTTTGACCTCGTCGGAGTCGGCGGACTCCTCGTCCGGGATCAGCAGACCGGCTTCGGCGAGCACACCTTCCTCGGCGATGATCGGAACCTCGGCCCGCATCGCGATGGCGACCGAGTCCGACGGTCGAGCCGACACGCGCAGATCGCCGGCGAAGACCATCTCGGCGTAGAACGTGCCCTCCTGCATGTCGACGATGCGAACCTCGATCAGCTCCTGGCCGAACGCGGCCACCAGGTTGACGATCAGGTCGTGGGTCAGCGGCCGGGGCGGCTCGACACCCTTCTGCCGCAGCGCGATCGACGCGGCCTCGCTCTGCCCGATCCAGATCGGGAGATAGCGCTCGCCGTCCACCTCGCGGAGGAGCAGCACCGGTTGGCCCTGGGGCGGTTCCACGCGAATCCCGACCACCTGCATCTCACCCATGTCGCACCGTGCCCATCGAGTGTTCTCCCAACCTGCTGTCGACAACCGCACGCCCGCGCGGTCGGCCACCACCAATGTTATGGCACGAACCCGACCGCTCTCAGTCTGAATTCGACGCTACTCCCGCTCAGTCGAGTGCGTCGCGCACCGCAGCCTTGACGAGCTGGGTATGCAGGGTGACCGACAGCGCCGCCACCTCGCGGATCAACTCCTCCGCGCGGTCACGGGCACCGGCGCCTTTGCTCTTGGCGATCGGGTTGGCGATCTGCGCCACGAGGCCGGCCTCACGGTCGGCCGACACCTTGAACGCACGGAGGTGCCGGGCCTCGAGGCCGAAGTCGGCGAGCGCTGCGGCTGCTTCCACCAGGCGGACGGCGTCCTCGTCGAAGAACCCACCGGGTCCCGCCGACAGCAGGCCGCTGCGTTGCAGCTCGGCGACGAAGGCCGCGTCGGCGCCGGTGCGCTCGAGCAGGGTCTCGCGCGAGATCCGACCGCTCGATCGTTCGAAGTCGATCGCAGGCGCCACCCACGACCGTGCCGACGACAACAGTCGCGGTGTGCCGGGGTCGACGCGCTCGCCGCGGTCGATGGCCTCGAGTTGTTCCTTGATGACCTTCAGCGGCAGGTAACGGTCGCGCTGTGCGGTGAGCACGAAGCGCAACCGCTCACAATCGGCGTGGCTGAAACGTCGGTAGCCCGACGGTGAACGCTCCGGGGTGATCAGCCCCTCCGCCTCGAGGAAACGAATCTTCGAGATCGTGACGTCGGGGAAATCGCCCCGCAGACGATCCAGGACCGATCCGATGGACATCGATCCTTCGTGTCGACCACCCGAGGACGGTGCGGTCATCGATTAACCGGCGGCCTGGGATCCGTCGTCGTGCGGTCCGCTGAGGAACACCAGACGGAACTTGCCGATCTGGACCTCGTCACCATTGGCCAGCACAGCGGAGTCGACCGGCTCGCGGTTGACGTACGTGCCGTTCAGGCTGCCCACGTCGACGACCTGGAACTCGTTGTCGCCCAAGCGGAACTCCGCGTGACGGCGACTGACGGTGACGTCGTCGAGGAAGATGTCGCTGTCGGGGTGGCGACCGGCCGACGTGGTGGCCTGGTCCAGGAGGAAGCGAGAGCCCGCGTTGGGACCGCGCTTGACCACGAGGAGAGCGGTCCCGGCCGACAGGCGCTCGGCGCCGGTCTCCGAGGTCTCGGTCGAGCCTCCGTTGGCGTCGAGCTCCTTGATGAAGTCGGCGCGGAAGACCGAGGTCGTCTCCACAGGTGCCTGGAGGTCCTTGTCGTTGTCGCTCACCAATTCTCCTTAAGTGTTCCGTGCCCATCCGATGGTCTCGGTGTGGGACGCGATGGCCGGTCTGCCGTGACGTTCCGGCAGATCATGGCCATGATGTTCGGGGTCGGTCTCAGACGCTTCGATGTAGTGCGGTGGTCGCCGGCGCCCAGCGGTCGAAATCGGATCTCGCCGCGCCCCGACCGCTTTGTTCCACTGACCGTACCCTGCCCAGTCGGGCGGAGACACCGCCGATCCTAACCGCTGACCGACGCGAAATACCGGCGGTCGAGGGACTCGGCGGATCAGCCCTCGATGACCGCGCGGTACGCGTCGGCGTCGAGCATGTCCTCGAGGAGGACACCGAGATCGGTCCCCTCGGGAACGGCGATCTCGACCAGCCATCCGGCACCGTACGGGTCGGAGTTGACCAGCTCGGGGGTGGCGTCGAGATCGTCGTTGACGGCCGCGATGGATCCGTCGATGGGACCGAAGATGTCCGAGACGCTCTTGGTCGACTCGACCTCGGCGAAGGACTCACCCTTGTCCACGGCGTCGTCGACGGCGGGCAGCTGCACGAACACCACGTCGCCGAGCTGATCCTGGGCGTAGGCGGTGATGCCGATCCGGACCACGCCCGGCGCGGTCTGCTCGATCCACTCGTGTTCGACGGTGTAGCGCAGGTTTTCGGGCACCTCGATCTCAGTCACGCGGAGAACCTTAGCGCGAATCGGCTGCCGACATCCCACCGCCCGGTGGCATCTTCTGCATCACCAGGACGGTCTGTACCCAGTACTGCAGGAACGACCAGACATACATGCCGGTGCCCCAGATCAGGAACGCCCAGCCGATCGGTCGCAGGATGTCGCCGAACACACCGTCGAGCTGTCCACCGAGTATCAACGGGAATCCGTACATGAGCGCGAAGGTCGCGGCCTTGCCCACGTACGTCGTCGGTAGTGCGGTCAGTCCCCTCGTCCGCAACAGCGGCACGCTGAGCAGTAGCAGCAGGTCTCGGCCGATGAGGATCCCGATCAACCACCACGGGATGATCTCGCGGACGCCCAGCCCGATGGGGACGATGATCATGTAGATCCGGTCGGCCGCGGGGTCGAGAAGGGCGCCGAGTCTCGACGACTGGTTGAGCAGTCTGGCGAGTTTTCCGTCGGCATAGTCGGAGAAACCCGACACGAGCAGGACCACGAAGGCCCACCCGTCGGCCTTCTCGACGAGCAGCAGCCACAGGAACACCGGCACGAGTACGAGCCGCAGGAAACTGAGCGCGTTCGGAATCGTCAGCACGCGGTCGGCGGACTGTTGCGCCTCTGCACTCATGCGCTCAGCCTGTCACAGGAGTCCGGTGTCAGCGGAAGATGCCGATGATGCCCTGCAGGGTCTTGGCGCCGCCGCCTGCGAACGGGTTGTCGTGGACCATGTACGTCCAGGTGGTGGTGGTGCGACGCAGGTCGGCACCCTCGAGGTCGACACCGTCGGCGGTGATCGTCGCCTCGCGGAACGTCTTGCGCGCGTTGTCCACCGCCTCTGCGGGCAGACGGCCGAACTCGTCGAGGATCAGCTTGTGGAACTCGTCGAGCGGGCTCTGCCTGCCGATGGAGCGCAGATGGATGCTGGCGCGGACGTCGGCGACGAACGCCAGATGATCGGCCCACGCACGGTCGAGGTGGTAGAGCACGATCTCACGCGCCGCCTGGACCAGCACGTCGTGCGGCACAGGCTCGGCCGGAGCCCTGTCCTCGGTGGCGACCGCAGCCTTGGTGATGGTCACCTCGGCGGCGTCGCCCGAATCGGGGTCGGTGGCCGATGTCGCATCGTCGGGCGCGTCGGTGTCGGCGGCGCCGGCCGCCTTCTCGACCGACGTGCCGGTCAGCTCCGCATAGCGCTCCGGCTCGCTCGATGTGAGTTCGTCGAGCGCGATCTCGGTGGTCAGCACCTCCATGCGACGTTTGACCACGATGTCGCGCTGCTGGTTGACCAGCTTGTTGTAGCGCCAGGTGTTCGCATGCAGCTCGAGCATGATGCCCTCGGCGACGCGCTGCGCCTGTTCGATCAGCTCGATCCCCTTGGCGCCCATCGAACCGTCCTCGGACTCGGACTCCGGGTCGCGCTTGAACGACAGATTCCGGGTGACCACCGGGTCCTCGAGGCTGGAGAAGAACACCGACCGGCCGGGGTCGCCCTGGCGGCCCGCGCGACCGCGCAGCTGGTTGTCGAGGCGTTCGGTGTCGTGGCGTCCGGTGCCCACGACGCACAGACCGCCGAGCTCCACGATCTGGTCGCGGGCGCCGGTGGACTTGCCGTCCTTCTCGCCGCGGGATCCGCCGAGCTTGATGTCGGTGCCGCGACCGGCCATCTGCGTCGACACGGTGACCGCGTCGAGCGCACCCGCCTCGGCGATGATCGACGCCTCCTCGGCATCGTTCTTGGCGTTCAGCACAACCGCTTTCACGCCGGCGCGATCGAGCAGGTACTCGAGCTCCTCGGATTCGGCCACGTCGTGGGTGCCGATGAGCACCGGCTGACCCGTCTCGTGGATCTCCTTGACGAACGCCACGACGGCCTCGGCCTTGTTGGCCTTGGTGTCGTAGACACGGTCGGCCTCGTCGATGCGGATGTTGTCGGTGTTCTGCGGGATCTGCGAGACCGCGAGCTCGTAGAACTGGCGGAACTGCTCACCGGCCGCGAGCGCGGTACCGGTCATGCCGCACACCGTCGGGTACCGGCCGATCAGCGCCTGGACGGTCATGGTGTCGATGACCTCACCGGAATCGGTCTGTGCGAGGCCTTCTTTGAGCTCGACCGCTGCCTGCAGCCCGTCGGGCCACCGCTGCAGCTGCGCGACGCGGCCCCGCGAGGCGTTGATCAGGTGGACGCCGCCGTCGCGGACGATGTAGTGCACGTCGCGTTCGGTGAGGATGTGCGCATGCATGGCGATGTTGACGTGCACGAGGGTGGTGCCGACGTGCTCCTCGTCGTAGAGGTTGATGCCGCCGAGCTCGGCCTCGATGAACTCCGCGCCCTCGTCGGTGAGGAAGACGTTGCGCCCGTCGGTGTCGATCTCGTAGTGGTTGCGCTTGAGTTTGCCGACGGCGTCGTGGATCGGCTTGTCCGGCACCTCGCCGGTGGTGGCACCGGCCAGGATCAGCGGGACCAGCGCCTCGTCGACGAGTACGGAGTCCGCCTCGTCGATGATGGCGACGTCCGGTCGCGGCGAGACGAGCTCGTCGGCGTGGGTGACGAGTTGGTCACGCAGGACATCGAAGCCGACCTCGTTGACCGAGCCGTAGGTGATGTCGGCGTCGTAGGCGGCCTTGCGCTCGGCACGGGTCGACGCCTCGGAGACGAATCCGGTGGTGATGTCGAACAGCGTGAACAGCGGCTTCATCTGATTCGCGTCACGGGTCGCGAGGTAGTCGTTGACCGAGATGACGTGCACGCGGTGACCCTGCAGGACGTAGCCGATAGCGGCGATCGCGCCGGCGAGCGTCTTGCCCTCGCCGGTGGCCATCTCGACGACGTCGGCCTCGAGCAGACGCAGAGCGCCCTGCAGCTGCACGTCGAAGGGCCGCATGTCGAGGGTGCGCTCGCCGGCCTCGCGGGCCAGCGCCAGGAACTTCGCACGGTCGGTGCCTGCGGGGTCGGTGATGTCGAGCTTCTCGGCGGCGGCCGCGAACTCGGAGTCGGCCAACCCGGCGGCCCACGAGTCGTGTTCGGTCGACTGCTTGATCAAGGTGATCGATTTCGACTGGTTCCGCGACGATTGCGCTCCCAGCGCGCGCCACATCCTGTTCGAGAGCTTTCCCACCGCGCCGGACTCCTCACTGTCGTCGAACCGGCGTGTCCGCCGGTCAGCGTGATCTACCGTACGCGGATGAGTCTGCGGACCATCGTCGTCCTCCGCGCTGTCGTCGCGGGTGCGCTCTTCGCGTGCGGAATCGGTCTCGGCGCGAACAACGGCTGGCTGATGGCGCTCGTCGTCGGGGTGCCCCTCATCGTCACCGGGGTCGTGGTCTCTCCTCGACCGAGCCGGGTGAGTGAACTGCCTGTGTGGTCACAGGCCAGTCCGGGCGTCGGGGCGCAGGTACAGGCCCTCACGCGCAGCACACTCGGCGACCTCGACCGGCAACCCTGCCTGGTCACAGCGACGGTGTCGCCGGACGACGACACCCCATACGAGGCCCGATGGCTCACCTCCATGACGCGGTCCGATGTCACCGCCCTGCTCGACGCACCTCACGTCGAGCTGCCCGATGCGCTGGTCCCGCCCCGCGAACCCACCAGCCCGGAGTTCGACGACGTACCGGGCCGGCGGGTGCTGATCTACCCGGCGGTCACGGTCGCGGTGCTGGCCGTGCTGCTCGCACTCGTGCCGGCGTCGGTGTGGCGCGTCGATGTCACGACGTCCTCGTCGAGCTCCGGCTCACCGTCGGGCCGCAGTTCGCCGGGGAGCGTGACCGCAGGTCAACTGGCGTCCGCGGTGCAGCATGCGAGGACGATCTCGCCGACCGCGGCACAGAACATCCTGCAGATCCGGTTGTCCGACACCGGCAGCGACGGCGTCGATGTGTTCCTCCCGGACACCGGCCAGGTGGTCTCGGCCAACCGCAGTTCGAACGGGTGGCGCGATCAACCGCCGCGTGGGACCCGACTGCGCAGCGCGGACGCGTTCCCCCTGAGCGATCTGGATCGGTTCGACGTCTCCACGGTCGCGTCCGACATGATCGCCGGAGACGGGAAGCTCCTCGGTCTCGACATCAAACGTCCGGCCACGGGTGCCGCACCGCTTGCGACCGGAACCGTGGGGCCCAGCGTCTTCGACAGACGCACCGTGCAGGCGCGCCTGACCGGCGAGGTGGCCGAGACCTTCGACCCAGGCGATCTAGCGGTGTCGATGCGGATCGCCGCCGACGCCGTCCGCGCGGCGAGACTGCCCACCGCGGCACCGGTTCTCACCCGCTTCGAGATCCGCGGAACGCGAGAGGGGACGCCGATCATGCGGGCCGGCTCCATCCAGAACTCCGGCGGCGTACTGATCGAGTACTCGACCGAGACCACCACCGGGTCGATCGTCGTGCGCCCCGGCGAGTTCCCGACCTCCGAGAGCCCGCCGTACGAGAACAAGGCGGGCCGGCTGCCCCGAGGCGCGGCGGCATTCGATCAGCTGTCCGAGAGGACGTTCGCCCGCATTCGCGACGATGCGATGCGACGAGGCGATGTCGCGGCGTTCGACCGGACCGCCGTCGATCTCCAGGTCACCCAGGGCAGCTCCGACGACGACTACGGCCCGGTCATCTACGCGGCGGTCGGTCCGTCCTCCCGATCGCAGGGCACCTACGGCCTCGACGGCGCCTTCCTACGCCCGCAGTTGTACTGAGATCAGTCCGCGGGGTCGGCCAGGCACCGCTGCCAGGCATCACGGAGCACGAAGACCGATCGCTGGTACCGGTCCGCGTAGTCGCGGTCGTCGGGAAACCTGTCGGTGCGCAATGCCTCGGCGGCGTCCATCGCCTCCTGGAACCGCTGGACGGCGGGACGGGTCACGTCGGTGACGTCGGGTGACCGCAGCGCGAGGTCGGTGTCGAGTTCGTAGGGCGCGTACTCCGACATCACCGCATCGTGCATGCGCGTCGCGGCCTCCCAGAGGCGTTGCGCCGCTTCATCGGTGCCTGCGTCGGCGACGCGCGCCATCCGCGGACCCGTCGCTGCCACGGGGGTATCGGCGACGCGCCGGTGCGGCGCGAGCGCGACAAGTCGGGCGGCGACCTCCTGTGCGGCGGGGTCGGATCCCATGACCGCGACCTGCCATCGGTCCACCACCTCGTCGTCGCCGGGCGCGGTGTCGAGGCGGGCGATCTCGAGCTGCAGATAACCGCAGCCCTTCACCGTCAGGCGCCGGGCCGATGAGCCGCGCATCGACGAGGTCGACGTCGCGACCGCGCCACCCGGCGCGACCGACCGCAGGCGACGTACCGCGATCTCCTCGATGGTGACGTCCTCGTCGCCGAGGTAGATCCATTCGTCGTCGACGGTGAGGATCACCGCACCGCGGCTCAGCTGCCGTCCGACCGCGGCGACCGCGATGCTGCCCATGACGGCGCCGGCGACGACGCCTGCCACCAGCGCCGAGTCGACCTCGGCCGCTCGCAGGATCACCAGGGCGACCAGTGCGGCGGCCAGCAGCGCGGCCGCGGCCGCCGCCGCGACCCGATGCCCCACCCCGAGGTACTCGGTCCGCGAGGTGACCGACACCGACCCGGACACGGCGACTCAGACCGCGAGTTGCTCGTCGAGGAAGTCGACGTAGTCGGCGATGGCCTGCTCGAAGGGTTCGCCGACGTAGATGTCGAAGTGTCCGATCGGATACCGCTTGACCGTCCCGCGGCGCGCCTGCGCGGCGTACTTCAGCGTCGGTCCGGCCGGCGCGACGGTGTCGTTGTCACAGACCCCGAACAACACCGGCGCGGTGATGTCGCGGACTCGCCGCCCGGGACGTTCGAGCGGAACCGACAGCCCGAAACTCGCGGTCACCGCGTTGGAGAACTCCATACCGTCGGGGACGATGCCCAGGTAGCCGTCCATCACGTCGGGGGCGTTCATCAGCGCGGTCTCGCCGGGATGGCCCGCGAGCGGGACCAGCACACGCGACCGATGGGTGACCGCGGCGACCAGATCCCGGACCGCCAGCACGCTCAGCCGCATCGAGGCGCCGAGCCCCTGCGTCTTCGACGACGCGATGCCGTCGGTGAAGGGGCACTGGGAGATCACCGCCGCGATGCGATGGTCTTCCGCCGCGACAGCGAGCACATGTCCCCCACCGAAAGACGACCCGAAGATCGCGACACGGTCGGGGTCGATGCCGGGCAGCGACCGGGCGTAGGCGATCGCGGCGTGCCAGTCGGCGCGCTGCTTCGTGATGTCGAGGAGTTGTCGTGGCGACCCCTCACTCGCACCGAAGTGCCGGTAGTCGAACACCAGTGCCGCATAACCGGCGTCGACGAATCGTTCGGCGAACGCATCCAGGCGCATCTCCTTCACGGCGCCCAGTCCGTGGCCGAGCACCACGATCGGCCGATCGGACGTCTCGTCGATGGAATCGCCGGCGTCCGGGCGGTACAGCCACGCCGCGCAGCGATCTGTCCCCGAACTGAATGCGACATCCTCACGCGTATGTGTCATGCGGGCAATTATGCGGGTCGGCCGGTCACGGAGAAACCGTTTGCACATCGGACAGTTCCGACATTCCGGCACTAAACTCCCGCCATGGGCAAGAAGAAGCGCACCTCGAAGATCCCGAACGCCGTCTACGAGGCCGAATTGTTTCGCTTGCAGACCGAATTCGTGAAGCTGCAGGAGTGGGTGCGCGAGACCGGGACGCGCGTGGTGGTGATCTTCGAGGGCCGGGACGCCGCGGGCAAGGGCGGCACGATCAAACGGATCACCGAATACCTGAGTCCGCGCGTCGCCCGGGTGGTGGCGCTGCCCGCGCCGAACGACCGGGAACGGGGGCAGTGGTACTACCAGCGCTACATCGCCCACCTGCCCGCCCCCGGCGAGATCGTGCTGCTCGACCGTTCCTGGTACAACCGCGGCGGGGTCGAACGCGTGATGGGTTTCTGTACTCCTGGGGAACATTCGCGCTTCCTACGCCAGACCCCGATCTTCGAGCAGATGCTCATCGACGACGGGATCATCCTGCGCAAGTACTGGTTCTCGGTCTCCGACAGTGAGCAGCTCAGACGGTTCCGG
Source organism: Williamsia sp. (assembly GCF_016462415.1). Taxonomy (GTDB): domain Bacteria; phylum Actinomycetota; class Actinomycetes; order Mycobacteriales; family Mycobacteriaceae; genus Williamsia_A. The sequence continues at coordinate 30,495 of NZ_JAEMTF010000001.1, read as the reverse complement.
TCCCGGTTGAACGACCCGGTGCGTCAATGGAAGCTGAGCCCGATGGATCTGGAATCGGTGTATCGGTGGGAGGACTACTCGCGCGCCAAGGACGAGATGATGGTGCACACCGACACCCCGTTGAGCCCCTGGTTCGTCGTGGAGTCCGAGGTCAAGAAGCACGCCCGGATCAACATGATGTCGCACCTGCTGTCCACCATTGATTATCACGAGATCCCCCGTGAGACAGTCGAACTGCCCAAGCGACCGATCGAGACAACCAACTACGTCCGACCTCCCCGAGAGCTCTCGACGTACGTCCCCGATCACGTGTCCGCCCTCATGGGTGACCGGGAGTCCGACATCTGACACACGGACCCCGGGGCTCAGGGCGTCGGCAGCGAAGCCATCCCACGGAGATAACGACCGGCGACGATCTTCTGCGCCAACGGGCCGAGGGGGCCTGCCACGGTCGTCAGCCGACTGCCCGACCGGGAGAACGCCGCGACGCCGAACACGACCGAGTCGTCGTCGCGGTGCTCGACGGCGAACAGCTCCTCCCCCAGCTCGGGATGGCCCGGCAGGGTTCCGTAGGCGAAACCGGCGTGGCGCGGCTCGTCGATCACGTAGACCACCCGTGCCGGCGCGTGGATCCGGACGGGCCCCACGCCGAGCGCAAGACGGGCCACCGTGCCCTCCACGACCGTCTCGTCGGAGGCCGCGACAGCGATGCCGGCGCGCAGTTGGACCTGCCAGGTCATGACGGCGTGCGCGCACTGGGTGAAGCGGGCCCGGCCGCTGCCGATCACGACCTCGCGACGCTGGTGGTGATATCCCGATGGCATCTCGCCGCGCGTGGTGCCGACCTCGAAGTAGGTGTAGCCACTCGCGCGCAGCTGCGACGCCATGGTCGGATCGAGCGGGGTGACGGCATCGGTGCGCATACCCGACGGTAGCGGCGTCACCCGGCGTCGACCATCCCCGCTGCCAGTCCGACCCTGCGGTAGGCGGCGGCCAGGGAGTCGACGGTGTCGTGGGCGTTGAGACCGCTCGGGTTGGGGACGACCCACAGCGGGGTCCCCGCGAGCTTCTCGTCCTGTTCCCCGGTAACGGCCCTTGGCCGCCGGAAGGCGGTGCGGTAGGCCGTGATCCCGGCGACCGCGACCACCCGCGGCGCGACCCTCCGCACGGTGTCGAGCAGCTTCTGCGTCCCGTCTCGAAGTTCTTCTGACGTCAGTTCGTCGGCGCGGGCGGTCGCCCTCGGGGCGAGGTTGGTGATCCCGATCCCCCGTCGCAGCAACATCTCCCGGTCGGCGGCGGTGTACCCGTCCGACGCGTCGATCAGTCGGTCGAGGATGCCCGCACGGTGCAACGCGGGATAGAACCGGTTGCCCGGTCGGGCGAAGTGCGCGCCCGTGGCCGCTGTCCACAGGCTGGGGTTGATCCCGACGAAGAGCAGGCGACAGTTGTCGCCGATCAGGTCATCGACCACAGCATCGCGATAGCCGGCCAGCTCTGCCTTCGTGAATCCCATCCCCGGAGTAGATCAGCTCGTAGAATCCGCCCGATGAAGCAGCAGGCCAGTTTCATCACCTTCGCCACCCCCGACCTCGACGCCGCGCGATCGTTCTACTGCACCGGACTGGGGTGGGAACCGCTGCTCGACGTCCCCGGCGAGATCCTGTTCTTCCAGGTCGCGCCCGGGTTGCTCCTGGGGTTGTTCGACGCCGACAGCTTCGAGTCCGATCTCGCGGGAGCAGGCAACGGGTCGACGGTCTCCGGGGTGACGATCGCCAACAACGTCGACAGTCGGGACGAGGTGATCGATGTCGTCGATCAGATGGCCGCGGCCGGCGCGACCGTTCTCAAACCTCCTCAGGACGGCGCCTTCGGCGGCATCTTCCACGCCCATGTCGCCGACCCGAACGGCGTGATCTGGGAGATCGCACACAACCCCGGTTGGCGCGTGGAGGAGGACGGAACGGTCGTCTTCGGCTGACGATTTCAAGCGGAGGACGCTAGTGGTGCGTGAGGACGTTGACCACGGTGCCCGCGCTGTCGCGGTAGAAGAACCGACGCACGCCCCACTCCTCGTCACTCAGCGGATGCACGATCTCCAGTGATGCATCGAGTGCCGCCTGATATCTCGCATCGACGTCGGACACCTCGATCGACACCGCCGGGTTGCACGGAGCCGTCTGGTCTTTCGTCATCACGCTCACCTGGCAACTGTGGTCGGAGTTGGCCAGGGTGGCGATCCACCCGCGGTCCATCACCACCTCCAGACCCAGGACCGCTCGGTGTTCGGCGACGGCCGCGGCCAGATCGGTGACCGTGACGACCGGCATCACACGGGTGACTGTCATGGCATAAGGATCACAGGTGTGCGGCGGTCACCGCAGCCCAATAGATGTCGGCGGTGGCGTTGCAGGTCGTCAACGCGGTCCCGGCGCCATAGGCGTACGCGCAGTTGGTCTTCAGGTCGTTGCGAAGCGCGGTGTTGCACGCGGTGTAGTTGGTGCCCGATGCGTCGGCTCGGTCGTAGCAGAGGTCGTGGCGCGCACACGGTCCGCGGAAGTCGGCGGCGAAGTAGCTGTCCGGCGACGACGTGCAGTAGTCATGGCGGGCAACGGGAGCCAGGTTCGTGTTGTAGACGTAATTGCTCGGGATGCCGACGAACGCCGCCGCCGAGGTGGACCGCGACTGCACCGACACGGGTGGCCCGGGGTAGACCTGCGACGCCGCCTGCGCGGCGGGGTCGATCGGGTACTGCTCGGTCGGTGTGGCCGACGCGGTGGCCTGGTTGCCGAGAACGGCGATCACCAGCAGGGCGAAGGTCACGACGGCGGCGCGGATTCGGTTCATTACCGGAGGTAATCACCTGATCGTGACGCCGGCATCCGAAATGGGCGAATTCCGTGTGAATTGCGAACGACGTGATCGCGTTCGGGAATGACGATGCGGCCGCAGCCCGTTGCAGCGAGCGTGTGCCGGTTTTCGGCACCTCGAACGGAAGGTTGCGATCATGAGCGGAAAAGTGTGGTTCATCACCGGTACGTCCCGCGGATTCGGACGCGAGTGGGCTATCGCCGCGCTCGAGCGCGGAGACAAGGTAGCGGCCACCGCGCGTGACACGTCGAAGCTCGACGATCTCACCGCGAAGTA
>NZ_JAEMTF010000001.1:6945-27251 GCF_016462415.1 Williamsia sp. | reverse complement strand
AGTGGACACATCCTGCAGGTGTCGTCGATCGGCGGGATCAGCGCGTTCCCGCTGGTCGGTCTCTACCACGCGTCGAAGTGGGCGCTCGAAGGGTTCTCTCAGTCGCTGGCCCAGGAAGTGGCGGACTTCGGCATCCACGTCACGCTCATCGAACCGGGCGGGTTCAGCACCGACTGGAGCGGACCGTCGGCCAAGCACGCAACCGAACTCGACGCCTACGCCGACGCGCACAAGGCCGCCCAGGAGGGCCGCAAGAAGCGCAGCGGCACACCGGGCGACCCGACCGCATCGGCCCGCGCGCTGCTCAAGGTGATCGACGCCGAGAAGCCGCCGTTGCGAGTCTTCTTCGGTGAGGCGCCGCTCGGTATCGCGAAGGCGGACTACGAAAGCCGCATCGAGAACTGGGAGCAGTGGCAGGACGTGGCCCTCGAGGCCCAGGGCTGATCACCTGATCGCAGCCCCGGCGTCACGTGGCGTACGCCGACGGTGGACGGCGATGAGCAGGAAGACGGCACCGGCGACGGCGTAGCCGGCCAAACCGGTCAGAGCAGGCTCGGCGTGTCCGCCCATCTGGACAAACAACACACCGGCGACGGCCGAGATGCTTCCGCTGAGAATCATCGACCACTGCCCTCGGTGTCCGCTGCGACGTCGGGCAACGGCCGCGCTCAACTGGATCAGCCCGGTCAGCAGGGCCCAGATGCCGAACACCCGCAGCGCTGCGCCCGCGCTGTGACCCGCAGCGACACCGAGTGCCACCGCGGTCACCACACTGATCGCCGCGTTCAGGACCAGAAGAGATGATGTCCCTGATGCGCCTGATCGTGGTTCGCGTAGTTCCACCAGAGACGCGACCAGGTCGACGATCGGATAGGCGACCAACAGTGCGATCACGAGAGCCGGTACCGAGGCCGACGACCCACTCGTCGCGAGAGTCACAGCCAGGAGAACGGCCCAGAGAACGGATACCGCGGCACGGACGACGTAGGGCCGTAGCGTCGAATGCGGTGTCGAGGCGTGGAGTGCGGTCGTGATCATGGAGCTCCTTCGGTGACGGGGAGACAGACAGGTCTGTCTTCCTGTCACCACACCTCATCGGCCGTTCAAAGTCAAGACAGACCTGTCTGTCTAGTGCGACGGGTAGTGTCGAGGCATGTGCCCGACGACGACCCCGAAGGAATCGAAGCGATCCGAACCGCGGGAGCGACTGCTGTCGACCGCCGCGGGGATCTTCTATGCCGACGGCATCCGAACGGTGGGCATCGACCGGATCATCGCCGAGGCGGGCGTCACGAAGGCCACGTTCTACCGGCACTTCCCCAGCAAGGAAGACCTGGTCCTCGCCTATCTGCGCAAAGAGGACACCGCGATTCGGCATCACCTCGAGCCGCTGTCGACGAGTCTCGAACCGCTGGACGTCCTTCGGGCAGTCGGATCCGGAACCGCAGATGAGCTGTGCCGACCGGGCTTTCGTGGGTGCGCGTTCATCAACGCGGCCACCGAGTATCCCGACCCGGCCTCGCCGGTTCGCCTACTCGTCGACGAGCACCGCGCCTGGTTTCATCAATTCGTCGTCGATGCGTTGTCGCGTGCCGGTCATTACGACCCCGAGGGCGGCGCCGACCATTTCGCGCTCATGCGGGACGGCGCGATGATCCAGGGACATCTGTCTGATCCCACGGCCGCCGCTGCCGTGTTCTGCGACGGGATCGAGGGCGTCATCCGGGTGATGCAGGCCGGTGGACTTCACGGCCCGGAAGCTCACGGGCGCAACGTCAGGTCCACGACCACCGGCGAGTGATCACTCGCCGGTGGTTCGCCGTCGAGGGGCGGCAACTTCTGCGGCCGGATCGCGTCGAAGTGCGTGGACGCATAGATCCGGTCGCTGTTGGGCGGCGCACCGGCGGTCGCCTCCGACAGCCCGACGTCGGTGCACATCTCGTGCTCGCGGTCGAACTCGGCTGATCCGTCGCGCACGTTGAAGTCGGCTCCGACGATCGTCGGTCCGGCCCACGTCGGGACGGTCTCGAGGATCGGCGCCACCTGGCGGGCCGGCTCGTCGACACCGTCGTGTGGCGAGCTGAAATGCCCGGAGAGCACCCGGATGCGGTTTCCGGTCGGCGTGCAGATCAGGGCATCGGTGGCAGCACGTGGCTGGTACTCGGTACTGGAGGCGAACATGCGACCGCGGCGACCCAGCCACCCGGAGACGATGCCTGACCACATGGCCGCCGCCGATCGGAATCGTCGAGCGGTGCTGTCGCCGAACGCGTCCGGGATGCGCAGACCGCGGGCGTCACTGATCGTGATGCCACTGAACGTGAGGATGCCCGTGCCCTCGCGGCGGCCGTAGACCTTCTCCGCGGCGGGGGTCATGACCGCACCGGTGGGATGTAGGCGCTTGACCAGTTGTCCGAGCGTGTCGGTCATCGTGGAGCGCAGGGCGAAGTCATCAAGTTCCTGCAGAAGGACGATGTCGGCTTCGGCGGCGCGGATCGTCGCGGCGAGATGATCGAGGGTGCGCGGTGTGGCGAGGAACTTCCCGGGGCCGCCCATCCCACCGTGCACGTTGTACTCCAGCACCCGGAGTGTCTCGCCGCGCACCTCAGGCACCTCGACGTGGTCGGAGCGGTAGGGCCCCAGGCTGAGTCCGACCGCCTGCGACCGGACCATGCCCAGTGCGAATCCCGCTGCCGCACCGAGCAATGTCGCCGCCACCACGCCGGCGGAGGTGACCGTGCCGACGATCGCGCCGATCACCGCACCCGCCAGGATCAGCACCCCGCGGTCCCGGATCGTCGAACCGATCAGGTCGATCAGACCCGGTCGGTGGTCGTCGACATCGAGCCTCGGCAGCATCACCTCGCCGGCGAGTGGGAGTCTGCGGACGGTGTGGACGGTGACGTCGACGGTGAGGGTCATCGGTCCTCAGATCTCGAACTGCATGCGGGCGACCTGGTCGCACACATCGACGATCCGCTTGCGGTGCACGTTGTGCTCGGGATCGATGTCGTAGCCGCGGTAGGCGTCGACGTCCTCCCAGTCGTTGGTGATGGCGAAATCCCATCCGCCCTCACGGAGTCCGGCGTCGAGACCGGTGTGGTTGGCGACCTGCCCGGGTAACGTCAGGGCGGCGATCCCGGCCAGCCCCGCCTCGAGTTCGGCCCGGTCGTCGGCTCGTCCCTCGGGACCGCGGTCGCGAAGGCGACCCATCACCACATTGCGAATCATGTCGTCGATCATCCCGCAGTCGGTTTCAGGGGTGGACGACGGTGACCCCTCCGACGCCGGCGCCGGGATCACCGAGCGCCATCAACCGCGCCGGGGCGTCGTCGAGGCCGATGGCATCCCGCAGCAGCGCCTGCGGCCGCAAGGTCCCCGCGGCGATCTCGGCGAGCATCACCGGGTACGTGTGGGCAGCCATGCCGTGGCTGCCCAGCAGCTGCAGTTCGTGGGCGATGACGAGCCCCATCGGGACCGCCGGCGCGACGTCGTCGCCGAGCAACCCGACCTGCACGTGGCGTCCCCGGGGCCGCAGACACGCGATGGACGCGCGCATCGTCGCCGGGGCCCCGAACGCGTCGATGGACACGTCCATGTCGTGTAGATCGTTCGCCGAGGCCGCACTGCGCGTCGCGCCCAGTGACATCGCCAGGTCGCGACTCACCGGCGATGGATCGATCGCGATGACTGTCGCGCCGCGGGCCGCCGCGATCATCACCGCCGACAATCCAACGCCGCCGCATCCGTGGACGGCGACCGACTCCCCCGCCTGCACATCTGCCACCTGGGTCACCGCCCGGTAGGCGGTGGCGAAACGGCAGCCCAGGCCGGCGGCGGTGTCGAAGTCGACGTCGTCGGGCAGCGCGACCAGGTTCACGTCCGCGTGGTCGAGCGCGACGCGCTCGGCGAACGAGCCCTGGTGGGTGAACCCGGGTTGGGTCTGGCGTTCGCAGACCTGCTGGTCGCCGCGGCGGCACGGTCCGCAGTCGCCGCAGGCACACACGAACGGGACGGTGACGCGCGCGCCGATTGCCCACCCTCGGACGTCGGCCCCGACCTCGACGACGGTGCCCGCCAGTTCGTGGCCCGGCACGTTCGGCAGCGGGATGTCGGGATCGTGACCCTGCCAGCCGTGCCAGTCGCTGCGGCACAGACCGGTTGCGGCCACGGCCACGACGACGCCGTGCGCAGGGCAGGTGGGCTCGGGGATGTCGCGCACCGACATCGCCGCGCCGAATGTCTCGTACACCACGGCTCGCACGGGCCCATTGTGCTCTGTGCCCTCGACCGGCCTGCACGTAGCATTGCCGCGATGTGGATTGGGTGGATCGAGTTCGACTTCCTGTTGGGAGACGTGCACTCGCTGAAGGAGAAACGTTCTTTGGTGCGGCCGATCGTCTCGGAGATGAGCCGCAAGTTCTCCGTCTCGGCCGCCGAGGTCGATCACACCGACCTGCACCGGCGTGCCGGGATCGGGGCGTCGGTGGTCAGCGCCGACCGTGTGCACGTCACCGAGGTGATCGACCGCCTCGAACGGCACGGAGCCAGCCGACCGGAGGTGCACCTGGTGTCGGTGCGCCGACGGATCATCCGCGCGGACGAGGTCTGACCCAGGACGAGGTCAGCCCGCGAGGTGTCCCCACGCGTCCGACAGCCGGGTCCACGGTCCGGTCGCGACGACCGCACCGTCGACGAGGACGACGACCCGGTCGGCCTGCTCCAGCGCCGCACGCTTGGACGTCGACCCCAGCACCGTGATGCCGCGGGCACGTAGACCGGCCCACAGTTCGACCTCGGTCGTGGCGTCGAGCGCACTCGAGACGTCGTCGGCGAGAAGCAGTTCCGGCTCGATCGCCAACGCGCGGGCAAGGGCGAGTCGCTGCACCTGACCGCCGGACAGTCGGACACCGCGGTGGCCGACGATCGAGTCGATCCCGCCTGCCGCGGCGACATCGGACTCGAGGCGGGCATCGGTCACCGCGCGCTCGATCGGCCGGTCGTGGTCGAGGCGGACGTTGTCGGCGAACGTCCCGGACAGCACCCGGGGAACCTGCGCCACGTGCGCGACCTGACCGGGCCGCAGGAACGTCTGGGCGTCGGTGATGTCCAGGTCGTTCCACCGGATGGCGCCGGTGTGGCCCACCAGACCGCACAGGCTCGCCAGCAGGCTGGACTTCCCCGAACCCACCTGGCCGAGCAGCAACACGAGCTCACCCGCCTCGACCGTGAGGTCGACGCCGGAGACACCGCGTGTGCCGTCATCGTGCACGGCGGCCATGTCGCGCAGTTCGAGGCGCCGCAACGGGGTGCGCGGGGTCGGCACCGGGCGGGGCGCGGTTCCGGCCCACAGATCGACGCCCGGCGGGATGTCCATCAGGTCGGCACCACCGGCGAAGCGACTCGTCGCCTTCTGCCAGGCCCGGGTTCCCGGCGCCTCGGTGATGACCGCTCCGGCGACCCGACCGAAATAGTCGAAGCCACCGACCGCGCCCGACACCAGCAGCGCCGTCGCCAGATCCCACCCGTCGAGCAGGTAGACCACCCACGCGGCGACGACGCCGAGCTGGACCATGACCACCGGCACCCCGATCAGCACCGATTGCACACGGTGCTCGCGGACCGCGGCATCGACGCGACCGCCGTCGACGCCGCGCAGGTGCGCGTGGACGTCGTCGGTGGCAGCCGCGAGTTTCACGGTGCGAACGCTCTCCACCGATGACACCAACGACCGGCCGAAATGCGCGCGGGTGGCCGATGCCGCTGCGGCCGAACGCCCGGCGATAGGGCGCCCGACCAACGACGCGGCGGCCGCGGCGATCATCACGGCGAGCAGGATCCCGCCGGCCAGGACACTGCCACCGAGAACCGCGGCGGTCACGACGACGAACAGTCCGTTGGTGACATCGATCCAGCGGTCGGAGTAGCGCAGGAAGCGGTCGGAGTCGAGGACTCGCGACATCACCTCACCGGGCGGTGTCCGCGGCAACCCGTGTTGCCGGGTCTGCGCCTCGAGCACGGTCATCCGGATCCGCAGCGAGGCCGCGCTCCACCACGGCAGGAACCGTCGGATCGCCGCCGCGAGGGTGATCGGATTGGCCAGCAGCACGATCACCAGGGACACGGTCAGCGTCACCGGCGTCTCGCCGCGTTGCAGGTTCTGCACGACGTGACCCCAGACGTAACCGGTCAGCGCGCCGGTCGCCCCGAGGATGGCGTTGACGGCGAACAGCGCACATCCGAGAAGTCCCCACGTCGGGTGGACTCGGATGATGTGAGCGATCCCGCGGGTCAGGCTCGGTCCGTCACCGACATCGACGACCTCAGGCGGTGGGCCCTGACGGCGGACACCGCCGATGGCACCGACCTGGTCGGCTGATTCCTTGTGCAGCGCAGGCCGTTCGACCGCGTCGCTACCGGCGGCGTCGAGGAGCCGACGAAACGGTCCGGGGCGGGATTCGAGTTCGACGCGCGGGCCCTGGTCGATGATGTGGCCACGTTCGAGGACCGCCACATGGTCGGCGCGGGTCACGGTCGAGAGCCGGTGCGCGATCAGGATTCCGGTGCGGTCGGCGAGAAGCCGGTCGGCGGCACGGACCACACGCGCCTCGGTGAGCGGATCCATCCGCGCGGTGGCCTCGTCGAGAATCACCACGCGCACGTCACGGACCAGGAGCCGGGCGAACGCGACGAGCTGTTCCTCACCTGCCGACAGTGTGGTCCCGCCGGGGCCGAGGATCGTGTCGAGCCCGTCCGGCAGGCCGTCCACCCAGGCCGTGAGATCGAGTTCATCGACCGCGTCCTGCAGACGGCGATGGGGCAGCTGCGCGAACAGTGCGATGTTCTCGGCCAGGGTGCCCGCGAGGATCTCGGTTCGCTGGGTCACCACGCCGACCGATGCCCGCAGCTGGTGCAGATCGAGATCGAGGACGTCGACCCCGCCGACGAACAACGAACCGGGCTCGGGGTCGACCGCGCGGGAGACCAGCGACGCGAGCGTCGACTTCCCCGATCCGGTCCGTCCCACGAGGGCACACGTGCTGCCCGCCGACACCGTCAGGTCGATGCCGTCGAGTGCGAACACGCCCTCGGCGTAGGCGAAGCGCAGGTCGCGCAGCACGATGTCGACGGGCCCGTCGGGGATGGACTGCCCGCCAACGGGTTCGGGATCGGTGCCGACGAGCTGACGCAGCCGGATGATCGCACCCATCCCCGCCTGCAGTTCGGGAAGGTGACGGGCGAGTTGGTTGATCTGACCGATCAGACCGGAGCTGACGAGGAAGAGCGTGACCAGGCTCGCGACGTCGAGGTCGTTGTCCGCGACGAGCGCGACCCCCGCGACGACGACGCCGCCGAGCAGGGCGTGCAGCAGTCCGCCGCAGCGGATCGCGATGCGCGACTCCACGGCGATGACGGCCCGGAAACGGTCCTGGATGGTGCCGGATATCTCCGCGCACCGGCGCAGCAGGTACGCCTGACCGAGGCTGGTGCGCATGTCGTCCCGTGCGGCGATGCCCTCCTCCATCGCGGCCGCGTGATCGGTCCACGCGATCTCCTCGGCGACCTTGCGGTCACGGAGCTCACGCAGCAGCGGACGGATCACCAGGATCGCGACGGGGCCGAGGACGGGGAAGATGATCCACGCCGGCCACCACGTCACACCGGCGACGATCCACATCGGCAGGGTCGAGAAGACGGTGCGCATCGCGTCCCAGACCTGCAGACGCACAAGCGTCCCGACCTCGTGGGTGTCGTCGTCGACCCGGTCGAGCACCTCACCGACGGCCTGCTCCGACAACCGCTCCAGCGGCTGGTGCAGCGCGGCGGTGAGCAGGTCATCGCGGAGACGGCCCTCCGCACGATCGGCGATGGCCGCCCACACGGTGCGACCGGCGGTGTCGAGGAGCGCGTAGCCGACCAGACAGCCGGCCAGGAGCGCAATCGTCGCGCCGGCTGGGTTCGCCGCGACCCGACCGATGATCACCGTCCCGATCGACTGCAGGATCGCGGCGATCGCCAAGGCGACGAGTGCGACGCCGGCCGCCGGCCTGCGCAACCGCCGCCAGTCCACCGTCTGCGCAGGCACGACGACAGCGCCCACGCGGGGCGTGGGCGCTGTCGTGGACGGTCGCGAGGTCGTGGTGGTCATTGTTAGAAACGCTACGCACCACCACTGACATCGTCACCTGCTTTTCGCGGGTGCCGACCTGACGGGTCAGGCCAGTGCGTTGCGCTTCCAGTTGTTGTGGAACTCGAGTCCGCTGCGGATGAAGAGCTGGCTCACGGGGCAGCGACGCTCGACCTCGGACACGAACGTCGTGAACTGCTCCTCGGTCGCGTCGGTCTCGACGCTCGCGTCGACCAACACCTTCTCGAAGTTGGCGTTGCCCTCCTCGCCCTTGACCAGGACGAGGGTGTCCAGGTCGCCCTGGATCGTGAAGGTGAACTTGCCCAGCGTTATGCCCAGGTCCTTCGCGACCAGCGCGGCGGTCACCTGGTTGCACGACGTGAGCGCACCGAGCGCATAGAACAGCGGGCTCGGCGCCTCGTCCTTGCCGCCGAACGCGGGGTAGGCGTCGGTGGTGAACTCGTGCTTGTTGTCCCCCTGCGAGACGAGCGTCTGGGCGACGCCGGTGCCCTCGGCCTCGATCACGAACGGGACGACGCTTGCACGGATGGTCGATGTCACAACGGACTCCTCATGTCGATTAGGGATACGTAATCAGTGTTCCGGGTGCATGACAGCGGCGCACCGTTGTGTTCACCCCGATCCGAACCGTGCATGTGGGAATACCGGTCGCCCGATGGGTCAGGGAAAGCTGAGGACGTCGTCGCCCCAGGCCAGCCGCAGGTCGTGGTCGAGGTCGCGTACCGCCCGGTCGTTGCGGTCGATGACGAGGCTCGCGCGGTCACCGGAGTCGTAGGGTCGCCAGATCGGGGCGTTCGGGACCCCGTTGGGGTCCCCGCTCACCGCGAAGTTCAGCCACCGACGCTGCATCCGCGCCGAGACGGCCTTGCCTTCCGTCAGGCCGCCGAGTTTGAAGGTGATGTCCTTGCGTCCGCTGACCAGGTTGCCGAACACGTACGGCAATTCCGTCGCATGGGTGGCCCCGACCCGCAGGAGCCGGAACAGCGGCGTCGCCCAGTCGAATCGGTAGAGGAACACCGGCGCGATCGCGCTGTGTCCCTCGGCCAGCCAGACGGTCGGCATGCGGAAGCCGATGTCCCGGGCCACCGCCATCCCCTTGCCTTTTCGTCGGACACCGGCGTATGCGGCGAGGATGTCCGCCTCGTGCGGGATGGCGAGTTCGGGCCGCTCCACCGCGATCTGCGCGAACATCGCGCGGATCGCGTCGGGCGTGATGGGGATCAGCGGCGACTTCATCAGCTTGAACAGCGCCGCCTCGTCCTTGTTGGTCCCGATCAGCAGCGGCACCGGATGCGCGTTCCCGGCACGGAACACCTCCAGGGGGTAGTCGGGCACCAGGTCGCGATCGACCACCGGCGCGAACGCGAGCGTCCCCGGCGCGCTCGTCGGGATGTCGTCGAACAGTCGGAAGGTCGCCTTGGCGACGGCGTCGGTGGGCACGTCGCGCAGGTGGCCGATGTCGGCGGGTGCGATGCCGATGTCGTCGAGGAACATCTCCGCGATGCGCCGCGCGCGTGCCCCGTCGTAGACCGAGGTCGCGGGCGAGCTCTGCGCGATCGCGCGGTGGAACAACCCCGCCGCCGAGGGGACGGTCATCAGGGTGGTGACCATGCCGCCACCGGCGGACTCCCCGAACACCGTGACCTGCTCCGGGTCGCCGCCGAACGCGGCGATGTTGTAGCGCACCCACTGCAGGGCCAGGATCACGTCGCGCAGCGCGAGATTCGAGTCGAACGGGTGCTCGTCGGTGCCGAAAGCGGACAGGTCGAGGAACCCGAATGCGCCCAGCCGGTAGTTGACGGTGACGATCACGACGTCTCCGCGCTCGACCATCGCTGCGGCGTCGTAGAGCGGTTGGGTCGTCGATCCCAGGATGTAGGCGCCTCCGTGGATCCAGACCATGACGGGCTTGGGGTCGTCGGCGCCTGTCGACGACGCGACGGAGACGTTGAGGGTCAGGCAGTCCTCGTCCTTGGTGACGTCCGGGCCGAGGTCGATGACGGGGATGTCGGGCTGCGGGGCGACGGGGCCGAATCGGGTGGCGTCGGCGACGTCGGTCCACGACTCCGGAGGGACCGGGGCGCGCCAGCGCAGTTCGCCGATCGGTGGCGCCGCGTAGCGGATCCCCTTCCACACTCGGGTCCGTCCGTCGTCGGTTCCGCGTACCGGCCCGTTGCTGGTCTCGACCACAGTTCGATCCGACGTCATCGGTCCATACTGCCTCCTAAACCGGTGGCGTCCGACGTTGACGACGCCTTAACGTCGGCACGATGACGACCGAACTCCGAACACATCAGGCCCGGTCACGCACGATGACCGACGAGGAACAGACGGTCGCGTGGATCCGAGCGGTGGTACTCGGCTTCAACGAACCGGAGTACAGCGACGAGGGCATCGCACGGTGGCTCGCCGCATTCGTCGACCAGGACGCTCGGATGCGTGGTGTCCACGACCTGCGGACCGGTGGTCTGCGCGACGACCGGGTGCCGGTGGCGACGCTGGGGAGCTGGGACACGACCGTCAACGTCGGCGGAACCCTGCTGCCCACCAACGCGATCAGCGACGTCACCACCCGCACCTCGCACCGCAGGCGGGGACTGCTCCGTCAGATGATGACCGCCGACCTGACCGAGGCAGCGCAGCGCGGCGTCCCGGTGGCGGCGCTGACGGTCAGCGAGTCGGGCATCTACCGTCGGTTCGGATTCGGCCCGGCGGTGCAGGCCAACCAGATCCGCGTGCGCACCGACTCGTCGTTCCGGGTCACGACACCGCCGACCGGGCGCATCGAGATGGTCGATCGTGACGTCTATCTCGATCGCGTACGCGCACTGTTCGACGACTACCACCGCCGCACACGCGGGTCGGTCGATCGAGGCCCCGCCGCGGACGACGTGCTCGCCGGGATGGACCAGTCGACCGGGAAGCCGCAGCCGGGCTTTCGGTACGCCCTGCATGTCGACGACGACGACCGGTGTGATGGCGCGGTCGCCTACAAGCTCGTCGAGGAGGACAGCAGCGCCGAGGTCCGCGACTTCGTCGCACCGAACCCTGCTGTGGGCGTGGCGCTGTGGGACTTCCTCGGTCACTCCGACCTCATCCGGACCATCACGCAGCGCCGCGCGCGGGTGGATGACCCGCTCCGCTACGCGCTCGCCGAACCGGATGTCTACACCGTCGAGAACCGTCGCGACTTCCTGTGGCTGCGGGTACTCGATGTCGCCGCGGTTCTGGCTGCGCGCGCATACCTGACCGACGGCGAACTCACGCTGGGCGTGCACGACGAGCAGGGTTTCGCCGCGGGCACCTTCCGACTCGTGGTGAGCAACGGCAGGGCTGAGGTCGAGCGGATCGGCGATCACGTCGACGACGACGCCGATGTCGCACTCGATGTCGCTGCGTTGGGATCGGTCCTGCTCGGCGGAATCGGCGTGCGGACCATCGCGGCGGCCGGGCACATCCGCGGAGATCGCGTCGGGGACTTCGCCCGACTGATGGTGTGCGACGGTGCCCCGGCGTCGATCACGCCGTTCTGATCACGGTCGCTCGAGTTTCGGGTTCACCAGCCTGGACGTACGGTTGGCGAAAGAAAATCGTGCGGTCGGGACGGGAGCGTGGTTGCGGTGGTGGCCAGGGTGATGGCAGTGGTGTTCGCGGTGGCGCTGATCTCGACCGGTCTCGCGACGACGGCTGTGGCCGTTCCGGGTCCTCGGGCCGGCGGTGCACTCAACGCCGACCTCAGCCGACCCGGCCCCTACTCGGTGTCGGCGACCACACAGGTGTCGCGATGCGTGGGGCCGGAGGCGGACGCGCAGAACGCCGATGCGCGCCGACAGGGCGCGTTCACGCCGCTGCAGTGCACGTCGGCGGCGCCGATCGGACGCGGTCCCGACACCGGTGTCGACTTCTACTACCCGACGACCGCGGCAGGAAAGCGCCCTCTGGTGGTGTTCGTCCCCGGCAGTCGCGCGAATCCCGGGTACTTCGCTCCCCTCGCTCGGCAGTGGGCCAGTTACGGATTCGTCGTCGCGATCTCCTACCAGGCAACCGAGATCGCTCCGGAGAGCGGATTCCTGGGCCTGCGGCGAGCAGTCGCCGAGAACGGCGATCGCAGGTCACCGCTGTTCGGCCGGATCGACCTGAGGAAGACGGTGCTCGCCGGGCATTCGTCGGGTGCGACGAAGGCAATCGAGGTGGCCGGTATCGCGAACGCGTCGAGCGGTGTTCCGGTGCCGCCGGCGTTCACCGTCCCGTCGGCGGTTCGGCTCGTCGGCGTGCTCGCGTTGGCGCCCGACGTCTACACCGTGCCCACCCCGGTGCGAGCGCCGACACTGGTCGCCACCGGGACGGCCGACCGGGCGTCGAACGCCGCCCGGATCGAGCCGCTGGTCTACGGCCCGATCACCGGGGCGCCGGCCTGGTTCGTCGTCGCCCGTGGCGCGCCGCACCTTGACGTGGTCAACCCGCTCACCACGTATCCATTGACCGGTGTCGCGGTGCAGTTCCTGCGGTTCGTCACTGGGGATCCAACCGCGTGCCGCAGCTTCGTCGGCCCGTCGTGGACCCTGCCCGGCGACGGCGCGTTCGCACGGGTCGTCCGCAACGCGCCGGCCCGTGCGAGTGCCTGCCCCGCCTGATCGCGACTACGCGAAGCCGACGATCGGCCGTGGCCGGTAGTGCTTCTCGAGCGTTGCCACCTCGTCGTCGGTGAGCCTCACCGTGGTGGCGGCAACCGCGTCGTCGATGTGACCGACCTTGCTCGCGCCGATGATCGGTGCGGTGACGATCGGCTTGTTCAGCACCCACGACAGCGCGATCTGCGCCCTGGGAACCCCGTGTGACTCGGCGATCTCGGTGACGGCTTCGACGGTGCGGCGATCATCCTCGTCGTACAGGGTGGCGCCGAACTTGTCGGTGTCGCTGCGCTTCGTGGTCGTGTCCCAGTCGCGGGTCAGACGACCGCGGGCGAGCGGACTCCACGGGATGACCCCGACGCCCTGGTCGGCGCACAGCGGATGCATCTCGCGTTCTTCCTCGCGGTAGAGCAGGTTGTAGTGGTCCTGCATCGAGACGAACTTCGTCCAACCGTTGGTCTCGGCGATGTACTGCGCCTTGGAGAACTGCCACGCGTACATCGACGACGCACCGATGTAGCGGACCTTGCCTGCCTTGACGACGTCGTGCAGCGCCTCCATCGTCTCCGCGATCGGCGTCGTGTAGTCCCAGCGGTGGGTTTGGTAGAGGTCGATGTAGTCGGTGCCGAGGCGTCGGAGGCTGGCGTCGACCTGGGTCATGATCGCCTTGCGCGACAGCCCCACCTCATACGGTGACGGGCGACCGTTGTGGAACACCTTGGTGGCGATGACGACGTCGTCGCGGTTGACGAAGCTTGTCAGAGCACGACCGACGATCTCCTCGCTCGACCCGGCTGAGTACGAGTTCGCGGTGTCGAAGAAGTTGATGCCCGCGTCGATCGCGTGCTTGATGATCGGTCGGGAGTCCTCCTCGGTCAGCGTCCACTCGTGTGTTCCACGATCGGGCTCGCCGAAGGTCATGCAGCCCAGGCAGATCTGCGACACACGCAGTCCGCTCGAACCCAGGTTCACGTAGTCCATGGTCTCGATTCCTTTCAGGGGGTCCAGCCGATGGCGGGCCCGAGGTGGGTCGCCATGTCGGAGATGATCTGGATGTAGTCGGCCGGTTCGAACGAGAACGGCAGTGCGAAGGCGACTTCCGAGGCGCGCTGGAAGCCCGCGTGAGCGGAGAGCTTCTCGGCGAGTTCGTCCGACGGTCCGACGAGATCGGGTGCGAAGAGCATCTTGCGGGGACCCTGTGGGGTGAGTGTCCGCTCGAAACGCGACTCCGCGTACTCCTGGTAGCGCCGGATCTGGTCGGGTGTCGCGGTGTCCGTGGGGATGACGACCAATCCTTGTGAGACTCGGGCACGGGCGGGGTCCGGATGGTTCGCGAGGTAGGCGTCGATCTGTTCACCCTGGATGGTCGCGAAGTCGGTGGAGTCGCTTCCCTCGCTGGTGACCACCGACGACGTCAGATAGTTCAGCTGCTGCTGCCCGGCCCAGATCGCCGAGCTCAGACCTCCGCCGTACCAGACCCGGTCGACCAGGCCGGGCGAGTGCGGCTGCACCCGACGCGAGAAGTTCTCGATGCCGACCGTTCCCTCGAACGGACTGACCGGATCGCCCCGCAGGCAGTGCAGCAACCGCAAGACGCGTTCCTTCGAGAAGTCCTCCACGTCGTGGGTGTCGGGGTAGAGCGCCGCCTTGTAGTCGTCGTAGCGCATCGGGGTGCCCACCGATACACCCGGATTGACGCGGCCGTCGGACAGCAGGTCCACCGTCGCCAGATCCTCCGCGAGTCGAAAGGGGTTCTCCAGACCCAGCGGGATCACTGCGGTGCCGAGCTCGATCCGACTGGTCTTCATCGCCGCGGCGGCCATCACCGCCACCGGGGACGAGATCCCGAACTGCAGGTGTCGGTCGCGCAGCCACACACTGTCGAACCCGAGGTCCTCGGCCCGTTGGATCACCTCGATCGTCTCGAGATGCCCCTCGCGCGGCGACGCCTCGTTGAACCGTCCGATGGTCAGGAAGCCCAGCTTGGTCAGTGGCTCGCCCCTACGCGGCATGGCTGCTCCTCTCGATGATGGTCACCCGATCACTCCGCACGGGAGAACTCCGACGCACGTGCGATCTGGTCCGGGGTGACCGACGCCCCGGTGTAGCGCTCGAACTGCCGAGCGGCCTGCAACGCGATCACATCGGCGCCGGTGATCACCGGCTTCCGCGCGGAGCGCGCCTCCCGGATGAGAGGAGTCTCGGCCGGGAACGCGACGACGTCGAACACGACGTCGGCGGCGTGGACGTGATCTGTGGAGAACGCCAGTTCGTCGGAGTCGGCGCCGCTCATGCCCAACGGCGTGACGTTGACGATGACCCCGGGCCCGGGATCCGGATCGTCCGAGGCCCACCGGTACCCGTACCTGCCTGCCAGGGCCGAACCGGCGGCCTCGTTGCGGGCCAGCACCGTGAGGTCGTCGAAGCCGGCATGCCGAAAGGCCGCGACGACAGCTTTGGCCATCCCGCCCGATCCGCGGACCAGGACGGGCAGCGAGGTGTCCAATTCGTGGTCGTCGATCAGGGTCGCGACCGCCTCGAAGTCGGTGTTCGACGCCGTCAGCCGCCCGCCGTCGTTGACGATGGTGTTGACCGACTCGATCGCCGCCGCCGACGGCTCGATGTCGTCGACGAGAGCGATCACCGCCTCCTTGAACGGCATCGACACCGAGCACCCGCGGAACCCCAGGGCCCGCACCCCGCGGATCGCACCCTCGATGTCGTCGGTGGCGAACGCCTTGTAGACGAAATCCAGGCCGAGTTCCTCATAGAGGAAGTTGTGGAATCGGGTCCCGATGTTCGACGGTCTGCCCGACAGCGAGATGCACACGGTCGTGTCCTTGTTCAGAATCGGCATGCTGTCCATCTTTCCTGTGTCGGATCCTTCACGCGTCGGCGAGTAGCTCGAATCGATCACAAAAGCCGTCGACCTGTTTGACGGATGCTGCGCGGGACGGAAGCATCGGTCGATGCGTCCGTACGTTCGGACGACTCCATCTGTCCCCGACGCGACCCGAGAAGATGACCTCACCGTTGCCCGAACCCGTTCCGACCAGCGCCGATGTCGACACCAGCGCGATCGAGGTGGCGCACGGCACCCTCGCCGAGCCCGCTCGGCTACCGCATGTCTCGCCGGTGGCCGAGGTCCGACGCGTGGGTGCGACCGCTTTCCAGATCGCACGGGGGGTCACCGAGTTCGCGGTCGGCTATCGACCGTCGCAGGCCGCGGCGCCACGCGCGGCTCGCGAGGTCCGCGATGTGTTCGAGCGGCTCGGTCCGACGTACGTGAAGCTCGGGCAGCTCATCGCGTCGAGCCCCGGCGTGTTCACCCCGCTCCTCTCCCGTGAGTTCGAGACCCTCCTCGACCGAGTCGCACCCGCCTCTCCAGAGGTGATCGACGCCGTTCTCACCGACGCACTCGGCGCCTCACCGTCGACTGTGTTCGCCGACTTCGACCCGGCGCCGATCGCATCCGCCTCCATCGCCCAGGTGCACACCGCGACGCTGCACACCGGCGAGCGGGTCGTGGTCAAGGTGCAGCGTCCGGGGATCACGACACGACTGGCCGCGGATGTCGCGATTCTCGAGCGGGTCGCCCAGCTCGTCGAGCTCTCCCCCTACGGCCGCATGCTCAGCGCATCGGACGTCGTCGACGACTTCGCCACCGGTCTGGCCGCGGAGGTCGATTTCCGCAACGAGGCGCAGGCCATGGACGACTTCGTCGCCGGCCTGGCGGGCACACCTCTGGCCGACCGGGTCCGCGTGCCGAAGGTCCATCACGAGTTCACCACCCGCGAGGTGCTCACGATGGAGTACGTCGACGCACTGCGCATCGACGACGCCCGCGCGATCCGCGCGGCCGGACATGACGGCACCGACATCGTCCGCACGCTGCTGCTGTCGTTCCTGGAGTCCGCATTCCACGGCGGCACCTTCCACGGCGACCTCCATGCGGGCAACGTCCTCGTCGACGAGAAGGGCCGGCTGGTCCTCATCGACTTCGGCATCGTGGGTCGGTTCGATCCCCGCACCCGACGCATCATGCGTCGCCTCGTCGGCGATCTGTTCCTGCGCAACGACTACGAGGCCGCCGGCCGTGCGCTGTTCACCCTTGGTGCAGTGCGCAAGCCCGGTGGCACCCGTGAGGGCGCCAAGGACATGCGTCGCTTCACCGCTCCCCTGGCGGGCAAGGACCTCGGCGGCATGTCGTACACCGCGCTCGGCAGCCAGTTGGCCGCGCTCGCGAAGGCGTACGACCTCAAACTCCCCCGAGAGCTCGTGCTCGTCGGCAAGCAGCTGCTCTACGTCGAGAAGTACATGAAACTGCTTGCCCCGCAATGGCGCGCGCTCACCGACAAGGAGCTGTTCATGTTCATGAAGAACATGCTCAACGAGGACACCCCCACGCGCTGACGCGATCCGCGACGCCGGGCGCGCACGGTTCGTGAGGTAGGTTCACTCCCGACGTCGGTGCGCTCTGGTCGGAAGTTCGATCAGGGCGCCGTGAGAGGGAATCCGGTGAGAGTCCGGAACTGCCCCGCAGCGGTGATCGGGAACGACGCGACAACACGCACTGGCCGTGGGCCGGGAAGCAGTCGCTGGTAGGTGGCATCGAGACAGATGCCGTGCCCGAGAGTCCGAAGACCTGCCGCCGTTGGTCGTGTCGACCGATACGACCGCTCATCGACCTCGTGGGACATGGTCGGTGCGGCGCGTGAGTGACTCATGGCTGCCTGCACCCCTTTTCCGCGTTCGACGGAAGGGCCACCGCGGTGCAGACGCAGCAACGCCGCCTCGCCCTGTTCATGGTGCTCGCACTGATCGCCCTGGTCGGCGCATCCGTTCTCGGCCTGGTCGTCGGCAGTGTCCACATCGCCCCGTCGGCCACCCTGCGTTACCTGTGGGCCGAGCTGACCGGCGGCACGATCACCGGCGCCGATGCACCGGATTACCGGATCGTGGTCGATTCCCGACTCCCCCGGGTGTTGACGTCGGTCTTCGTCGGAGCCGGACTCAGCACGGTCGGCGTGATCGTGCAGGCCGTCGTGCGGAACGCGCTGGCCGACCCCTACATCCTCGGGATCTCGTCGGGTGCCTCGGTCGGTGCCACCGCGGTGGTCCTGTTCGGCGCTCTCGGCGGGTTGGGGCTCTACGCGCTGCCCTCGGCGGCGTTCCTCGGCGCACTGCTCGCCACCGTCATCGTGTTCATGCTGGCCCGTACCTCGTCGGGACTCGAACCGCTACGCCTCGTCCTGATGGGCACCGCACTGGGATACGGCTTCTCGGCCATCACGACAGTCCTGGTGTTCCTGGCTCCGGCCGGTGACGCGGCCCGCAGCGTGATGTTCTGGCTGCTCGGCAGCCTGGCCGCGGCAAGTTGGCATTCGGTCTGGTTGGTCGGCGTCGTCTCCGTCGTGGGCGTGGTGCTGGCGGTCGCCGTGGCGCGCCACCTCGATGCGCTGTCGATGGGAGACGACGTGTCGGCGAGCCTCGGCATCGACGCCGGACGGTTCCGTCTCGGACTGTTCGTGGCGTCGGCGATCATCGTCGGCGTCATCGTGTCGGTCTGCGGGGCAATCGGATTCGTCGGACTGATCATGCCGCACGTCACCCGGTTGCTGGTCGGCGCCGATCACCGGCGGGTTCTGGTGCTGTGCCCACTGCTCGGGGCATTGTTCGTCGTGGTCGCCGACATCATCTCGCGCACCCTGGTCCCGCCCTACGAGCTCCCCATCGGCGCGATCACGGCCGCGGTCGGTGTACCGACGTTCATCCTGCTGATGCGCAGGCGCACGCGGACGGTGACGCCGTGAGTGGTTCCGACACCCCGCCTGCCATCGAGTACTCCGACGTGTCCGTCCGCCTGGGTGGCACCGAGATCGTGCACGACCTGACGATGTCGGTGGAGACCGGGCGCTTCTTCGGGATCATCGGACCGAACGGAAGCGGCAAGTCGACGGTGCTGCGGTGCCTGTATCGCGCGGTGACGCCGTCGCACGGAGACGTGACGGTCAACGGTCGGCGCGTGGGCGCGAGCTCGTTGCGGGAGAACGCACGTCAGGTCGCCGCGCTGACGCAGTCGTCGACGATGTTCCTCGACTTCACCGTCGCCGAGGTCATCCGGACCGGACGGCTCCCGCACGTCCGCATGCTGCAGTCGATGTCGGCTGAGGACGAGAGGATCTGCGCCCGCGCGGCAGAGGATGCGGGCGCCACTGACCTGCGAAACCGGCTGTTCAGCGAACTGTCCGGCGGTGAGGCGCAGCGTGTCCTCGTGGCCAGGGCGTTCGCGCAGCAGACGCCGATCCTGGTGCTCGACGAACCGACCAACCACCTCGACGTGAAGCACCAGTACGCCGTCATGCGCGCGGCGCGCCACCGCGGCGTCACCGTCATCGCGGCCCTGCACGACCTGAACGTGGCCGCCCAGTTCTGCACCGATCTCGCCATCGTGTTCGACGGCCGAATCGTTCTGCGCGGCACGCCGACCGAGGTGCTGACCGTCGCCGCCATCGGGAAGTGGTTCGGGATCGGCTGTCACGTCGTCCCCCATCCGCGAACGTCCGTCCCCCAGATCATCTTCGACGAAGGGCTGTACCCATGAAGACATCGATCCTCGGCGCCGCGGTGTGCGCCGTGGCGGCAGCACTCGTGATCAGCGGCTGCGGAGCCGAGGTCGAGAACGCCTCGCCGTCCTCTCGCGCGGACGCGACGGTCGAGGTGTCGAATTGCGCGGCGCCGCTGTCGGTGCCGTCGAATCCGAGCCGTGCCCTGACCAACGACACCGGCATCACCGAGATGATGTTCGCGCTCGGCCTGCAGGATCGGATGGTCGGCTACACGACGTACGAGGGCAAGGAACGCGATCTCGCGACATCACCGTGGCGGCAGCAGTTCGACACCACCCGATCACTGGGCACCGCGTTCACCCGCGAGGTGATCCAGAACGCCGATCCCGATTTCGTGTTCGCCGGGTGGAACTACGGGTTCAAGGAGTCCACCGGCGTGACGCCCGACTGGATCCGCACCATCGGCGCGACGCCGTATCAGCTGACCGAGGCATGCCGACAGCCCGGCACCACCAAGCGCGGCATCAAACGGCCACTCGACGCGCTCTACGACGACATCGACAACCTGGGAACCATCTTCGGCGTCCCGGACCGCGCCGCCTCGCTTGTCCGGGGCTACCGCGACGAGGTGGCCGCGGCGTCGGCGAAGGCACCGGCTGCGGACCGTCGTGCTCGTGTCCTGCTCTTCGACAGCGCTGATCCCGCCCCCTTCACCTCCGGTCGCAACGCCGCACCGGATCAGATCATCGCCGAGGCGGGCGGCACCAACGTGTTCGACGATCTCAACGATTCGTGGACGTCGGTCTCCTGGGAGGCGGCCGCCCAGAACGACCCGCAAGTGATCGTCGTCGTCGACTACGGTGCCGGCCCGGGCAACACCGTGCAGGCGAAGATCGACCAGGTACGAGCCCAGCCGCTGATGGCCGGCACCACCGCGGTCCGCGAGGGCAACTTCAT
>NZ_JAEMTF010000001.1:0-6845 GCF_016462415.1 Williamsia sp. | reverse complement strand
TACGAGCCCAGCCGCTGATGGCCGGCACCACCGCGGTCCGCGAGGGCAACTTCATATCGTTCCCCTACGCCGCACTGGTCGAGAGCCCGCGAAACCCCGCCACCATCACCGCCTTGGCGAGCTACCTGCGGGGCAAGGGCTACTGACCGCGCTCCGCGGAGCGCGATCAGCCGATGGTCGAGCCGGTTACCTACCGAACCCGGCGTTGCGCAGTGCATCGGCCATCGAACCTGTGGGCGCGGGCGTCGAGCGTCGGTCGTTGTTCTTGCCCTGAGCAGGTTTGCCGCGGCCGGTGTCACCGGTGCGCTGCGGCGGCCGACCACCGTGCCGTCGTTCCTGTTTCGGCGCGCCCGGCTTCTTCGCACCCGGACCGACCTCGTCGTCGAGCCGCAGCGTCAACCCGATCCGCTGACGATCGGTGTCCACCTCGAGCACCTTGACCTTCACCACCTGACCGGACCGCACCACCTCGTGCGGGTCGGAGACGTATTTGTGCGACATCGCGGAGACGTGGACCAGCCCGTCCTGGTGCACACCGACGTCGATGAACGCACCGAACGCCGCCACGTTCGTGACGACACCTTCGAGGACCATCCCGGGCGTGAGGTCGGCGACCTTCTCGACCCCGGCGGCGAACGTCGCGGTGGTGAACGCAGGCCGCGGGTCGCGGCCGGGCTTCTCGAGTTCGGCGAGGATGTCGGTCACGGTCGGCACACCGAAGCGGTCGTCGGCGAAGTCGCCGGGACGCAGCGTGCGCAATGATCGTGTGTCGCCGATGAGTTCGGCGAGGGCGACGCCGGAGCGGTCGAGGATCTTGCGGACCACCGGGTACGCCTCGGGATGGACCCCCGACGCGTCGAGCGGATCGGCGCCGTCGGTGATCCGCAGGAACCCGGCGCACTGCTCGAACGCCTTGGGCCCCAGCCGCGGTACGTCGAGCAGGGCCTTGCGGGTCTGGAACCGGCCGGTCGCGTCCCGGTGGGCGACGATCGATTCGGCGAGCGTCGTCGACACCCCCGACACCCGGGCCAGCAGCGGCACCGACGCGGTGTTCAGGTCGACACCGACGGCGTTGACCGCGTCCTCGACCACCGCGTCCAGGCTGCGTGCGAGCGTTCCGGGATTGACGTCGTGCTGGTACTGGCCGACGCCGATCGACTTGGGCTCGATCTTCACCAGCTCGGCGAGTGGGTCCTGGAGTCGGCGCGCGATCGACACCGCTCCGCGGAGCGTCACGTCGAGCTGCGGGAGTTCGTAGCTGGCGTACTCCGACGCCGAGTACACCGAGGCACCGGCCTCGCTGACCATCGCCTTGGCGGGGGCGGTGGTCCCCGACGTGCGGATCTCGGCGAGCAGTTCGGTTGCCAGCGCATCGGTTTCACGGGAGGCGGTGCCGTTCCCGATCGCGATGAGGTCGACGCCGTGTCGTGCGACCAGGGCCGCGAGCGTCGCCTTGGCGGTGTCCCACTGCTTCTGAGGCTGATGCGGGTAGATCGCACAGGTGTCGAGGACCTTGCCGGTCCCGTCGACCACGGCCACCTTCACCCCGGTGCGGAAGCCGGGATCGAGGCCCAGTGTCGTGCGGGCGCCGGCCGGTGCCGCGAGCAGAAGGTCGTTGAGGTTCTGGGCGAACACCGCGACCGCGTCGTCCTCGGCCTGCTTGCGCAGTCGCAGACGTGCATCGGTCTCCGCGGTCAGGTGCAGCTTCACCTTCCACGCCCAGCGCACGCACGTCGCCAGCCAGGCCGTCGCGGGACCGGGGTGCGACAGGTCGATTCCCAGCGACGCCGCGGCCAGCGCCTGGTAGGCCTCGTCCTCACCGCCGTCGAACGTCAGCGACAGGACGTCCTCCTTCTCGCCACGCAGCGCGGCGAGCACCCGGTGCGACGGCATCTTGTGCAGCGGCTCGGAGTAGTCGAAATAGTCACGGAACTTCTGTCCCGCAGGGGTGTTGACGACCGAATCCGACTTCGGTGCGGTACGGAGCGCCCCGTCGCTCCAGAACTTCTCGCGGGTGGCGCCGACGAGGTCGGCGTCCTCGGCCGCGCGCTCGATCAGGATGAACCGTGCGCCGTCGAGGGCCGCGGCCGCGTCGTCGAAACCGTCGGTGACGAACTCGGCCGCAACCGCGTCGGGTACCAGCGACGGGTCGGCGAGCAGCCGGTCGGCCAGCGGTTCCAGCCCTGCCTCACGAGCGATCTGCGCCTTGGTGCGGCGCTTGGTCTTGAACGGGAGATAGATGTCCTCGACGCGCGACTTCGTCTCGGCGGCTTCCAACGCGACCCGCAGGTTGTCGGTCAGCTTGCCCTGCTCCTCGATCGACTTGATGATCGCGGTCCGTCGCTCGTCGAGCTCGCGCAGTTAACGCAGTCGCTCGTCGAGGGTGCGGAGCTGCGCGTCGTCGAGACTGCCAGTGACTTCCTTGCGGTAGCGGGCGATGAACGGGACGGTCGAGCCCTCGTCGAGCAGCCGGACCGCGGCCGCGACCTGGTTCTCTGCGACCGCCAATTCCTCGGCGATACGGGCGTTCACGGACTTGCGCACAGCACTCGAATTCACCCGCCGGACACTACCTGCCTCCGCTGACTGCGCAGCTGCGGCGCAGGCAGGGTCGTGCGACGGCGCTGCCAATACCCATAGGTCGCCAACAGTTTCAGCGGTCCCCACAGAACGATCGGTGCGTAGCACGCCACCATCACCACCAGGGCTGTCCCGTGCGTGTGACCGGCGTCGGGACGGTGACCCGTCAGAACCTGCGTTGCCATCGAGATGGTGAACAACCACGTGACGGCCAGTCCGCCCAGTGCTGCGACCACGATCACAGGTAGTCGCGGCACCGGACGGTTCATCAGCACCACACCCCACCGACTCGCGAGACCGACCGTGAGGAACGAGGTCGTCAGCTGGACGATGCTGAGTCCGAACACGTAGGCGTAGCCGACGAGGTGATCGTCGGCGAGTTCGAACGCACGCAGCTCCGCAGTCCCGGGCATGAAGCCCGCGATCATCAGCACGCGCCAGACCGCCGACGGAACGGTGACCGCGAACGCTGCCCACGCGACCCGTCTCAGCCATCGCGGCGCTGGTTTTAGAGTTGTGGTTCTAGTTGGCATGTTCGCAAACTACCCCTAGAGTTCCGGAGGTGGCAAGACCCCAGAAGTTCTCCGTCGACCAGATCCTCGATGCCGCCGGACAGGCATGTGTCGAGCACTGGCGCGACACGACCATCACCCACGTCGCTGCAATCGTCGGGGCACCCACGGGGTCGATCTATCACCGGTTCGCCTCCCGTGACGCGCTATTCGGTGCGCTCTGGGTGCGGTCGATCAACCGTTTCCACGAGGGTCTACTGGTCGCGTCGACCATCGACGATCCCCGCGACGCCATGGCGGCACTGGCCCGGCACATCCCGCAGTTCTGTCGAGAGAACCCGCACGACGCGAAGGCCATGACCCTCTATCGGCGCGTCGACCTGGTCGATCTGGTCCCCGACTCGATGCGTGACGACGTGGCGACGGTCAACGACGCCATCGACGTCGCACTACGCGACACCGTGAAGCGGCGCTACGGACGCCTCACCGACCGCCGCTTCCGGTTGGCTCTGCTGGCGACCCGCCAGGGTCCGTACGGGCTGATCCGTCCGCTCGTCGGCGGTGACATCCCCGACGATTTCGACGCCATCTGTGTGGCGTCGGCCGAGGGCATCCTCGCCCTCGGCGACTGACGGTCCTGCTGTGAGCGCGCCGGGGCGGAAACCACGGCGTACACCGTTGTCATGTGCTCCCGGCGCTGTGCACCATGGACCAGTACTTCTGTTCTCGGGTACTGAACTGCTCGTCGGTGATCGCGCCGAACGCCGCGGCGTCCCGCGTGAATCGTGCCGCGGCATCGGGTAGCGCGTCGGGCCCCTCGAGACGAAAACTGCTCGGGGCCAGTGGACCGAACAGCAACTTTCGTCGGAGCTCCGGCCAATTCGCCATGCTCGGCTCCACACCCGCCGCCCGGGCGAACATCAACGCCGCGAGGTTCATCCGCGTCTTCTGCGGCTGACCGCGGCGAGACCGGTATCCATCCACGGATGCCCGGAGCTCGGCCTCGCTGATCGCCGGTATGGTCCCACCCCACGTGTAGGCGATCCATCTGGCCTGCAGCTCCAGCGGGACGAAGTAGCCGCCGGATTGATCCCACATGCCGACCAGAGCCAGCCCAGGAAGATCAGGGTGGAAGGTGAACCGGTCGGCATCGATGTGCGCCTCGTCGATGTCGAGCACCGCGCGCACCTCGTCGCTCAGGCACGGGATGCTGACATCGAACCCGGTACCGAAGAGAATTGCGTCGAACTCATCGGAGCTGCCGTCGGCGAACGTGACGGCGGTCTTCGACACCGACCGGATCCACGGACGTACGACGATCCGCCCCTCGGCGACCAGCGGGAGGTACGTCTGATTGAGGGTGACGCCGGCGCGGAACAGTGAGGGATCCGGAACCGGTGCACCGTACTGTTCCGGACTTCCGCCTGCCTCCACGACGATCTCCTTGAGCTGGCGATCGATCTCCGCTGCCGGCAGTGCAGTGGCCGCGAGCGCGCCGTATCGCGTGAAGATCCGGTGGTCCGATGGGACACCCGCGGCGAACTTCGGCAGAACGTAGCGCTGGCGACGCTGGGTGAGCACGACTCGTGCTCCGGATTGCGCCAGCTCAGCGGCGATCTCGAGGGCGCTGACGGCACACCCGGCCACCAGCACCCGCCGGCCGCGAAAAGCCTCCGCGCCGCGATAGTGGTAGGTGGACGCGACTCCGCCTGCGCCGTCGAATGATTCGAGTCCGGAGACGTGCGGGATGGACGGCGAGTGGAACCGGCCGGTAGAGATGACCACCCGGTCGTAGGTTTCGCTGCCGCCGTCGTGGCCGACTCGCCACCCACTGCCGTCGCGGTCGACGAGATCGACACGGGTGTTCAGACGGATGCGTGCGGTCAGGTCGAACATCGCGGCGAACCGGTGCAGGTAGGCGAGTACATCCTGATTCGACGGGAAGACGACATCGCGGTCGGGTTCCAGGTCGCTGAAGGCCGTCAGGATGCGGCTGGTGTTGGTGTGCATCGCCGGCCAGACACCGCCGGAGCCCGCTCGACCCGACCACTGGCCACCGAGACCGGCCCCCTGCTCGAAAATCGTGACGTCGAAGCCCTGCGACAGCAACCATCGGGCGGAGATGAGTCCGCCGGGGCCTGCGCCGATGACGGCAACGCTCTCGGTCATCGCAGAACACTGGCACAGGTCAGCGCGTGCGTGACCGGAACTCGGCAAAATACTTGTCCGTTGGCGACGAACAGGCATTGCGCGTGAACGTCATGTGCTCTGCCCCACGTATGACGGCCGATCTGTCCGTTTTCTGGATGATGGATGGGAAGCGGCGACCGGGCCGCCAGAACACCAGGAGGTCGGCGGCGTTGAGCACCGCGACAGTGACAGCGGCAGGCGAGCACGGATTCACCGGACTCACCGGTTTTGCGGCAGATGCGCTCGAGCGCATGGGCGACGCCGGCATCGGACTGCTGATCTTCCTGGAGACGATCTTCCCGCCGATACCCAGCGAAGTGGTGTTGCCCTTCGCGGGATACCTCAGCCGAAGCGGCGGCCTGTCGTTCGTCGGCCTGCTGCTCTGGAGCACCGCAGGTGCCTGGATCGGCGCGTTGGTGCTGTATCTGTTGGGACGGGTGGTCGGGCTCGACCGCACGGTCAACTTCGCCGTATGGACCCGCATCGTGAGCCGCCGCGACGCCGAGCGTGGCGCGCAGTGGTTCCAGCGCTTCGGAACGTGGTCGGTGTTCCTCGGTCGGATGATCCCCGGGGTGCGGTCGATCATCTCGCTGCCCGCCGGCGCGGGGGCGATGAATCTCGGGGTCTTCAGCGCTCTGACCATCGCCGGCTCCGCGGCGTGGAACGGGCTGCTGCTCGGTGTCGGTGTCGCGTTGGGCACCCAGCACGAGCGCTTCCACGACTACCTCGGTTACTTCGACTATGTCGTCTACACAATTCTCGCGGTCGCGGTGGTGGTGCTGTTCATCCGGCGACGTCGCCATGTTCGCGAGGACGAAGCAGCCCGGGTCGAGGAGCAGGTATACCGGTAGGGTGCCTGAACTTCCCGAGGTCGAGAACGCGCGACAGGTTGTCGAAAAGGCGTTGGACCGCACCATCACCGAGATCGACGACCACGACGAGTACGAATGCCGCCCGCACCGGCCGGGCGAGATCGCCGATGCTCTCGTCGGTGGTCGCCTGACCGAGGCGAATCGGCGCGGCAAGGCAATGTGGTGTGAGACCGAGACCGCCGACGGGTCGCCCGGCCCCACCCTCGGTATCCACCTCGGCATGGGTGGCCGCATCATCGTCACCGCCCCGGACGGCGACACTTCGTCGAACTACGGCGGCGGTAACGCGAAAGTCGGGGTGCGGGAGAAGGACAAGCCGGAGTGGACGCGGTTCTCGATGACCTTCGACGACGGCGGCCAGCTGCGCCTGTTCGACAAGCGCCGGCTCGGTCGGGTCCGGCTGGAACCGGACATCGACGCCCTGGGCACCGACGCCGCAGAGATGGATCGCGACGAGTTCCGGAAGATGATCGCCGCCAGTGCCGCACCGTTGAAGGCCCGACTGCTGGACCAGAACGCGATCTCCGGCATCGGCAACCTATTGGCCGACGAGGTGCTGTGGCAGTCTGCGATCTCGCCGTCACGACGGGCAAAGACACTCGACGTCGATGAGGCAGATGAGCTCCGTCGCGTTCTGCGACGCTGCACGCGGGCGGCCATCCGAAAAGGCGGCGTCCACACCGGTGAGATC
>NZ_JAEMTF010000120.1 GCF_016462415.1 Williamsia sp. | reverse complement strand
CGACCGGCAGTCCCTCGTAGGTGTCGTTGAAGTAGCGGTTGTCGAAGGTGTAGCGGACGGGCAACCGGGTGATGTTGCCCGCGGGCAGTTCCTTGGGATCGGTCTGCCACTGCTTGGCGGTGTAGTCGCGGATGAACGCCTCGTACAGCGGGCGGCCGATCAGCGAGATCGCCTTCTCCTCGAAGTTCTGCGCGTCGCGAGAGTCGAACTCGCCCGACTGCTCCTCGATCAACGCACGCGCCTGCGCCGGCGAGTAGAACTCACCGAAGAACTGCGAGATCAGCCCCAGCCCCATCGGGAACTGGTACGACTGCCCCTTGTGCAGCGCGAACACGCGGTGCTGGTAGCCGGTGAAGTCGGTGAACTGGTTGACGTAGTCCCACACCTTCTTGTTCGAGGTGTGGAAGAGGTGCGCGCCGTACTTGTGGATCTCGATGCCGGTGGTCGGCTCGGGCTCGGAGTACGCGTTGCCGCCGAGATGGTGCCGCCGGTCGAGGACCAGTACCCGCTTGCCCAGCTGGGAGGCCGCCCGCTCGGCGATGGTGAGTCCGAAGAAACCAGAACCGACGACTATCAGGTCATACCGCGTATCGACTGCCACGGGGGTTCAGGGTAACCGAACCGGACTCACGGTCCGGCGTCGGCGGACGGGAACCCGAGGGCACCCTCGGCGCCCTTGGCCACGAAATCCTTCAGGGCGCCACCGGCGAGCACGTGGGCTCCGGTGGTCGGACTGAAGTAGACGTTGCCGCCCGCGAACTTCTGCACGGCGCCGCCCGCGATCGTGATGACCGGGCCCAGGACCTGACCCAGCAGCCCGGACGGTCCGCCGAGTTCGGCGATCTTCGCGTCGATGGCGGCGATCGCGGCCTTGAGCAGATCGGCCACCGGACCGGTCAGGGTGCTCGGCACGGCGCCTTCACCCGGGATGGTCGTGCTCGGGGCCGCGGGGGTACCGGGTGTCGTGGGCGTGCCGGTCGTTCCGCCGCCTCCGACCGCGCCGAGAAGGGAGTCGACCAACGACGGGAGCACGCCGCCGGGAGCGGTCGCGCCGGTCCCCGAGGGCGAGCCGGGACCGACACCGGCGGGCGGTGCGACGATGCGTGGCTTCGGCTGGCCCTGCACGGTGAACCACGCCGAGCGGAGCTTGAGCTTCGTGCGGACGTCGTCGCCGGTGGCCTCGACGGTCCGGGACGTCCCGCTGATCCTGACCTTGGTCGCGCGACCGTTGTCGGGGCCGAGACCGTTGGCCTCGACGACCGCGATACCGGTCAGCGACCCGACGCCGAATGCGGCGGCGACGCTGCTCGATCCGACCGTGGTGGTCCAGTTGTGGTTCGGCGACTCGGTGTCGCCGTCGTCGACGACGGCCGGGAAGTTGACGCCGGCGGTGTAGCCGCCGGTCGATGAGGAGAACTCGGTGAACGCGGGCTGACCGCCGACGACGCGGATCTGCCCCGCGGTCGCGTCGGCCGCGACGTTGGTGCGCGGGTCCTCGCCGCCGGCGCCGCCGTAGACCTGCGACATCATCGTGTCGTCGATCTTCTTGCCCTTGTCGGTGGCGGCGAGCGCGTAGGTCCGTGCGGCCACGGCCTGCGCCTTGAGTGCCTCGGCGCCGCCCTGATCCGCCCAGCGCGCCGGGCTCTCCTTCGGAGTGACGCCCTTGACGTAGTCGTCGACTCCCACGATGTTGACCGTGCGGCTGCCGTCGAGCCCGATCGACCCGCGGTAGGCGTCGTCGGATCCGCAGAACCGCAGCCACTCGTTGGCGGGCCGGTTGGGCGCGATGTTGATCGGGTCGATCTTGGCCGGCGTCACCGGGATGGTCCGCACCACCGCACCGCCACATCCGGCGGTGACGGTGGCGGTGGTCCCGGACAGACGAACCGCCTGCCCGGGGGCCACCGTCTGGCCACCGACCCTCATCCCGGCGTCCGCACGCACATTCGCCGTGGTGTTGCGTGTGAGCGCAACCGTCACGGCCTTGTCCGTCTTCCCCGCGGTCGTGCCGCCGTAGTAATGGTCGAGGATCTGGTCGTACTTCCAGCCCTTCTTCGCGTACCCGAAGGCGCCGTACTGGCCCATCCCGCGGCCGTGTCCGAACCCGTGGCCGATCAGCGTCACCTGCGCGCCGACCGAGAGCGACACCGGCTCGTCGATGGACGACTCGTGCGCGACGAACGCGCCGACGCCGATGGCGGAGACCACCAGAGCAGGAGCCAACCCCAGCGTGATCGAGGTCAGCGTTGCGCGGTCGGTGGCTCGACGTGCCATCGGCGATCCTTCATGTGGGGTCGGGAAAGTAACTGGTGGGACTCAAGCGACTGTAGTGACCGAATTGAAGTCACAACAGTGAACTCATGTCACAACAGCATCACGAGTTACACGCCACGCCGTCGATGGTCGTGGACTTCACCCCCTCCCGCCGACACGATGTGGCGGTCTGTCGGATTTCGGCGGGCCGAACGAGGGAGATCCACAGTGCGCTATCGCCGACCGAGGCCGTCGATCGTGTTGGCGGCCGTGACGGCGGTCGTCGTCGCGAGCCCGGTGGCCGTTCTGGTGGGCGGCAGCGCCCCCGACAACGCCGTCGACCAGCGAACGCCGGCGTCCGACGCCATCTCGACCACGATCCGCCAGGTGAGCCTCGACACGGTCCCGTCGACGGTGCTCGACCTGGTCCGCTCCGGTCTGGCCGGGGTCGGCGTGACGCTCCCGCCCCTCGACCTGCTCAAGCTGCAGATTCCTGACATCGCGCGGGCGTTGCCGCCCGGCGTGCTGCCCACCGGCCTGATCCCGCCCGAGCTGCTCCCCTCCACGGCACCGTCCACCACGAGCGCCGCGGCGACCACCGATCCGCGGAAGCCGGTGTCGGCGCCCGTCCCCGCGGGCGCGGTCGTCAAGGAGATCACCCGCAAGGACCCGTTCAGCATGATCGCCCTGACCTGGGACGGTCTCTCCGACACGACCGCCTACGTCCGAGCCCGTCAGCCCGACGGATCGTGGGGTAAGTGGTACTCCGCCGATCCCGTGGACGGGGGCCCGGCCGTGCGCACCGGACGCACACCGACCAGCCAGGGCACCGAACCGGTCTGGGTGGGCAACACCAAGGCCGTCCAGGTCGTCGTGACCAAGGACGGTGTCGCCACCCCTGGCGTCGAGGGCGCGAAGCCCGCACCGTCCGCGGGGGCGACAGCGACCACCACCGTTCCCGAGATGTCGGTGGCGCCGGGCGAGATCGCCCCGCGTGCGTTCACCGTGCCCCGCGCCCCGGTGCAGGGCGACCCGATGGCCCCCGCCGCGACACCGGCCCCTCCCGGACCTACCACCACCGCGTCGGTACCGGCTCCGATGACGACCCCGTCCACACCGAACGCGCTGGAGAAGGTCGTCTCGACGCTCAAGGCCGCGCTGATCGACCCGGGTACCGGCGGCGCGCCGGGTGGCCTCGGCCTGCCCGCGGTCCTGCCCGGCCAGCAGCCGCCGATCATCACCCGCGCGCAGTGGGGCGCCGACGAGTCCAAGCGCTGCCAGCAGCCGACCTACGATCCCGGTCTCAAGGCCGCGGTCGTCCATCACACGGCAGGCAACAACGACTACACCGCCGAGCAGTCCGCCGAGATCGTGCGCGGCATCTACGCCTACCACGCGCAGACGCTGGGCTGGTGCGACATCGGCTACAACGCGCTCGTCGACAAGTACGGCCAGATCTTCGAGGGCGCGTTCGGTGGCCTGGACAAGAACGTCCAGGGCACGCACACCGGCGGGTTCAATCGCGACACCGTCGGCGTGGCGATGATCGGCAACTACAACGACGTGGCGCCCTCGCCGGAGACCATCCGGTCGGTGGGCAGCTTCCTGGGGTGGCGACTCAAGCTCGCCGGTCTCGACCCGAAGGCCAACGCGCAGCTGACGTCGATCGGCTTCGACACCGCCAAGTTCGGTGCCGGTGAGACGTCGAACCTCCCGGTCATCAGCGGTCACCGCGACTACGACAACACCGAGTGCCCCGGCACCCTCGGCTACGCGGCGCTGCCGCAGATCCGGGACGTGGCCGCGGGCAATCTCGCCGCTGCGGGCTCCCCGAGTGCGGCGCCGACCGCACCGGGCACCTCGACGACGCCGGGGGCGCCGAGCACCTCTCCGGGGGCCGCCGACGTCCTGTCCACCACCGACGTGGGTGCCATCGCGAAGAAGTGGCTGTCGCTGGGCGGTGCGACCGGCCCGCTGGGCCAGGCGCAGACACCGGAGATGACGACGCCCGACGGCGCCGCCAAGTACGTGAACTTCTCCGACGGCAAGATCTACTGGTCGAAGGAGACCGGTGCGCAGGTCGTGCAGGGCGCCATCGAGAAGGCCTGGGGAGCGGCCGGCTTCGAGAAGAGCGCGCTGGGCATGCCGGTCTCCGGGGAGACCGACGCCGTCAGCGGCATCATCACCCAGGCGTTCCAGTTCGGTTCGCTGGTGTTCAACAAGACGACCGGCGTCGTGGTGAAGGTGATCAAGGCGTTCGTCGATGAGTTCACCCGCAGCATGCGCGACCAGTTGAGTCCGGCCGCGCGACCGGCGACGCCACCGGCCGCGAGCACACCGGCCCCGGCGGGGGCACCGGTTCCGGTGCCGACCACCGGGCCGGTCGGCTGAGGCCTACTGCCCGACGGGAGCGGTCGAGCGCGCGGTGCCCGCGTCCGACAGGCAGGTCGCGGTGATGATCGCGGTCCATCCGGTCGGGGTGTCCGGCTTGACCACCGGGTTGGGCTGCTCGGAGCAGGCCTGGTTGCCGTTGAGGCGCACCGAGTTGAACAGGTAGAGGTTGATCTGCGCACCGATGACCGCGCTCTGCGGTGTCGGGTAGTACCGCGAGACGAACTTCTTGTCGTAGGTGCCGGCCACTGCGGCCGAGGCGCCCGGATCGGTGGTGGTCGGGGCCGCGGACGCGGCGCCTGCTCCCACCATCCCGATGCCGACGACGGCGGCCGAGGCGGTGAGACCCAGGACGATGGAACGGGCAGGACTGCGACGGTCGGTGTTCATGGTCATGTGATCAGTGTCCCAAAATTCTGGACGTCGTGTCCACGTACGCCCGATGAATCATCCGTACCAGCGCATGAGGACTCGTCCGACCCCGTCGTTGTCGTTGCTCGTGGCGATCTCGTCGGCCGCGTCCTTGGCCGCCGGATGCGCGTTGGCCATCGCGACACCGCGGTTTGCCCAGCGCAGCATCTCGATGTCGTTGGGCATGTCGCCGAACGCGATCACCGCGTCGGTGGGCAACGAGGCGATGTCGGCGAGCTTTTTCAGGCCCGACGCCTTGTTGATCCCCGGCAGGGCCAGCTCGATCAGCCCGTTGTCGGTGGAGAAGGTCACCGCGGCGAGGTCGCCGACCACCTCGGAGAGTCGGCGGGCCATCTCGTCGCTGGCCATCCCCGGCTTGCGCACGAGGAGCTTCACCGCGGGTGCCGAGACGACCTCGTCGTCGCCGACCTCGATGTGGTCGGGGTTGAGCCAGGCGTGTTCGTACCCGGTCGACGCGACGAACGGCGGAGTCGCTGCGTCGTGGGCGCTCTCCCCCACCCGCTCGGCGGCGAGCCCGCACCCCGGGATCAGCTCCTGGGCGAAGCCGGCGAGGCGGACCAGGGCGTCGGGGTCGAGGGTGGCGGTGTGCAGGACCTTGTCCTGGGCGACGTCGTAGACGATGGCGCCGTTCGCGCAGACCGCATAGGTGAGCGCGTCGAGTTGGTCGGCGATCTCGGCGATCCACCGCGGTGGCCGGCCGGTCGCCAGCACGAACGTCGTCCCCACCTTCGCGGCACGACGGATCGCCTCCCGCGTCAGCGGACGCACGGTGTTGTCGTCGTCGATCAGCGTCCCGTCGACGTCGCTGACGATGAGGGTGGGTGGACCGAACCTGGTGCGACGCATCGTCAGTGACCTTCCTTGTGTTCGCCGCGGGCCCGCGCGGCGCGCAACTGCGCCTTGCGGGCGTCGTCGGCGGCCTCGATGACCCGCGCCTGCGCGAGGGTCGGAGCGCCCCCGCCCATCGACGCGGGCACCCAGTAGGCGCCGGGCGGATGGTCGCCGTACGCGACGCGCACGTCGTCGAGCATCGCGGCCATCACCGACTTCAACCGGGCCGTCTCGGTGACGGGGTCGCCGGTGCAGTCGATCGGGTCGCCGAACCGGACCGTCACCGGGATGTGGCTGCGCCCCATGTCGCGCGTACTCCCACCGACCTTCTCGCCGGTCTTGGTCCACTGCCGCTGGGCACCCCACACTATGCACGGGACGATGGGGACCTCGGCGGTCTGCGCCATACGCACGGCGCCGGTCTTGAAGTCCTTCAGTTCGAAGCTGCGGCTGATCGTCGCCTCCGGGTAGACGCCGACGACATATCCCTGCCGTAGGTTCTCGACCGCCTGCGCGTAGGCCTCCGCACCCGCGGAGCGGTCCACCGGCACGGTGTGGGTGTGGGTGATGAGGAACCGCACCAGCGGGTTGTCCATCATCTCCGACTTGATCATGTACCGACACCGTCGTCCGCCGCGATAGACGCCGATGGCCGCCGGTACGAAGTCGACATAGCTCGTGTGGTTGATCGCGATCACCGCGCCGCCCGTCGACGGGATCGTGTCGGCGTTGCGCACGTCGAGCCGCATCCCCTGCGCCTTGACCAGCGCATGTGCTGCGATCTCCAACGTCCGGTAGACGGGTTCCATACCCTGAGCCTAACGACCCGCCCGGCACCGATCGACGATGTTCTGGTCATGCGGGTAGGTGACAGTTGTCGAATCGCCTGCTGGTGACCGAGGGCAACTGTCAGACTCATGTCCGTCCGTCGGGGGCGAGTTCTCACCACAGGGGTTCCAGCGTGCGAGCAGGTCGTCCACCGTCAGCGGCCGGTCCCGGCGACCCCTCACCGCTGTCGGGTACCGGCTTCCGGTCGTCGCTGCGGCAGTGGCTCCTCGGCGATCACGACTACGCGTGGATCGTCCACCACCACTCCATGCGTCCGCTGCATCTGCCCATCCGACTCGTGTTCGCCGCGAACATCCTCGTCTTCGCGGTGTGCTCGGTCCTGCTGTTGCTCAGCGAGAACGGGCCGTCGGGCACCGCCGCGACGGTGTACATCTGCGTGGTCCTCGTCGTCCAGCTCGCTGTCGCCGCCGCGATGATCGCGATCCCGGTGCCGACGAGCCAGCGGACCGCATTCATCTACTTCGTCGGCTTCGAGATCTTCGGTGACGTCGGGCTGACGTCGGTGCTGTGGCTCTACGGTCCGTTCGAGAGCGCGGTCGGCTGCGCGTTGTTCGCCCTCACGAGCGCTCTGTGCACCTACTTCGTCAGCTCCCGCTGGCTGATCGCACACATGGTGTGGTCGGCCGCGTTCATCTGCTTCTTCGCCGTCCGGCTCTATCGATCGGGGTTCCTCGACGGCTACGCGGTGGCCGCCGGTGCGATCGTCCTGCTCGCGGCGGTGTGCGCCGTACCGGTCGCCGCTCACGTCGCGTGGACGCTGCTGTCGATCGACGCACGCCAGTCGTTGCGCGACCCGCTCACGGGTCTGCACAATCGCCGCGGCATCGACGCATCGCTCGAACCGCTGTGGCGCGCCGCGCGGGCCGGGGGCACCGCGATCGGAGCGGTGGTCATCGACGTCGACAAGTTCAAACTGATCAACGACACCTACGGTCACGACGTCGGCGATCTCGTGCTGCAGCAGATGTCGGCCCGCATGGTCGGGCTCGCGGGCCCGACCGCGGTGGTGGGTCGGACCGGCGGCGAGGAGTTCACCATCGTGCTGACCGGCACGGTGACCGAGGTCGTCGACCGGGTCACGTCGCTGCCCGAACGCCTCCGCGACGCCATCAGTTCCGCGCCGGTGACCGTCAGCGTGGGCGCCGCGGTCATCGAGTCACCCGGCGAACACAGCCTCGACATCGCGATCCGGCACGCACTGCGCGCAGCCGACGCCCGCATGTACGACGCCAAGCGCAGCGGCGGCGGGCGGGCCTTCCTCAGCGCGATCTGAGCGGGCGTCGTCGTCAGTTCGGCTGGAACTGCGGCGGGTCCTTGCTGAGATCGACGTCGCCGGAGAGGTACTCGGTCGCCGACTCCGTCACCGGGGCGGGGTTGCGACTCGACCGATACGTGGCCTTCCACGGCACCGACCCCGACACGGTGATCGCGTTCTCGTCGGAGTATCCCGAGTAGTCCAGTTTGATCGCCGACAGCTCCATGTCGCGGGGGTCACTCCAGGTGACCGTGCCCGGTAGCGCGTCGAAGGCGTACACCTGCTGGTCGCAGCCCGGCTTGTCCACCGACGCATCGGTCTGCCTGGACTGCGCGCAGTACTGCAGGTAGGCCGTGACCGCGATCGACGCCGCCTTGTTGCCGTCCTTGCTGATGTCGAACTCGAGCTGCGGGAAGTACGCGGAGTCCGGACCGACGGGCCAGTCGTCGGCCTTGCCGTCGGTCGCGGCGATGTACTTGTTCGATGTCCCCCACTCCAGCGGACCCGGGAAGACGTACGCCTTCGAGTCGCTGGACACGTCCACCCCGAACAGCGTGGGTTTGTTCTTCTGGATCGAGCCGAGCGAGAGGTCGATCTCGATCGCGCCCCGCTCGATCTTCCAGTCGCCGTCGGTCTCGGTCAGCCGGAAGTCGACGTCGGCGTTGCGCTGGCCGAAGTTGTAGGTCGCCTTCACGACCGCGCGGCCCGTCCCGCTCGTGCTGCTCACGACCTTGACGTCATTGATCTTGGCCTTGGCCTGCTGGCGCTTGAGGATGTCGTCGGTCAGGAGTTTGGTGTTGCCGGGCGCGGCGATCTCCGACAGCGCCTTCTTCGCGTCGCCGTCGGAGAGCGCCTGGAGGTACGCCTGCACCGTGCTCGACGGGTCCGAGTCGCTGTCGTCGGAGAGGACCAGCAGCGAGACGGTCGTCGCGATGACCAGGATCACGACGATGCCCGCGATGATCGGTCCGATCACCCAGCCGCGGCGCCACCACGGCGCTCGGGTGGGCGGTCCGGGCGGCGGACCCCACGGCGGACCGCCGTTCGGCGGGCCGTACCCCGGCGGCGGGCCGTATCCCGGCGGTGGCCCGTACGGCGGCGGACCAGCCGGGAACGGCTGATTCGGGGGGAACTGCTGCCCGGGCGGCGGGAAGGCCTGCCCCGGTGTGGGATCCCATGGCTGACCGGGTCCCTGCGGACCGTTCCACCCACCACCCTGATTCGGCGGTTGACTCATGTTCGTACCCCGTGTCGTGAGAACCCGTACGCCCGTTTAGGGCGAATATCCCCGACAGAGTAGCGACCTTGGCTCTCAGCCGTCGCGCTCGGCGCGGCGGGCGGCCTTCTCCGCACTCTCCTGTGCGTCCATCGCGTCGGCCTCGGCCAGGGTCGGGGCCCCGCCGCCCAGGCGCGCGGGCACCCAGTACTCGCCGGCCGGGTGGGGACCGTAGGCCTGCTGGACCTCGTCGAGTGTGTCGGCCATGACCTGGTGCAAGGTCGCGGTCAGCTCGGCCGGGTCGCCGAGCGGCGCGATCGGGGGCGCGACGCCGATGCTGATCGGGGTGTTCGTGCGACCCATCCGTCGCGGGTGGCCCTTGGTCCAGACACGCTGGGCGCCCCAGATCACCGTCGGGACGATCGGCACCCCGGCCTCGAGCGCCATGCGTGCGGCGCCGGACTTGAACTCCTTGATCTCGAAGCTGCGGCTGATCGTCGCCTCCGGGTACACGCCGACGAGCTCGCCCGCCTGCAGGTACTCGACGGCGGCGCGGTAGCTGTCGGCGCCGGCGCCACGGTCGACCGGGATGTGCTTCAGCGCGCGCATGATGGGTCCACTGACCTTCGAGTCGAAGACCTCTTTCTTCGCCATGAAGCGCACTTTGCGACGGCCGTGCAGGAACGCGGGGAGCCCGGCGTAGGTGAAGTCGAGGTACCCGGTGTGGTTGATCGCGATGACCGCGCCGCCGGTCAGGGGCACGTTCTCGGCGCCGGTGACGGTGAACTTGAGGCCCTGCGCCGCCCACATCGAGCGGGCGATCGCGATCACGGTGTCGTAAGCGGGTTCCATGCGGATGACAGTAGCGTCCGCCTCTACCCTGGAGGGGCGGTCGCGTGAGCGACGCATGATCGAGAGGAACGAAACGAGTGCAGGTCACCAGCGTCGGGCACGCCGGATTCCACATCCAGACAGCGGCCGGGTCGATCCTGTGCGACCCGTGGGTCAATCCCGCCTACTTCGCATCGTGGTTCCCGTTCCCCGACAACACCGAGCTCGACTGGCGCACGCTCGGGGACTGCGACTACCTCTACGTCTCGCACCTGCATCGCGATCACTTCGACGCGCGGAACCTGGCCGAGAACGTCAACAAGGACACGACCGTCCTCTTGCCGGACTACCCGGTGCCGGACCTGCGCCGCGAACTCGAGGCGCTGGGCTTCCACAGGTTCGTCGAGACCGAGGACTCGGTCAAGACGACGGTGTCGAACGACAAGGGCAGTCTCGACATCATGATCGTGGCGCTGCGCGCGCCCGCCGACGGTCCGATCGGCGACAGCGGGCTGATCGTCTCCGACGGCGAGACCACCTGTTTCAACATGAACGACGCCCGCCCGGTGGACCTCGACGTCATCTCGGATGCGTTCGGCCACATCGACATCCACCTGCTGCAGTACTCCGGCGCCATCTGGTACCCGATGGTCTACGACATCCCCCGCAAGTCGAAGGCGAACTTCGCGGCACAGAAGCGGCAGCGCGGCATGGACCGCGCCCGGTCCTACATCGAGCAGGTCGGCGCCACGTGGGTCGTCCCCTCGGCCGGACCGCCGATGTTCCTCGACGACGAGCTGCGCTACCTCAACGACGTGGGCGACGCGGACGGCAACCCCGACCCGACGAGCATCTTCCCCGACCAGGCCACGTTCCTCGATCAGATGGTCGAGCACGGCACCGACGACGGCAGCAAGCACCGTGGCCTGATGATGGTGTCGGGGTCGACGGTCGAGCTGCGCGGGTCCGAGCTCGTCGAGATCGGCCACCCGTACCCGCCGGAGCAGGTGTTCGGGGCCAACAAGGCCGCCTACATCGAGCGGATGGCGGAGAAGTTCGCACCGGTGATCGCCGAGGCCAAGGCGTCGTGGGCGCCTGCCGGGGGTGAGCCCCTGCTGCCGGCGCTGCGCGATCTGTTCGAGCCGATCATGGCCGCCAGCGACCTCATCTGCGACGGGATCGGCTACCCGGTCGGACTCGTGATGGGTGATCAGACCGTCGTGCTCGACTTCCCCAACCGCACGGTGCGCGAGCCCAAGGAGGGCGAGGGCAAGTACCGGTACGGGTTCCGGATCGCACCGGAGATGGTGCGAACGGTGTTGCGCGACAACGAGCCCGACTGGGTGAACACGATCTTCCTGTCGACACGGTTCACCACGTGGCGCATCGGCGGGTACAACGAGTTCCTCTACACGTTCTTCAAATGCCTCACGGCGGAGCGGATCGCGTACGCCGACGGCTGGTTCTCCGAGGCCCACGACGACTCCGCGTCGATCCAGAAGGACGGCTGGGAGATCCAGCGCCGGTGCCCGCACCTCAAGGCCGACCTCTCGAAGTTCGGCGTCATCGAGGGCGACAAGTTGACCTGCAATCTGCACGGCTGGTCGTGGGATCTGCCCACGGGACGGTGCCTGACGTCCAAAGGACACGAGTTGCGGGCGTCGAAGATCGAGCCGTGACCCCTCGGCCGGAGCGCTCCTATTCCTGGGACCCGCCGGGAACCCGTGCGACGTCGGAGCTGCGTGGGCTCGACCAGGTGAAGGCACAGATCTCCGGGGAACTCCCACTGAGTCCGGCGGCGTCGACGCTGGACTACCACCCCGTCGACGCCGGTGAGGGATGGGCGGTGATCGAGGTCGAGCCCCGCGAGTTCCACTGCAACGCCAACGGAACCGTGCAGGGTGGGGTGATCGCGGCCGTGATCGACTCCGCCTTCGGGTCGGCGGTGATGACGGTGAACACCGAGAACCGGCGTTTCACGACACTCGATCTGAGCTGCCGGTACATCCGCCCCATCTCCCCCGACAGCGGCGCCGTCCGCGTACGCGCCGAGGTCGAGCACCAGGGGCGGACCACGACGACGGTGCGGGCCGAGGTCCGTGACGGTGCGGGGGTTCTCGTCGCCAGCGCCACGTCGACGCTGCTGATGTTGTCGTAGAGCAGTCGCCGGCCGGTCACAGGACCCGGAACGACTCCCCCGACAGGAAGAATCCCGAGCCGTCGGAACCGCGGCAGGTCAGGCCCGCGGTCGCGGACGAACACGTGATCCGGCGACCGTTGTCGATCGAGAACACCACGCTCTGACCGTAGTTCAGGGCACGCGGGGTCGTGAAGAAGTTGCCCTGGATGATCGTCGCGCACGGACGGCCCCCTCCCGGGAAGTAGCCGAACTGGGTCGCGCGCGGCTGCTCCTCACCCGGGTAGAAGCCACACACCGCGGTGGCTGCGACGGCATGGCCCTGATTCGGCGTCTGACAGATCATTCGGTCGTCGGCCGCTCGGCACTGGATCTTTCCGGTCGGGCTCGAGAACCCGTAGCCGTTGCCGTCGGCGAAGTCGGCGGCAGGAAGCGGTCCCGACGGTTGCTGTCCGGTCGCGGGTGCGGGGTCGCCGGCCTCGATGGTGTCCGCCGTCTGCCCCTCGGTCGGTCCCGCATCATCGGAACCCTCGGGATCGGGGGCCGCCGAACTCGAGGCGGTCACGGTGACCGTCGACGTCGGTGCCTGCGAACCGGTGTCGGACTGCTCCGACGAACAGCCCGCCACGAGTAGAACAAAAGCTCCGGCCACTGTCGCGAACCTCAGCGGGGCAATTCCGATCATTGGTACTCCTCAGTTCCGGGGTGTAACCCCATGTCGCTCGCCACGTCGTAACCGTTACCTCCGCATA
>NZ_JAEMTF010000119.1:10545-12990 GCF_016462415.1 Williamsia sp. | reverse complement strand
CAGCCCCTGATCCGGTCGAATCGGCCGCACCCCGCCCGGTCCTCGTCGTCGATTTCGGCGCCCAGTACGCGCAGTTGATCGCACGTCGGGTCCGCGAGGCCCGCGTCTACTCCGAGGTCATCCCGCACACCGCGACCATCGAGGAGATCGCCGCGAAAAACCCGGTGGCCCTGGTCCTCTCGGGCGGGCCGGCGTCGGTGTACGCCGACGATGCGCCCGGCCTGGATCCCGCCGTCCTCGACCTCGACATCCCGGTGTTCGGCATCTGCTACGGCTACCAGGCGATGGCCAAGGAACTCGGCGGCGTGGTCGCCAACACCGGCGGCCGCGAATTCGGTCGCACGACGCTGTCGTCGATCGGGGAGTCGGTGCTGATGGCAGGCACGCCGGAGACGCAGCCGGTGTGGATGAGCCACAACGACGCCGTGCAGGAAGCCCCGGCGGGCTTCACGGTCACCGCGTCCACCCCGGGAGCGCCGGTGGCCGCGTTCGAGAACCTCGAACGTCGGATGGCCGGTGTGCAGTACCACCCGGAGGTGATGCACACCCCGCACGGACAGCACATCCTGACGAAGTTCCTCTACGAGATCGCCGGTCTCGAGGCCGACTGGACCGCCGCGAACATCGCCGACGCCCTCGTCGAGCAGGTCCGCGCGCAGGTCGGTGACGGGCGCGCGCTGTGCGGGCTGTCCGGTGGCGTCGACTCCGCGGTGGCCGCCGCGCTGGTGCAGCGGGCCATCGGCAACCGTCTGACGTGTGTGTTCGTCGACCACGGACTGCTGCGGGCCGGTGAGCGCGAGCAGGTCCAGAC
Source organism: Williamsia sp. (assembly GCF_016462415.1). Classification (GTDB taxonomy): domain Bacteria; phylum Actinomycetota; class Actinomycetes; order Mycobacteriales; family Mycobacteriaceae; genus Williamsia_A. Next base: position 12,179 of record NZ_JAEMTF010000119.1, on the reverse strand, counting down.
CGACTTCGTCGCCGCCACCGGTGCGCGACTGGTCACCGTCGACGCCGAGGAGACGTTCCTGCGTGAGCTGGCCGGGCACAGCGACCCGGAGACCAAGCGCAAGATCATCGGTCGTGAGTTCATCCGGTCGTTCGAGGGTGCGGTCACCGACGTCCTCGACGGCAGCGAAGGAAGCGTCGACTTTCTGGTGCAGGGGACTCTGTACCCCGACGTCGTCGAGTCCGGTGGCGGCACGGGTACCGCGAACATCAAGAGCCACCACAACGTCGGCGGCCTGCCTGAGGACCTGGAGTTCTCACTGGTCGAGCCGTTGCGTCTGCTCTTCAAGGACGAGGTCCGTGCAGTGGGGCGCGAGCTCGGTCTGCCCGATGACATCGTCGGTCGCCAACCGTTCCCCGGACCGGGGCTCGCCATCCGCATCGTGGGGGAGGTGACCGCGGATCGTCTCGAGACCCTGCGGGCCGCGGACCTCATCGCCCGCGAGGAACTGACGAGCGCGGGCCTGGACAACTCGATCTGGCAGTGCCCGGTCGTGCTGCTCGCCGACGTCCGCAGTGTCGGGGTGCAGGGCGACGGCCGCACCTACGGCCACCCGATCGTCCTGCGACCGGTGTCGAGCGAGGACGCGATGACCGCTGACTGGACCCGCGTGCCGTACGAGGTGCTGGAGATCATCTCCACGCGCATCACCAATGAGGTCGCCGAGGTCAACCGAGTCGTTCTCGACGTGACGAGCAAGCCGCCGGGCACGATCGAGTGGGAGTGACCGGCGTATGGCTCAGCGGTTTCGGCCGCTGAGTCCACCGACGACGATCAGCACCAGGCCGATCAGGATCGCGATCCCGACCACGCCCCAGCGCACCGCACTGCTGTCGGCGATGTCGGGTGCGCCGGCCAGTCCCCAGATCGCGATCGCGAGCCCGGCGACACCGACGACGGCCTGGGTGGGGGAGAAGCGGTTGTCATCCACGGCTGACCTCCACGTGTCCCACGATGCTCGACGCGTCGATGTCGAGGACCGGTCCCGCCGTGCCGTCCGAGCCGCCGTCGAGTCCGGTCCGGCACGTCTCGTCGCCGATGGTGGTGCGGCACCGCACCTTCAGGTTCATCCCGGCCGGTGCGACCACGATCGCCTCACCGAGGCCGACCCGCAGCCGGACCGAACGGTTGCCCGTCAACGACACCGACCGCAGGTCGAGTGTCGCCGACCCCACGGTGAGTTCGTATCTCGGCGCGATGTCGCGATCGGTCACCGGACGCCAGTCACGATCACCGACTCCGCCGGCGGGTAGCGGCCCCATGCTCGATGCGGCCGAGCTGATCACCACCCCGACGGCCAGGATCACCGCCACCGGGACGAGGCCCGGTCCCCGTCGGGTGACCGCCCCGATGAGCAGACCCACGCAGACGACGGCCAGGGCCAGCGCCGTGATGCGGCCCGGCGTCAGCGCGTCGACGCCGGCGAACGCCGCGGTGGAGGCGCCGGCGGCGACGAGCAGGGCGGCACCGAGGGTGATCGGGGTGAGAGCGGATCGGCGCCGCACCGGGGCCGGAGGAGGTGCCACCGACGGCTCGGGGAGATCCCAGGCGAACGGGGCCACTCCGAGGGGATCCCACGCCGGTGGGGTCGGCGG
>NZ_JAEMTF010000119.1:0-10445 GCF_016462415.1 Williamsia sp. | reverse complement strand
GTCCCGATGGTGTCGGCCGAGGTACCCGGCTCGGCGTCGGGGCTGCGCTGATAGAGCAACCACCAACCGAGCAGCATCAGCGCCGCGCCGAGCAGGCCGCCCGAACTCCACGCGGCGTTGGGGGTGAACGACGTCACGACGATGACCGCGATGACGATCAACACGATGGTGGGTGGGTGTGAATGGTGCCGCGCCCCGTCGGAGGAGGGATGCCGACCGTGGCGGTGATCCCGACGGACCCGCCGGTAGTCGGCACGCGCCTGCCGGTACACCGCCTTGCGTTCGCGCCGGTTCATGTACTCCGACGGTGGGTCGTCGCCCGCGGGCAGCGTGATCCACGCCAGGACGTAGAGGATGACACCGCTGCCGCCGAAGAGGGTGGCCACGACGAACGCGATCTTCACCAGCGTCGGGTCCACCCGATACCGCCGCGCGATGCCGATGCACACCCCGGCGACGACGCCTCCGGCGTTCGGCCGTACCGGTCGCGTCTTCCACATCCGCAGTAGCGATTCGGCACTCGGCGTGACGGTTGTCGTGTTCATACCGATCATCTTCACCGGCCCGTTGCCCCCGACACCATCAGGATTCACCCTGAAATCGGCCCCGACCCCGCCGTCGGACTCAGGGCTCTCCCTGATGTGCGGGTACGCGCCGGCGTGTCAGTATCGACGTGTGAACGCACCGGCCCCACAACCCTCGTCCGAGGGTGGCCTGGCGCCGCTACCCGAGCGCATCGTGCGTCGCGACGGCGGTCGCATCATCGGCGGTGTGGCGGGCGGTGTCGCCGACCACCTCGGCATCGACCCCGTCCGCGTGCGCATCGTGTTCGTGGTGCTCAGCGCGCTGGCCGGGGCCGGGGTCTGCGCCTACGGGCTGCTGTGGTTCTTCTGTCCGCCCGGGTCGGACACGACACCGCCCGGACGCGGGGAGCGGACTCAGGCGTACGGCCTGGCGATGGTCGGGATCGTCGCGGTGATCGTCGTCGGCTTCGCGGCGTCGGGGACACCCGCGGAGTATCTGGTCCCGCTGGTCGTCGTCGCCATCGGCGCGACGCTGGTGTGGCGTGAGTTCGACTCACCCGAACACGCCTCGCCTCACCATGATTCGCGCAGTGCGGTTCTGACGTGGACGCGGGTCATCGGTGGCGGGGTGCTGGTCATCGCCGGTCTGGCTGTCGTCGTACTGGCCACGAACCGCTCCTTCGGCGGTCTCAGCGCAACGCTGTTGGCTGTCGGCGCAACCCTTCTCGGCGTGGTACTGCTGACGGTGCCGCTGTGGATGCGCATGCTGCGCACCGTCAACGCCGAACGCGCTGCGCGTATCCGCACCGCCGAGCGCGACGAGATCGCCGCGCACCTGCACGATTCGGTGTTGCAGACGTTGGCGCTCATCCAGAAACAGGCCGGCCGCCCCGAGGAGGTCGCCCGGCTGGCCCGGGGCCAGGAGCGTGAGCTGCGGCGCTGGTTGTTCGGTGAGCGCGAGCGGTCGGGCAGTTCGCTGGCGGCCGCCCTCGAGATCGTGGCGGGCGACGTCGAGGACTCCTACGGCATCGAGGTCGACGTGGTGACCGTCGGCGACCTGGCCTGGCCCCGGGGCGCGACCGCCGCCGACGTCGCCGAGGCGAAGCGGTGGGCGGCGCTGATGGGTGCGACCCGAGAGGCACTGATCAACGCGGCCAAGCATTCCGGGGAACGCAAGGTCGACGTGTTCGCGGAGGTGACCGGGGACGCGGTCGACGTGTTCGTCCGCGATCGCGGTCGCGGGTTCGACCAGGACCGGGTACCCGAGGACCGTCAGGGCGTGGCGAGGTCGATCCGCGCGCGACTCGAACGCAGTGACGGGACGGTCGTGATCAAGACGGCGCCGGATCGGGGCACCGAGGTGGCGATGTCGATGCCGCGCCGCGAACACGTCACGCAACCGGCGACCGAGAGCGAGAAGAGAGGCCGATGACCGTGCCCACAGAGACAGCGGAGTGTCGCGTCTTCCTCGTCGACGACCACGCGGTGTTCCGTTCCGGTGTGCGCGCCGAGCTGTCGTCGGAGGCCGGCCTGACCATCGTCGGTGAGGCCGGGAACGTCGCTGACGCCGTGAACGGGATAGTCCGCAGCACACCGGATGTCGTGCTCCTCGACGTGCACATGCCCGACGGCGGCGGGGTGGCGGTCGTGCGCGGTGTCGCCGACTCCCGCATCGACACCCAGCCGGTTTATCTGGCGCTCAGCGTGTCCGACGCCGCCGAGGACGTGATCGCCACGATCCGTGCCGGCGCCCGCGGTTACGTCACGAAGACCATCGCCGGAGCCGACCTCGCCGACGCGGTCCGTCGTGTCGCCGACGGGGACGCCGTGTTCAGTCCGCGTCTGGCCGGGTTCGTACTCGACTCCTTCACGGGACGATCCGCCGCTCCCGAACCACATCTCGACCCCGAGCTCGACTCGCTGACGCCGCGCGAGATGGAGGTCCTGCGGTTGCTGGCCCGTGGATACACCTACCGCGAGATCGCCGAGGACCTGTTCATCTCGATCAAGACCGTCGAGACGCACGCGTCGAACGTGCTCCGCAAGACGCAACAGTCCAACCGCAACGCGCTGACCCGGTGGGCGGCCAACCGGCACATCAGCTGACGCGCGGCGAGATCTGTCAGCCGACGCACAGTCACGGTGCGGAAGCCGCACAGACAGCGCTCCTACCTTCAGTCATGTCGGCAAGAGATGCCGACCACGATGAAGGAGAACGACATGACATTCACCCAGCCCCGCGGACGTCAGACCCCGAACCGGCCGAAGCGCCGCCAGCGCATCTGGGATCCGCGCAGCCGCCGTTGGCTGTGGATCTGGCGCTGACGCGACCGAACCAGACCGAATGCCCTTTCCGGGGCCCGTTTCGACGGGCCCCGGACGTCGTCACCCCCCGGTGTGGACGTACGTCCACCGAACATGCCGCACCACAAAGGATTCTCGTGACCGTCCTCACCGCGCTACGTCGCTTCGCGCCCCTCTTGCGCCCGGATCGTCGATCCCTCGTGATCGCGGCGCTGCTGCTCACCCTCTCGGCCGGCTGCGAGATCGCCGCCGTCTTCTTCCTCTCCGACGTGATCGACAGTGCCCTCACGTCGGAGACGGCGTCGGCGTTCGCGTTCTCGGCGAGCGTATGGCTCGGCATCACGGTTCTCGCAGCGGTCGCCGACTACATCGGGATGGTGACCGTCGTGGGGGCGTCGGAACGATTCGTCCTGCGCCTCCGTAACACGCTCTACGCGCACGTGCAGCGACTCAATCCACTGGTCCATCGACGATATGGGCTGGGCGACATGGTCACCCGGCACTCCGGCGACGTCGAGGCGGTCGAGCACATGACCGGGTCGGGTCTGCTGCAGCTGGGGATCGCCGCGCTCCACGTCGCCGGCCTCCTCACGGTGGCATTCGTGTTGAGCTGGCAGGTGTCGCTGGTCGCCATCGTCGCCATCCCGGTGCTCAGCGGACTCTCGGCGCTGTTCACCAGGGCCCAGACGCGTGCCGCACGCGACGAACGGGCAGCGACCAGCGCCATCGGCGTCGCCGTGCAGGAGGGACTCGCGGGGATCGAGACCACCGTCGCCTACAACCAGCAGAAGCGTGAGCACGATCTCGTCGACCGTCACGGCCGGTCCTGGATGCGGGCGCGCCTGGCGCAGACCAAGGTGGAGGCGGGATTCGGTTCGGTGCTGTCGGTGGGGCAGATCCTGACCATGCTCGCGATCGCGGTGGTGGGCGCCTGGCAGATCCGGCTCGGCCACCTCAGCGTCGGTGAATTGATCGCCCTCACCGGATATCTCGGCTACCTCTACCCGAAGGTGCAGGAGATCGCCGAACTCCGACTGGCGGTGGCCGCGGCGGTGGTCAGCGCCGACCGGGTCGCCGAGATCCTCGACATCGCCCCGAGTTCGGTGGATCTCGCCGGCGCACGACCCATCCCGCGCGGGCGACCCGCCCTGGAGTTGCGCGGCGTCTCGTTCGCCTACGACCGACCACTCATCACCGACGCGACCTTCACGGTCGCACCGGACACGATCACCGCGCTGGTGGGCCCCAGCGGGTCGGGGAAATCGACGCTGGCGGCCCTCGTCACCCGGTTCGATCGTCCACACCACGGGGTCATCACCCTCGGCGGTGCGGACATCGGCATCCACACCGCCGACTCCGTCCGTTCACAGATCACGCTGCTCCCGCAGCAGGTGGTGATCCGGGCGGGCACCGTCGCGGAGAACATCGCCTACGGCACACCGGGTGCCGACGAGACCGCGATCATCGCGGCGGCACACGACGCCGACGCCGACGAGTTCATCCGCAGCCTCCCCGACGGGTACCGCACACTGCTCGCCGACGGCGGTCTACGTCTGTCGGGCGGGCAGCGCCAACGCATCGCCATCGCCCGCGCGATCCTGCGGGACGCACCCGTACTGGTGCTCGACGAACCGACCGCCGGACTCGACGACCGCAGCGTGGACCGGATCGTCGGCCCCCTGCTCCGTCTCGCCGCGGGACGGGCCACCCTGCTGATCACGCACGACATCCGTGTGGCCGCACTGGCCCACGAGACGGTGGAGTTGGGTGACGACGGGCGAACCCACCGCCGTCAGAGCGCGACGATGAGCACGATCATCAGGACCACCAGCACGAGGACGGCGGCCACCCCGATCACCGCCGGTGAGATGGGCAGGGTCGGCGGGGTCGGGGTAGGGGACGTGGCGCCGACCGGCGTCGGGGCCGGTGCCGGTGGTGCTACGGCCTCCGGCGCGGGACCGGGACCGGGTGCGACGGGTCGTGCCGAGGTCGGGTGGATGCGGGCCGCGGGCAGGCCCGACTCGGTGCGCGGCGACGATCGGTTCGACCGGGTCGACGATCGTCCCGACAGCCCCCAGATCGGGATCGCGCTGTCGTTGCGGGGCAGGGGCGACTGGAGTACCGCGGACACGTTGCCTCCGGGCCCGGCCGCGATGCGCGCCAACTGATCTCGGGCCTGTGCCATGGTGGGCCGACGCCCCGGGCTCGGCTCGAGCATGCCCAGCAGCACCGGCGTGAGGTCACCGGCCCGGGTGGGGGGATTGATCTCACCACGGGCCACCCGGTGCAGCAGGACCAGCGAGTCCTCGTCGACCCCGAACGGCGGCTCACCCTCCACGGCGGTGTAGACCGTCGCGCCGAGTGAGTAGACGTCGGAGGCCTCGGTGGGCTCTCCGCCCCGGGCGAGCTCCGGCGCGAAATACGCCGGGGTCCCGGTGATCACACCGCTCTCGACGTTCGCGACATCGTCCTTCGCGCGGGAGATGCCGAAGTCGGAGATCTTGACGGTGCCCGCAGCGCGACCGGTGTTGGCGATGAGGATGTTGCCGGGTTTGATGTCGCGGTGCACGATCCCCTCGGAATGTGCGGTGGCCATCGCCGCGGCCACCTGGGCCCCGATGTGGGCGGCGTGGGCGATCGGCAGGGTCGTGGTGGTGTGCAGGATCTGCGCGACGCTACGCGACGGTAGGTACTCCATGACCAGCCAAGGTTCACCGCTCTCGAGTGCGAGGTCGTGCATCGCGATCGCGTTGCGATGACTCAGCCGCGCCGCCATCCGGCCCTCGCGCAGTGCCCTCGAACGGACGTCACTCGCCGACTCCTCGGTCAGCCCCTCGGTGGACACCACCTGCTTGACGGCGACCTCGCGTTCGAGCAGCTGATCGGTCGCCAGCCAGACCGCACCCATCCCGCCACCACCGAGTTTGGACCGGAGCCGGTAGCGTCCGGCGACGAGAAAACCGGGGCCGGGGACCTGTCGGGGGCGGTGGGGAACGGTCACAAACAACCAGGTTAGTGGACGTCGTGGTCTGCCGTTCGGACGTGCGACGCCGCGCGTCCGTGTGCGGTCGTCAGCGTGCGATGTCGAACGGGGTGAGCACCGCCGCGAGCTTGTCGGGATTGCGGACGGCGTACACCCCGGTCACCGTGCCGCCGACGATCTCGAGGACGAAGACGGAGTCGACCACCCCGCGTGACGAGATCACCAGCGCGGGACCACCGTTGTAGATCGCGGACTCCAGGCCGAGTTCGGGCATCTCCCACCGGGCGATGCCGATCAGGAACCGGGCGATCTTGTCGGCGCCGTGGATCGGTCGACGCGCCGCGTTGACCTTGCCGCCGCCGTCGGAGATGAGTACCGCGTCCGGGGCGAGGATGTTCATCAACCCCTGCAGGTCGCCGGAGAGGGCGGTGGACAGGAACGCCGTGGTGATCTCCTCGACGGCGGCCGGTGTCGACTCGAAGCGTCGGCGGCGGGCCTGCACGTGGGACCGGGCGCGGGCCGCGCTCTGGCGGACGGCGTCGACCGATTTGCCGACAGCCTCCGCGATATCGGCGTGGCTGAAGCCGAACACCTCCCGCAGGACGAACACGGCACGCTCGTCAGGACCCAGCGACTCGAGCACCACCATCATCGCCATCGACACCGATTCGCTGAGCACGATGTCGGCCTCGGGATCGCCCGCGGCGCCTGCGGTCTCCGGCATCCGCAACGGCTCGGGCAACCAGGGACCCACGTACTCCTCGCGACGGCGTGCCGAGGCACGCAGGGTGTTCAGCGATTGCCGGGTGACGATCGACGCGACATAGGACCGCACGTCGCGAACCGTGTCGAGATCGACGGCGGCCCACCGCAGATAGCTCTCCTGCAGGATGTCGTCGGCGTCGGTCGTCGAGCCGGTGATCTCGTAGGCGATCGTGAACAGCAGCGGACGCAGATGGGTGAAGGTGTCGGCGTGTGTCGACGACCCGGTCACCGGCGCGGTCCCCTCGTCCACGAGTAGGACCCGCCGCGCCGGCCCTCGCCGGCGATCCACCGCAGCGTCATCCGGCACACCTGCTCCTTGACCACCGCGCCGGCCCGGCCACCCACGAGGATCGGGCGGGGGCGGTCGTCGCGATGGGTGGCCACCACGGTCCCCGCGGTGCGACCGAGGCTGATGCACTGGGCGGCGAACCCCTGGTCCACCTGGGCAGGAGCGTCGCCGTCGAGCAACGCGCGCACCGTGTTCGCCGCCTGCGCCCCGAGCGGCATCGCCGCCTGGCAGCTCATCCGCAGGTCGCGTCCGGCCACGGTGATCGCGTCACCCGCCCCGATGACGTGGGGATCGTCGATGCTGACGAGGGTCGCGTCGACCCTCAACCGGCCGATCGCGTCGGTGCCCAGTCCGCTGCGGGACGCGAGATCGGGGACGGCGAAACCCGCTGTCCAGACGGTGATGTCGGCGGCGACGACCCGACCGTCGGTCAGAACGACCTTGCTGTCGGCGACCTCGCCGACCGGCGTGTGCTCGATCAGGTCCACACCGAGGCGGCGCAACCGCTTGGTCACCGACGCGCCACCCCGGACACCCGCCGACGGCACCACCCCGGCGCCGCAGATCAGCGTCACGGCGAGGTCCTCCCGCGCCTGGGCGACCTCCGCGGCCATCTCGACACCGGTCAGTCCGCCACCGACCACGACGACCGAGGCGCCCGCGGGGGTGTCGGCCAGTGCGGCGGCCAGACGGTTCGCGTCGTCGATGTCGGAGACGGTGTGGGCGAACTCGGTGACACCGGGAACCGGTGCCGATCCCGCCCCGCTACCGACCGCGTAGATAAGCCGGTCGTATCCGATGACGCCGCCGGTGGAGGTGAGGACTGTGCGCGCGGACCCGTCGATCCGCTCGACCGCCGCGACCACCCGCTCGATGTCGGGGTGTAGCAGGGTGTCGTAGCCGACGGTGGCCCCGCCGGTGCCCGCGGCGAGCTGATGGAGCCGGATGCGTTCGACGAAGTCGGTGTTCGGGCTGATCAACGTGACGGCGGCGGAGCCGGTGGCCGCCAGACGGTTGGCCGCCATGGTGCCGGCGTACCCACCGCCGACCACGACCACGTGTCGGCTGTTCGTGCGTGTGTTCATCGGACGCTCCTCGTGTACCTCGTGGGGGATTCTCTCCCCCTCAAGACACCGCGGGTCGGGAAAACGTGACACCGCCGCGCTACTGCTCGGTGATGAACCTGGTCCGTGCGGCCACCCACTCCTGCAACACCGCGTCCGACGGCACCACCTCGGGCACCGCGGACCCGCGATCGGCGCCTCGGATCTCCTCGTGCAGGTGCTCCATCGTCGCGTCGAGTCGATGCGCGGTCTCGGCGGCCTGGCCGAGTTCGTCGAGCAGATCCTGCGGGACGTCGGTGTCGTACTTGTAGTAGATCTTGTGCTCCAGGCTCGCCCAGAAATCCATGGCGATGGTGCGGATCTGCACCTCGACGACGACCGGCACGACCCGGTCGGACATGTTGACCGGTACCTCGAGGAGTGCGTGCAGGCTGCGGTAGCCGTTGGGTTTCGGGGTCGCGATGTAGTCGCGGATCTCCAAGACGGTGACGTCGTCCTGGCGTGAGAGCATGTCCATCACGTGATAGACGTCGGAGACGAACGAGGTGGTCACCCGCACCCCGGCGATGTCGGTGATGGTCGCGCGGATCGCCTCGAACGACGGGGCGCACCCCTTGCGGCCGATCTTCGCGAGGATGCTCTCCGGTGCCTTCAACCGCGACGACAGGTTCTCGATCGGGTTGTAGTCGTGTAGGTGGGTGAGCTCGTCCCGCAGGATGGTGATCTTGGTGTTGACCGTGTCGATCCCGAACTTGTACTGCATCATGAAGCGCGCGAAGTCATCTCGCAGCTGATGCAGGTCGGCCAGGTTGGTGGCGGGCAGGAGGTCGGTCAGTCGCGCGTCGGCTCGGCGATGGTCGGGTTCGGTACGGCTCACGCCTGCACTCTACGGTCGCGGTCCGGTGCGCAGATGTGCTCGTTCGCCCTGCTTGCCGAACAGTGCCAACACCTCGACGGGGTGGGGTCCGGAAGCGCCGAGCCAGTGCGGGACGTGTGTGTCGAACTCGGCGGCCTCACCCGGCGCCAGGATCAGGTCGCGATCGCCGAGGATCAGCCGCAACCTCCCGTCGAGCACGTAGAGCCACTCGTAACCTTCGTGGGTCCGCAGTTCCGGGACCGGGGCCTCCGGTGTCACCGGCAGGATCATCTTGTAGGCCTGCAGACCACCGGCGCGTCCGGTCAGCGGGATGAAGGTCATGCCATGCCTTGTCGTCGGTCGCAGGACCACGCGCGGGTCGCCGGTCCGGGGTGCGCCCACCAGGTCGTCGAGCTGCACGCGGTACGCGCTCGCCAGGGGGAGCAGTTGTTCGAGTGTCGGCCGGCGTTGGCCTGATTCGAGGCGGGAGAGCGTGCTCACCGAGATCCCGGTGCTCGCCGAGAGGTCGGACAGGGTGATGTCGCGCTGGTTGCGCAGCGCACGTAGGCGTGGCCCGACGGCGGCGAGTACGGCGTCGGTGTCGGTGGTGGGATCATCCATGTCCCCACTTTGCCGGATCGGCAACAAACGTTGCCAGTATTTCGCGTTCGGTCGCACAGTGGGGACAGTGCGAATCGAGCAGAGGAGACAGCGATGGACGAGATGATGGACGTGGCCGTGATCGGTGGCGGTGCGGCGGGGCTCGCGGCGGCGGTGACGCTGGGCCGACAACGACGATCGGTGGTCGTCGTCGACGCCGGATCACCGCGCAACCTCCCCGCCGACGGAGTGCACAATTTCCTGACGCGCGAGGGGATCTCGCCGTCGGAACTGGTGACGACGGGCCGTGCGGAAGTAGAACTCTACGGCGGCCGGGTGGTCAGCGGTACCGCCTCGCATGTCGACGGTGGGGTCGGTGACTTCACCGTGACGCTCGACGACGGGGGCACCGTGCGTGCGCGTCGGCTGGTCGTCACGACCGGTGTCGTCGACGAGCTCCCCGACATCGCGGGACTCTCGCAACGGTGGGGACGCGACGTGTTGCACTGCCCGTTCTGTCACGGATGGGAGGTGCGCGATCGGGCCATCGTCGTCATCGCCACGAGCGCGATGTCGGCGCATCAGGCACACATGTTCCGGCAGTTGAGTGCCGACGTGACCATCGCCCGCCACACGGCGCCGGAGTTCGTCGGTGAGCAACTCGAGACACTCACCGCCCGCGGCATCGGTGTCGTCGATGGCCTCGTCACCGAGGTGGTCGTGCGCGACGACCGGCTCGTCGGGGTCCGGCTCGCCTCCGGGGCCGAGGTGGCGTGCGATGCGGTGGTGGTCGCGAGCACCGGACGGGTCGGTGGCGCGGTGGTCGAGTCGTTGGGCCTGACGGTCGAGGAGGTGCGGGTCGGCGATCACCTGATGGCGACCGTGATCGCGACCGACCCGATGGGTGCGACCGGGGTCGCCGGGGTATGGGCGGCCGGCAACGTCGCCGACGCGCGCGCGACCGTGGTCGCCTCGGCCGCATCCGGGGTGGGGGTGGCGATGGCGGTACACGGGAGTCTGCTCGAACAGGACATCGCCGATGCGGTCGCGGCGCGGCGTG
>NZ_JAEMTF010000118.1 GCF_016462415.1 Williamsia sp. | reverse complement strand
GAGCAGATCGATGAGTGCGCTTGCCGCCTCAGCCGACGAATTCGGGTTCTGGCCGGTGATGAGGATGCCGTCGCGCACGACATAGGATGCCCAATCCGGGCCCTTGCTGTAGTCGCCGCCCAGCTTGATCAGTTCGTCCTCGACGAGGAACGGGACGATGTCGGTCAGGCCGACGCCGTCCTCTTCGCCGTTGGTGAAGCCGGTGACCGTGCGGCCCTTCACGAGTGGTTGTCCGTCGGGGGAGGTGACGTGCCGCAGGACGCCGGGTGCGTGACAGACGAGAGCAACCGGGATGTCGGCGCGCAGAGCGGTTTCGATGAGGCTGATCGAGTCACGGTCCTCCGCGAGGTCCCACAGCGGTCCGTGTCCGCCGGGGTAGAAGACGGCGTCGAACTCGTTCGGGTCGACCGACTTCAGTACGACGGTGTCAGCGAGTTGCGCTTTCGCTGCATCGTCCGCCTCGAAGCGGTGGGTGTCGTCGGTCTGGAAATCGGGCTCGTTGCTCTTCGGGTCCAGCGGAGGCTGTCCGCCGGCGGGTGACGCCAGCACGATCTCAGCGCCCGCGTCCTTGAACCGGAAGTAGGGGGCGGCGAGTTCCTCGAGCCAGAAGCCCGTCTTCGTGCCGGTGTCACCCAGCGCGTCGTGCGACGTGAGAACCATCAGAATCTTCATCTATTTCTCCTTTGTGAAAGTCAGATACCCAGGACCATGCGTGTGTGCACCAGTGCGCTGTCCATGGAGGTGGCGGACCGGTTCACCTTGGCGACCACGCTCGCGCCGAGCCACAACTCGTAGAGCGCCGAGGCCGTCGCCGCAGGGTCGCCGATCGACGACACCGATCCGTCCCCAGCTCCGCCGCGGATCGCTCGCTCGATCCGGTCGGTGATCTCGCCGATCCCGTCGCGCAGCGCCACTCGCATCGCCTCGGACAGGTCGGCGACCTCCGCGCCCAGCTTCACCGCAAGGCACTTGCCCTGGCACTCGAAGCTGCTCTGCGACTCGATCCACGACTCGAAGTACTGCAGGATCCGCTCGGCCCAGGTGAAGTCGTCCCGGCCGAGGATCTCGTCGAAGTCCGCGAGGTAGCCCTCGAAGTACGACCGCAGCATCGCCTCGCCGAGGGCGTCCTTGGACGCGAAGTGGTAGTAGAACGAGCCCTTCGGAACGTGGGCCGTCGTCAGGATCTCGTTGAGACCGACTGCTGTGTAACCCTTTCGGGCCATCAGCTGTTGAGCGCAGGCGATGATCACCTCTCGCGTCTCGGTCTGCTCCGTCACGGCCACACCACTGACCGTACGCGCTAGTAGACCAGTCGTCTAGTAACCCTGACGTGAGCCGATTGCAGTCGATGCCGATCTACTCCGGATCCCGGCCGCGCGACCGCCAGACCACCGCCGACTGTCTACCGACGTCGGGGTCGTGCGTCTGCTGGAAATTGCGACCGCCGCGGGCGAACGTCTGCACGGTTGCCGCGGGCACCTCGTGCTCGGGAACGGGATTGGCCGTCCACCGGCAATCCCGCACGAATATCAGGCCGGTGGCAACCGCGTCAGGGCTGCGATCTTCGCGCAGCGGTCCGTAGAGCCGACCGAGGAAGTACCCGCCGTCCTCGGTTCGCGTCCAGACGAACGACCCGTCGGGTACCTGTTCGAATCGATCGACGCGTCGCAGGGAACGCTCGTCGCTCGCCGACATCCCGCACACACCTCGCTCGAGGGCACGTTCGGTGCCGCCGACCATCGGAGCGCGGTAGACGGCGAACGACATCGGCCGGTCAGTTCTTGAAGGGGTTGAGGGTTCGGCCCAGCAGGTAGCCGAGTCCGGTCGGAACCGGTTTGGCGGCCACCGCGGTCACCTTGTTGACTGCGCCGGGAACACAGACCGGCCTGCCCTTCTCGACGGCGTTCCATCCCGCGCGTGCGACGTCCTGCGGCTCCTGCCACAAGAAGCCGGGCAGTGTCGACGACGCGGTGTCGCGGGTGCCCATCACGTCATGGAACTCGCTGTGGGTGAAGCCGGGGCACAGCGCGGTCACATGGATACCGTGCGGTTTCAGTTCCATGTCGAGCGCCTGGGAGACGTTGAGTACGTAGGACTTGATGCCGGTGTAGAGCAGGCTCGCGGCCGGCGGCAGCAGCGCCGCGAGCGAGGACACGTTCACGATGCGACCGAATCCGCGCTCCTTCATGCCGGGGACGACGAGATGCGCGAGCTCGGTCACCGCGGTGACCATCACCTGGATCTCGCCGGCGAGGTCGGAGAACGCGGTGTCGGCGAAGGCCTTGCTCCCGGAGAGCCCGGCGTTGTTGATGAGGATGTCGACATCGATGCCGAGGGCTTTGGTGCGATCGATGATGGCGCGAGGCGCAGCCGGATCGGTCAGGTCGGCCGCGATCACCTCGGCGATGACGCCGTAGCGCTGGGTGAGTTCGGCGGCCAGTGTCGTGAGCCGGTCCTCGCGACGGGCCACGAGGACGACCCCGATGCCCTGCGAGGCGAGATGCTCGGCGAACGCGGCGCCGATGCCTGCCGACGCCCCGGTGATGAGCGCGGTACGAACGGGCGTTGCCATGGGGCTCCTCGACTAGGTTCTTGAACGGTTATCAAGACGCTAACAGATGGTAGAACCCGCTCGAGAGGTTGCGCGGATTCTCGTTCCGGTCCCGGCCGGGGCCGGACGTGACATATCACCCGTGTTCGGACCTCGCCAGGTACACGTGTCCCCGAGTGCTGCACTCGCACAGCAGTTCCGGAGTGAAAGAGTGCCGTGTCGACCACTGGCAGTGATCGCCGTCGAGTGCTACAAAGGACGACGCAGAGATGCACTACGAACACGCGCTGTAGACAGTCGAACCACACCGTTGGGAGGTTTGCGATGGATCCCCTGTCGAATCCCCTGCAGGTCTGCGACGACGCCGATCTGCTCGAACAGCAGGCAGAGCTCCAGGCCGATCCGGCCGGCCTGGAGGAGTACCCCTACACCGATCACGACGACCCGATCGCCGGCGGAGACCGTGACGACTGAGTCACTCGGGGGAAGCATCGTCGGCCGTGTGCCGTTGTATCCATGTGGACGAAACGCTGGTGACCCCTACTCGTGTCTGGACCCCGTCGCGGGTCCTGATCACGCGATCGGCCTCCGAGCTCCCGCACATCGCGGAGATCGTCCGACGGTGCGAGGCGGCCGGCGTGTCCGACATCGACGTGTTGTCGGGGGACCGGTTGACCGGGTTGCGGGGTGAGACCGAGCGGCAAACCTATGCGCTCGCGAAGAAGACCCTCGCCGTCGTGGTCGCGCCGGCGAGCGCCGTGAAACCGCAGCCCATCCCGCCGAGCGCGGACTGGCGCATCGACCTCGCCAAGGGCTGCCCTGCCCACTGCCAGTACTGCTACCTCGCCGGATCGCTGTCGGGGCCTCCGATCACCCGTGTGTACGCGAACATCGACGACGTCCTCGCCGGCATCGGCACCCATGCCGGACGCGGCACCATCACCTCGGGGACCGCGGAGCGCGGCCACGAGGGCACCACCTTCGAATTGTCCTGCTACACCGACCCGTTGGGCATCGAACACGTCACCGGATCACTGTCGGAGGCCATCGCGCGGGTGGGGTCGGGTACCTACGGCGACGGGGTGTCGCTGCGATTCACCACCAAGTTCGACGACGTCACCGACCTCCTGACAATCGATCACGGCCGACGCGCGCGGGTGCGGCTGTCGGTCAATGCCGACGACGTCGCCAACCGTTTCGAAGGTGGAACGGCTCGGATGCCGGCCCGAATCGAGGCGTTGCGGCGACTGGCGTTCGCCGGGTATCGGGTCGGTCTGACCATCGCGCCGATCATGCCGATCCCGGGGTGGCGCGAACAGTACGGCCGGCTACTCGCCGATGTCGCCGCCGCGCTGCACGACGTCGACGACCTCGACCTCACCGCCGAGATCATCACCCACCGCTTCACCCCGTCCAGCAAGGACGTCCTGCTCAGCTGGTACCCGGCGACGAAGCTGGAGATGGACGAGGACTCCCGAACGGCCAAGCGCAACAAGTTCGGTGGCGTGAAATATGTCTACCCGCGCGAGACCATGTCGGAGATGCGAACGTGGTTCGTCGGCGAGCTCGAGTCGGTTCTGCCGCAGGCGCAGCTGCTCTACTGGACCTGATGTCACAACCGAGGATCGACCGGTTCCGACTCCATCGCAAGAATCCCGAAGACGCACTGGTGGATTCGCCAGACGGGTTCTCCGGAGACGGATCTTCGCAGCGCTTCGAGGCCCAGCGCGTACTCGCGTAGCGCCATCGATCGCTTCTGGCCGAGGTTGCGCTGCTTGAGGCGAGCCATGGAGTCCGGGTCGGTGTAGTCGGCGCCGTAGATGATGCGCAGATACTCGCGTCCGCGAACCTTCAGGCCGGGTTGGTTGAGTCCCTTCGGTCCGCGGACGAGATTGACGAGCGGCTTGACCACCATCCCCTCGCCGCCGTCGGAGGTGAGGGCGGTCCACCACTCGGCGCCGGCCGAGCGCGACACCTCGTCCGCGGTCTCGACGACGATGCGTCGCGTCGTACGGAACAGGTCCGGGTCGGCGGTGACGAGCCGGTCGGCGAGGGCGAGATGCCACTCGTGGTCGCGGTTCTCGAACGTCTCGCCGTCGGCCGCGAGCACCTGGAACGGCGCGATCTGCACACCGAGATCGGTGTCGATCGGGCGGACGTATCGGCGGTACGAGTCGACGAACAGCTCGGCGTTGCCGAGTCGCGCTCGGGTCCGGGTGAGGAGGTCGTCCACGTCGGTGCCCCGGAGCGCGGCCATCTCGAGCACGTCCACCACGGCGGGGAGAGCGGTGGTCGCCGCGGCGCCGACTCGCGCGTACTGGCTGCGAACCATCGCCTCTGCCTTCGCCGTCCACGGCAGGATCTCGGTGTCCACCAGAAGCGATCCGGTCTGCAGATCTGCCCAGATGCCGGCGGCAGCAGCGGCATCGGCGACCCTGGCCAGGACTGTGCTCTGCATCGCATCGGAGAAGAATGCACGGCCCGTACGCGAGTGGATCACGCCCGATCCGTCTGCCCGGACGCGCACGATGGCGCGTGACCCCATGTGCTTCTCCTCGCAGATCACCCGCTCGACGCCGCGTCGGGCGTAGTGATCGAACGCCTCGTCCGGGTGCTCGAGGAGATCGGCGCGCGCCGAGCTGTCGACCGGGGACATGGTGGGCGGCAGATAGATCAGTTCGCCCGGGGCGACGGCGAATCTGCTCATCACCTCCAACGCGCCGGCTGCGTTCTCCTCGCGCAGGGAGATCCGACCCATGTGCTCGGTCTCGATGACACGTGGACCGATGACGTCGGAGAGCTTGAGTATCTCGGGATCGCGTTCCGGTGGGGTCAGAGGCCGCACCGGTGCGTAGTGCACACCGGTCGCCGGTACCGACACGAGCTCGCGTTCCGGATAGCGCAGCGCCGTCAGGCTCCCACCGAACACGCACCCGGTGTCGAGACAGAGCGTGTTGTTCACCCACTCCGGCTCGGGAATCGGCGTGTGCCCGTACAGCACGGTCGCCGAACCGCGATAGTCGTCCGCCCACGGATAGCGGACGGGGAGTCCGAACTCGTCGGTCTCACCGCTGGTGTCGCCGTAGAGTGCGAACGCCCGGACGCGACCGGATGCCCGCCCGTGGTATTTCTCTTTCAGCCCGGCATGCGCGACGACCAGTTTGCCGTCGTCGAGCAGATAGTGGGCGACCAGACCGTCGCAGAAGTCGCGTACCCGGGCCACGAAGGACTCCGGCTCGTCTGCGAGCTGGTCGAGGGTGCCCTGCAATCCGTGGCTCGGCGTGACATCTCTGCGGCCCAGAGCGCGTAGCAGTTTCGCCTCGTGGTTCCCGGACACGCAGAGCGCGTGGTGGTTGTCGACCATTCCCATGGCGAGACGGAGCACACCCACCGAATCGGGGCCACGGTCGACGAGGTCACCGACGAAAATCACCCTCCGTCTGTCCGGGTGCGAGGCGTCGACCGCCCGACCGCGGTCGTCGCGGCCGATCACGTAGCCGAGTCGACCGAGAAGGCCCTCCAATTCCTCGAGGCAGCCGTGGACATCTCCGATGACGTCGAACGGTCCGTGGTCATCCCGGCGATCGTTGAACAGACGCGTCCGCGTGATGGAGGCGTCGGTCACCGCCTCGACGGTGTCGAGAACATGAATCGTCCGGAAGCCCTCCCGCTTGAGACCGCGCATCGACTTGTGTAGCTGGTCGCGCTGGCGCTTGATGACGTGCGACCCGAAATCCCGGTCCGGCCGAGATGCATTGCGTTCACGCGCGATGTCGATCGGCAGATCCAACACGATCGCCACGGGCAGCACGTCGTGATCCTTCGCCACGGCGAGCAGCGACCGCCGGGACGACGCCTGGACGTTGGTCGCGTCGACGACCGTCAGCAGCCCGCGGGCGAGCCGTTTGGCCGCGATGTACTCCAGCAGCTCGAACGCATCTCTCGTGGCGCCCTGGTCGTTCGGGTCGTCGGACACCATGGCTCGGCAGCCGTCGCTGGACACGACCTCCGATGCCGCGAAATGTGCGGCCGCGAAGGTCGACTTGCCTGATCCGCTGGTCCCGATGAGAAGGACCATGGACAGTTCCGGGATCGCGATTTCGGTCATGATGCTTCTCCGGACCCGGTGCGGCGACTGAAGATCGCCATCTGTGTCGGCGGACCGATGTCGTCATCGTCGTCGCCCACCGGGGCCAGGCGGACGTCATAGCCGTAGGTGTCACCGACCTGGCGGGTCCACCGGGCGAACTCGTCACGGGTCCACTCGAATCGGTGATCAGCATGCCGCAGGCCACCGTCGAACAGGTGCGGGTACCGGACGTTGTGTTCGATGTTCGGTGTGGTGAGAACGATGTGACCCGGGCGCATGGACCCGAACACGTTCGCGGTCACTGCGGGTACGCGTGCCGGGTCGATGTGCTCGATGACCTCCATGAGGATGGCCACGTCGATCCCGGTCAGCCGGTCGTCCTCGTACTGCAGGGAGGACAGCAACAACGACAACCTCTCGGACTGTCGTTCCGTCATGTGCTCGACGTGGAGTCGCTTGGCAGCCTTGCGTAGCGACGTGTCCGACACATCGGTCCCGACGACCCTTGTCATACCCTGGATTTCGAGGAGCGATCCGAGAAGGGCGCCGGACCCGCACCCGAGGTCGGCGACCGAGCCGGGCTGCAATGCGCGGACCGCATCGATGACCGCGTCGTGGCGGATGCGGACCAGAGGCCGGGACGGCGCTGTGTCGTCGTCCTCCAGTGCGTCGTCGGCGGGGCGGTCGTCGAGGTCGATCAGACGTGCCATGGCGGCGTCCCTCAGACCGCGCTGATGAGCCAGGTAGCGGTGGGTGATCAGGTCACGGTCGGGGTGGGTCGCCAACCAGTCACCGCCCGCGCGGATGAGCTTGTCGACCTCGTCGTCGCCGACCCAGTAGTGCTTCGCGTCATCGAGCACGGGGAGTAGCACGTAGAGGTGACTCAAGGCGGAGGCGAGACGGTGAGATCCGCTGAGGGTCAACGACACCAACGGTGCAGCACCCCACTCCGGCCTGGTCGCGTCCAACTCGATGTCGGCCGCGGTGACGTCCCAGCCCAGGGGGGAGAACAACCGCCGCAACAGGTCAGGATCGCCGGGGACCGCAGGAACAGCGAGCGTGAGCTGCAGGTCGGACTCCAGCAGGGCGTCGTGTCCGGCGCAGCGACCGTTGAGGGCTGAGCGGAACACCTTGCCCATGGCCACCGAGAGCAGCGACGACGCGACGTAGGGGCGGTCGTTGACGTAGTGGCCGAGCGCGAACCCGTCCCGTGACCCCGATCGGCCGCGAACCAATGCCACCGGGTCGACCTCCAGCACGAGGGCCGCCGTGCACCGGTCTGCGCTCACCTCCGGGTAGAAGACGTGGGCGGTACCGCCGTAGACGGGGAACGGCTGAACCCGATCCGGGTGCTTGTGCAGTAGGTAGCCGAGGTCGGCCGGTGTCGGCAGAGCCGGCGAGCGCTCGGCGGAGATGGTCAACAACATCCGGCCAGTGTGCAGTACCTCGACCCCGTAATCCTGGGGTTTTCCGGCGTGCGACTCGCGGGAACGGGGAAAGTACCTCTGATAAGTAACGAGCCTGCTCAAATGTACGACATGGCGTCTGTGACCGATCCCCAGAGCGATGAGCCGGCCGAGGAACCCACGCCCTCACGCACGAAACGTCTGTCGACCTATGGACTCGTCGCCGTGTCGGTCGTCGCCCTCGCGGTCGTGATCGTGGGTCTCACACTCCCCGGGCCCGAGCCGGAGCTGACGACCGCGCCTCCGCCATCCACCGAGGCGCCGTCCAGTGCCGCCGCCCCGACCGAGAACAAGGTGGTCGACGAACCGTTCGACCCGAAGGCGCCCATCCCCGGCTGCGACACGGTCGAGGTGCCCGACGAACCCACCTACAGCAGTCGAGTCACGACCGGGAGGCCGGGCTACGACAACCCGAAGTTCCCGTGGTTCAACGGGCCGAAGGCCACCGCCATGTCGACCGCGCTGGCGCAGGACCTCCCCGCCGGCGCCGAGATCGACTTCGCGAGCCCGTCGGCGTCCCTGGTGTTCCAACCCATCTCGGACTTCGGCGACGATGATCCGACGGGGACCACCAACGCGTACGGCTCGGTGTCGAACGGGGATGCGCGGGGTGGTGTGCAGATTGCGGTGCAGAAGTCATCACGACCGATCCCGCCCTGTGTCGCCGGGCAACTCGACGAGCGGCGCTCCCTGCCGGACGGTGTCGTCGTCGACCTGCAGGACACCTGGCGCGAGATCAACGGCACGCGCACGAACACGAGGTCGGCCTCCGCGTACGTACCCGACGGCTCTTGGATATACGCGTCATCCAACGACAGCGTGGGCAACACCGGCGGGCAGAACAGCGGACGAATTCCCCTCACCATCGATGATCTGGTCAGGATCGCCGGGGATCCGCGCCTCCGGGTGACCGCCGCCGTTACCGCGGGAACCCCCGCTCCGTCTCAGGGGTGTTCAGGGCCATCTGCTTTCGACTCGGCGAATGGTCCCGCGGTCACCCGTGAACAGGCGAAGAGGCTGGACAGGGTTCTCGCCACAATAGATTTCGGCGGCCCCTCGCCGGGCCCGTTGCAACTGACCGACTTCTCCGACGACGCGCTGTGTGTCAGCGTCCCCGACGCGATGGGCGGGGCCACGATCGACATCGCGATCGCCGGGGGCAGGACCCCGCCCGCCGAGGAGCGGCCGGATCCGGTCTCGGGCGCGCAGAAAACGCGTCGGGTACTCCAGGACGGCACGGTCGTGCAGACCCTCTTCGCCAACTATGCGCCTGCGCTCGGACCCGACGGCGGAGATTCACGCCCGCAGTCGGCCAACTCGGTGGTGGTCACCCGACCCGGCGGCACCGAGATCACGATCCGCTCCAGTGCCGTCTCACCCAACTCCGCCACGCCGCTGGAAAGACTCGAATCGATCGCGCTGACCCCGGGGTTGGAACTGTGAACACATCGGACCGGGGGACGAGAGCTCTTGTCGCCGCTGCGGTGCTGGCGGTGGTGACGGTCACGGCCGCGGTGCTGGTCATCACCGGGAGGGGGCCGTCCGGTGTCAAGAGGATCACCGGGACCGACGGGGCGACACCCGGACTCGCCTGGACTCTCGACGCCGCGAAGTACCTCGGCCGACCGTTCGGTCAGTTCAGTGATCCCCGCGGGGGCGCTTCGTACCGGTCGGGTGAGCCTGGTCTTCTGCTCGCACGGAACACACTCATCACGATCGCCGCTACCCCCACCAAGGAATTCGAGCTCGACGACGCAGTGATGCTGGGTATCGACCCCGAGACCGGAGTGGTCCGGTGGAAGTCGCCCGCACGAGACCTCGAGCAGTGCAGTGACACACCGATCGCCGGCAGGCTCTACTGCCTCGCGTCAAACGACAACGGTCCACGAGCAATCGTCACCTACGACATCAAGTCAGGAGCGACCGCCCGAAAACCGGTCAAGGAGTTCGTCTTCGGTATCGCGACATCCGCCGACACCCTCTACACCGTGGAAGGCAGTCCTGAGGAGAACGACGTCCGGGTTCATTCGGGAACGTTCGACAATGTCTCCGCGAACTGGACACGAGGTTTCGACATCGGAGGCGGGTGGGAGGACGTCTTCACCGAGGATCTCCTGACCGTCACCGACGGTGTCGGGCTGATCTCCATAGGTGGCCAGGTGGCGGAGTTCGACGCGCGGTCAGGCGCTCAGCGATGGTTGAGCAACGACTTCTGTTCCTCCTCTGCAAGACTCGAGACCGGCGGTGTCGTCGTGCATTCCGACAACCAGTGCGGGAGCTCGGAGACGATCACCGGTCAGTCGTTGCGAGACCGTGGTGGTCACGTGCTCATGACCACGAAGAGCACGATTCGTCAGGTAGGCGGGGTCGACAACCGTACGGGCGCCGACGATCCACTCATCATCGGCGACGCAGCTTTCGACCGTCGGACCGGCACGCGCCTGTGGACCAGCAGAGATCTCGTGTCCGAGGAACAGGACAGTCAGGGCACCCTGACCGCGGTCGTCGGTGACATCGGGTACCTACGTGACGGCAATCTGAACCAGACAGGCATTGATCTGCGTAACGGAAAGCGCCTCTGGCGCAACCCGACAGTTGAGTACTTCACACCGCGTGCTGCCGCGGACGGCGTCGTCGCGGGCGACGACGGAACCGATCTGATCGCGTTCGACGTGCGCGACGGACACCGTGTGTGGACCGCGCCGTTCACGGCCATCGACCCGAACCCCGAGACGTTCTCCAAGGGCGGTGCGATGAAACGATACGGCGACGGGTGGATCTACTCCTCGGACCGCCGGATGATCGGTCTGGCACCATTGTGACCGGATGTGGAGGTGATCGACGTGGTCGACGAACAGGCAGGTGCGTCCGGTGAACGGGTCCCGGTCCGGACGACGTTCTTCGGGACGTCATCGATCCATGTGACCGACGGAGAGTCGTCGATCATGACCGACGGCTTCTTCTCCCGACCGTCGCTGCTGCGTGTGCGGTTCGGGAAGTGCGCGCCGGATCAGGAGCGGATCTCCGACGCCCTGGCCGAAGGCGGTATCGGAGAACTCGACGCGCTGTTCGTCGCCCACTCGCATCTCGATCACGCGATGGACTCCCCGGAGGTGGCGCGACGTACGGGCGCGACCCTCTACGGTTCCGAGTCGACCCTCAACGTGGGCCGTGGCTGGGACCTCGGCGAAGACACCATGACACTGATGGCCGATGGCGACGAGTTCACGATCGGAGCCTTCCGGGTCCGTGTCTTCGAAGGCGAGCACAGCCCCGGTGACTACGCGCCCGGTGTGATCGCCGAGCCGTTGACGCCGCCGTGTAGTGCCAAGGACTACCGCACCGGGGGTTGCTTCTCCTTTCACGTGACGCACCCCGACGGGTCGATCCTGATCCATCCGAGCGCCAACTACGTTGCGCATCAGTTCGACGGGCTCGACGTGGACACCCTCTATCTCGGTGTCGGCGGGCTCGGCTCCCAGTCGACGGACTTCCAGGACAGCTATTGGCGCCATGTCGTCGAGGCCACGGATCCCGATCTGATCATCCCGGTGCACTGGGACAACTTCGGCCGCTCGCTGCGCAAGCCGCTGCGGCCGCTGCCGTTCTTCATCGACAACTTCACGAAGACTCGAAAACTGCTGCAGGACAAGACCGCGAACACCGTCACCGAGGTGCGGTTCCAGGGGACGTTCGAGACGATCGAGCCGCTGGCCGGCTGATCCGAGGCGTCAGCTCAGCTGAACACCTTGCCCGGGTTCAGGATCCCGTGGGGATCGAGTGCGGCCTTGACGGCGCGATGCATGGTCAGGACGACCGGATCCAGCTCCTGCACCAGACCGTCCTTCTTCAACAGTCCGACGCCGTGCTCGCCGGTCACCGTCCCACCGAGTTCGAGTGCGGCGTCGATGATCGTCGCGAACGCGGCCTGCGCGCGCGTCCTCGCCTCGTCGTCATCGTGCGGGGTGATCAGCAGCGGGTGCAGGTTCCCGTCGCCGGCATGCGCGATGTTCGCGATCGTGGTCCCGAACTCGACGCCGATCTGCTCGATCCGCGAGAGCATCTCGGGCACGTGTTTCTTGGGTACGCAGACGTCCTCGGTGAGCACAGGACCAAGGCGCTCCATCGCGGGATAGGCGAGTCGGCGAGCGGCGAACAGGGCGTCCGCCTCCGCTGCGTCGGTGGAGACCGCCGCCCACGTCGCACCGGCCTCGGAGAAGCAGGCGTGCATCTTCTCCGCCTCCTGGTCGCCGATCAGACCCGGCGTGTCGACCCGGCCCAGCAGCACGACGTTCGCGTCGACCGACAATCCCATGTTCTTCCATGCGTCGACGGCGAGAAGGCACTGGCGGTCGATGAGTTCGAGGGCGGATGGGGTCAATCCGGCTGCGGCAACGGCACTCACGGCACGACCGGCGTCGACGATGGAGTCGAAGTAGCCGGCGACGGTGCGCTGCGGATCCTGCAGCGGCCGCAGCTTCACCGTGATCTCGGTGATGATCCCGAGCGTGCCCTCCGAGCCGACCATGAGTCCGGCCAGGTCGTATCCGGCCACCCCCTTCGCCGTCTTGTGCCCGAGACGGACGAGATCGCCGGTGCCGGTGACGATCTGCATACCCAACACGTAGTCACGGGTCACGCCGTACTTGACGCAGCACAGGCCGCCCGCGTTCGTGGCGACGTTGCCGCCGATCGTCGACCAGGGTGAGCTGGCCGGGTCCGGCGGGTACCAGAGGCCGTGCTCGGCGCACGCCGCACGGAGGTCGTCGTTGATGACGCCCGGCTCGACCACGGCGTATCGCTCGAGTTGGTCGATCTCGACGATGGTGTTCATCCCGTCGAGTGCGATCACCACGCATCCCGCAGTGGCGTTGGCGCCGCCGGACAGCCCAGTGCCTGCACCGCGGGTGACGACCGGCGTCTCGTGGGCGAGGCAGGCACGCACCACCGCTCGGACCTCGTCCGCCGTGCGCGGTCGGACCACCACCAGAGGCGGGCCGTACGGCGCCCATTCCGCCTCGTCGTGGTGATACGTCGCGACGACGTCCGGATCGAGCACCAGGCGATC
>NZ_JAEMTF010000117.1:6330-13257 GCF_016462415.1 Williamsia sp. | reverse complement strand
CCCCGAACGCGTACCCCGGCCCGCCGCCGCAGCAACAGCGTGACCAGAACCAGGGATGGCCCCAGCAGGGCGCGCCGACCGGTCCGCCGCCGGGCCAGCAGATGCCCTATCCCGGTCAGGGCGGCGGATACCCACCGCCCGGTTTCGCGCAGGGCCCACCCGGGTTCGGTCCACCACAGACGCAGGCACAGCTCGACGCGGACGCGTTGCTACGCAAGGCTCGTCGCGCGCCGCAGGCGGGGTGGCGGCGGACGGTCCACCGCATCTCCGGCGGACATCTGAATCCCGGTGACTCCCGCGACACGGTGTACTACGACCAGTTGGTACACCGGCTCAACGCGCCGGTACGCGGCGACTTCCGCGTGGCGGTGCTGTCGCTCAAGGGTGGCGTGGGCAAGACCACCACCACCATCGGCCTCGGGTCGACGTTCGCCCATCTCCGCGGCGATCGGGTCATCGCGGTCGACGCCAACCCCGACCTGGGCACCCTGGCGCAGCGTGTCCCGCAGCAGACGCGGTCCACGGTGCGCGACGTGCTGATGGACGACTCGATCTTCCGCTACTCCGACATCCGGGCACATACGTCGCAGGCCCCGAGCCGACTCGAAGTGCTTGCCTCCGAACGCGATCCGGCCGTCGCCGAGACATTCGGCGAGCAGGACTACCGCAGCGTCATGCGGGTGCTGCAGCGGTTCTACAACATCATCCTCACCGACTGCGGTACCGGTCTGAGCCACTCGGCGATGAACGGCGTGCTCGACATGGCGCAGGCGTTGATCCTGGTGTCGACGCCGGCCATGGATGGCGCGCGCAGCGCGAGCGCCACCCTCGACTGGCTGCAGGCGCACGGGTACGGCCACCTGGTGTCGCGCGCGATCGTGGTGCTCAGCGGACCGCGTCGGGGCACCACCACCATCGACATCGGCCAGCTCGCGCAACACTTCCTGGCCCGGACACGCGCGGTCCAGATCGTGCCGTATGACCAGCATCTGGCCGAAGGGGCCGAGATCGACCTCGAGCTGCTCAACCGGGACACGCGACGCGCGTTCGTCGAGTTGGCCGCCACGGTGGCCGAGGACTTCGCGGCCACGATGCGCGATGGGATGTAGCCGGTCACCGGTAGGACGCGGCGAGACGCCATGAACCAGCCGCAGAGCGACCTACGTCAGGCCCGCCGGGTGTTCGACGCGGGCGTCCTGGCGTGCGGGATCGCGATCGACGGGAACGAGGCGGAGCGCGACCTGCGTTACGCCGCCTTGGCTTTTCGACGGGCCATCGAGTACGCCCCGGAGATGGCCGACGCCTGGCTGGGGTTGTTGGCCACGGGAGAGTCCGAATCGGAGGTGGTGGTCCACCTACACAGTCGGCGCGACGCCATCGGTAGCGAGCAGCGTCGACTCGGCCTCGATCCCGGGACACTGCACGGTCGCGTGTCCACGGGGATGTACGTCGACCACCCCGTGTCGACGGCTGCGGAGGCGTGCGCCGCCTTCGCCTGCCAGATGATCCTCGCCACCGAGTACGACGAGGCCGAGGGCGTCCTCGACGACGCGCCGGACCAGTCAGCACAGTTCGTGCGATTCGCCCGAGGGCTGCTGCACTTTCGCACCGCGCGGTGGCCCGACGTGCTGACCGCGCTACGCGGCGCGTCGCAGTGGGACGACGCCCCGGTCCGGGCGACCGCCGAGTTCATGCTGGGGTCGGCGTGCGCCCATCTCGGGCTGTTCGGCGAGGCCGAGCGTCTCCTCTCCTCGGCCGAGTCGGGTCCGCTGCCGGACCTGTCGACCGTGGCCACCTACACCCGTGGTCTCAACGCTCGCGAGTCCGGCGACGAGGCTCGCGCGCGGACCATGTTCGAGACGGTCTACGTCCGCGATCCAGACTTCGCCGACAACGCGAAAGCCCTGAACAACACCGGGTTCCGGTTGTTCACCACCTCGAAGGAGGAGATCGCCTCCCGCACGGACCGGTGGGATCCGTCGTCGATCCCGCAGGCCGCCTCCGTCGGGGCGGTCAACGAGGAGCTCCTCGAGCGAGCGCGCCGTGAGCTCGACCGACAGGTGGGCCAGGCCGAGGTCAAGGACGAGGTGGACAAGATCCGCTCCGGCGCGCAACTCGCCCGCATCCGAGCCGGACGTGGGTTGTCGAGCACGGTGCGCAGCCATCACCTCGCGTTCACCGGCCCGCCCGGGACCGGCAAGACCACCATTGCCCGCATCGTGGCGCAGATCTACTGCGGCGTAGGCATCCTGAAGACCGACCGCGTGGTCGAGTGCAGCCGACGCGATCTCGTGGGTTCGCACCTCGGGTCCACCGCTCCCCGTACCAGCGCGGTGATCGATCGTGCGCTCGACGGGGTGCTGTTCATCGACGAGGCCTACTCGCTGATCCAGACCGGCCTGTCCGGCGGCGACGCGTTCGGCCGTGAGGCCATCGACACGTTGATCGCGCGGATGGAGGACGATCGCGACCGGCTGGTGGTCATCATCGCCGGCTACGACGGCGAGATAGACCGTCTCCTGGCCTCCAACGACGGACTGGCGTCACGGTTCTCCCGCCGGATCCGGTTCCCGTCCTACACCCCGGCCGAGCTGGGTGCGATCGGCGACGTGATCGCCGAGCGCCGAGACTCCGTGCTCAGTCCTCAGGCGCAGGCCGCCCTCGTCGAGCACACGGCCCGGCTGTGTGAGACGTCGTCGACGTCGGACTCGGAGCGCCGTCTCATCGATGTGGCGGGTAACGGACGGTTCGTCCGGAACGTCATCGAGGCGGCCGAGGAGGAGCGTGAGCACCGCCTCGCGGGAGGCGACACGCCGCCGGGTGACCTCGACTCCGACGCGTTGATGCGCATCGAGCGAACCGATCTCGATGTCGGCGTGCGACGCGTCCTGTCGACGATCACGCGGTGACGCCCACGCCGCCGAGTCGGTCGGAGCACACCAACCGATCAGAACGACTGGGTGTTGGCGTCTTCCTGGGAGACGAAGTTGTCCGCCGCGGTCTGGATGTTCTCGGCGTAGGAGGCGGTGGTGTCGAAGCGGTTCTCGACCGCGTCCATGTTCTCCTGGGTCTGCTTGTCGTACCCGATGCCATGCGTGGTCCCGGGCTTGTCGGCTCCCCACGCCTGCCCTTCGGCCTCCAGCGCCGAGCGCAGGGTGTTGCCGATGGTCTGGATGCGATCCGACGCCTGCTGCAGGGCCGCCGCGCCCGACCGGACGGTCTCGACATCGACCTGTGTGTGATCTGCCATGGTGTCCACGCTCCCGGACTCGACGACTACGTGGCCGTTACCCTACCGAACCATTCCCGCCCTGTCTGGCCTGCGCGCGACACCACAGGTCTTGCACCGGTTCCGCAGCACGGTTTACGGTTCGCCGCGTGACGATGCCCGATCCGGACGTGCCCCTCTCACTCGGGAACTCGACGCCGGCTCCGCGCCCCGACGCCGACGCGGAGACGAACGGGACCGCGGCGGTCGACAAGGACATCCGCACCGGACTGGACCGCGTCGCACCGCACGGGTGGGAGCGGTTGGGGGGAATCGTCGCGATGGCGGCTGACGCCCGCACGGCGCGAATCGTCGCCGAACGCGGCGATGCCGCGGTGCAGGTGGCCCCGGACGCCGCTCTGTGGGAGTCGCTCGCGCGTCACCGCGAACTCACCCGGGCACCGGGGCGCGGACCGTGGCTACGACTGTCGTTCGGCGGCCGCGACGGCGTGGTCACCGACCTCGTCCCCGACCACGGTGACGAGCCGTTCGACACGGCGTTCGTCTTCGTGCCCGAGGTGTACCGCGAGGAGTGCAACCGCGATCCGTCGGTGCGCCTCCCGTGGTGGTTGGCAGCCCATGCCTTTCACGCCGACCGCCAACTCCGTTCGGCCGAGTCGGCGGCCGACGCCGCTCGCGCCGACCACGCCGCGGGCGTCACCCCGACACCGGTAGACGTACTCGACCATCTGAACGCGGTCTGGGCTCGATGGGCGGCGTTGTCAGCCGCCTTCGTCGTCATGACCGATCCCTGGGGCCCTCGGATGCGCCCCGCCAACGCCGTCTTCCAGGGCGCCTCCCACGGCGGCTCGACCCTGGCCCGCCTACCCGGCGGGCGCGCGGTGCTCTCCGGCGGTATCGCGGCCGATCCACGTCTGCTCGCAACGCATCTCGACGATGCTCCGGCCTCGCAGCCCTACCGAGGCGCGCCCGCCTGGGTGACCGACGCCGTACTCAACCCCCGAGCCGGGTCGGGCCTGCTGTCGTTCTGCTTCTGGTTCGACGGCGATCGGTGGTGGCGCGGTGACGCCCCCGCACCGGCCGATTACGCACCCGCTCTACCCGCGGTCTGGTCCGACGACACCGCCACCTCGGTGATCGCGCAGCTCACCGGCCAACCGGAGGCCGCTGTCGAGTTCGTCGGCTCCTGCGTCGCCGGCACCGCGACACGAGCGACCCTCCAGGCGTTGAACCCGGGCACAGACACGGCCGTGATGGACCGGGCCGTGTATCAACTCGACATGGCCGGATGCCTCGCCCCGTAAGGCGCTCGACACCGACACGTGTCCGCGCTGACCGGATCGCGTCTCCGTCGTACACTCCTTCCCCTGGGCAACATCTGCGGGGTGGACCGACGGGGCGGACGGACGGGAGGGGCATCGCATGACGATGCAGTTCCCCGAGGAGTTCCGGTGGCTCGGCTACATCATCGGCATGGAATGGCCCGAGGGCGACGAAGACGCCATGCGGCGCATCGGCGAGGCGTGGCAGAACGCTGCGGGATCGCTCGAGGATGTCGCACCCGACCTCGACGCGGCCGCGCGGACGGTACAGAGCGGCCTCGAGGGTGCCACCTCCGAGTCACTCGAGAAGGTCTTCACCGAGATGCTCACCGGCGCTTACTCGATGGACAAACTGGCCGAGGCGGCCCGCAACGCCGGGAAGATGTCCGACTCGTCGGCCACCCAGATCGAGTACACGAAGATCTCGTTCTACGCGGCGTTGGCGTTGCTCGCGGCGCAGATCGCCTGGGCCATCGCCTCAGCGTTCTGGTCCTTCGGCGCCTCACTCTCGTCGATCCCTGTCTTTCAGGCGGTGGCACGAACCGCCGTCGGAATCGGTTTGAAGAACTTGATCGAGGCCATCGGCAGGAACGTGGCGGGCAAGGTCGCGTTGGCGATGGCCAAGGGTGCGGCGGTCAACTTCGTCCTCGGCGCCGGCCAGGATGCCGCGATTCAGCTGGGCCAGATGGCCGCAGGCAAGCGCGATGGTTTCGATTGGCAGCAGTTCGGTAAGACCGCGGCCACCAGCCTTGCCGGCGGTGCAGTCGGCGGTGGCGCCGGGCATTACCTCGAGGGGTTCACCAAATCTCAGGCCGATGCGATCACCACAAAGCTCGCCGGCAAGGGGGCGGACTGGGAGAAGTACGGCGGTGCCGCCACCACCTGGGCGAAGAACACCATCGACGGGGCCGGAGGGGGCGTCGTGCAAGCGGCGGCCTCGAGCGGGGTCGGTGTGGCGCTCGGCGACCCGTTCTCGGGCATCTCTCTCATCGGCGGTGCGGCCGGCGGCGGGCTGGGCGGCGCTGCCAAGGGGTGGAAGACCGAGGGCAGCAGTACACCTCCACCGGACGGTTCGTCCACGCCGCCCAGCGGTAGCGGCGGAGCGACCGACCCCGGCTCGGGGCCACCTGCCAACGGCACCGGGACATCCGACTC
Source organism: Williamsia sp. (assembly GCF_016462415.1). Classification (GTDB taxonomy): domain Bacteria; phylum Actinomycetota; class Actinomycetes; order Mycobacteriales; family Mycobacteriaceae; genus Williamsia_A. The sequence goes on along the minus strand of NZ_JAEMTF010000117.1, from coordinate 7,551 downwards.
GACGACCGGCGGCTCGGCCGCGGGTGACGGCTCCGCGGGGTCCGGCGGGCCCGCTGACGCGAGCGGGTCACCGCAGGGCACTGGCGACAGCTCGTCGACGATCAACGGCGCGTCCGATTCGAACGCGCCGGGAGCAAACGACGGTTCAACGACGGCGGGCGGGAGCGATTCGGATTCGAGCTCGACCTCGACTCCGGACGACTCCGCGACACCCGCGAATTCGTCTGCACCGCAGTCGGATGACGGCGCATCGGCGTCCGCGTCGCCGTCGGGATCCGACAGCGGTCCGGTCGCAGCCCCCCAGGACACCGCTGCACCCGCTGCCGCGCACACCGGCGCGACGGACGCGGCGGGGCCCAGCGACGGCGGAACGAACACTGGTGCCGCGAGCGACTCCACGAGCGGCCCGGCCCCGTCACATGCACCGGCGAGCGGCGCGCACCACGCCGATCCTGGCGGCGACACGTCCGGGGTCGGCATCGGACACGACGACTCCACAGGCAGCGCACCGTCGTCGGATGCGCACCCGGACGGCAGCTCCACCGAACCCGACACCGGCGGCAGTGACCGCCCGGCCGAGTCCGGCGCGACGATCGACCACGGCGATCAGCCGCCCCCGTCCGACTCGTCGACCCCACCGGACTCCGGGCCGACACCATCGGAGACGACCACCCCGACACCCGACGCCGATTCATCGCCGCCGACGCACCCGACCTCGGACACCCCTGGGCCACCGGCGGATTCGACGCCCGAGGCCGGCCCCACCCCCAGTGACACCACCACGCCCTCGCACCAGCCGGACGGGACGGGCCCGACGCCGGACCGCGCCGTTGACCCGACGCCGGTTGCCCACCAGGACGATTCCGGTGCACCCGCCGTTGTGCACGACACATCTACCACCGCGCACGACACATCGAACACAGAGTCCGCCCCGGCGAACTCGTCCGGCCATGACACACCCCCGGCGGCAGTGACACCGACCACGGGCGCCGGTGCCGCCTCGACCGGAGCGGGTCATCACGGCGGCGGCTCGGAAACACCGCGGTCGACCGGTTCTCGCACCGTCGGCGACGCACCGGCGACGACCGGACGTACCGCCGCCGATTCAGCACCCGCGCCACGACCGGGCCCAGACCCCGCTCGCTCCGCGCCGGAGCCCACCGGCGCCCGTCCGTCCGCACCCGCCCCGCGACCCGAACCGGTGGGAGCCGGTGCGGCGGC
>NZ_JAEMTF010000117.1:2838-6230 GCF_016462415.1 Williamsia sp. | reverse complement strand
GGCATCCCCGCCTACGAGGCTCACTCACTGTCGAATGCCGACACCCGTACGGTCTACGCACACGGCGAGCAACAGATCGCCCGGATCGCACAGGAATTGCGTGATCAGGGTGTGCCCGCCGACGAGCGCGCCCACACCCTGTTCGATCTCCGCAATGAGTTGCGCGGAACTGCACGTGACCTCATGTCAGATCAGGCTGCCGCCGACACTCTGCGGTCGAACGAGAAGAATTTCACCTGGGACGACATCGTCGCGAAGTACGAGGGGAGGGGACTGCACGGCGACGACGCCTACGACGCGATCTCGAACGCCGCGTCGACCAGCCGCCCCAGTGTCAATGCCGACCTGGGCATCGATCCGAACAACCCGCCGCCGCTCCCCCCAGTCGAACAGGGGGCCCACGGGGTGCGCGGCCCGCCGGAGTCCGGCAACGAATCCGGCGCCCAGACCGCCGATTCCACGACGCACCCGGAGTCGGTGCCGGAACCGGAGACTTCGCACGGGGAGCAGCCCGCCCCACGATCGGACCCGACGACGCCGGGCGACCGTCCCGACGGCGAGTCCGGTACGCAACCCGCCGACGGGGACCGCGTGGGCTCTGCCCGCGGAATCGACCCGGACCTCATGGAGGTCGATCCACCCCACACCTCGCCTGATGTCCACTCCGACGAGACGACAACACATCACGATGGCGATGTGGACATGGTCGACGCACCACCCACGCACCACGACGGCGACGTGGACATGGTCGACGCACCATCGGTGCATCACGCCGGCGACGATGTCCACCTGCCGAGCAACCCGTCACGATCCGACATCGTCGATGCCGCTTCCCGGCTCAACAGCCAGAACACACTCGACAACAGTTGCGCACCGATCGCGCTGCACCACGAGGAATTGACCCGCACAGGGCACACCACTATCCCGGAATCCATTGGCGCCGACCGAGCGGGAGTAACGGGAGCAGAGCTGCAGTCCCGCGCGGGAGACCGCGACTTCATACCGACCTCGACCGCCGACATCGAGGCGCACCTCGACGCGCTGGGCGACGGCACCACAGGCCTCGTCGTCGTGCGTCACCAGGATCAAGACGTGGGCCACGTCCTGAACGTGTCCCGTCGCGACGGTGTGAACTACATCGACGACGTTCCCGCAGGTGTTCACGGCAGACTCTCCGAACACGGCCTCGGCGACACGGTCACCATGGCTCACACCGGATATCGAGATCCGTCCGGCGCACCGGTGCATCGCGACGACATCCGACTCCAGGACGGCACCGGTCCGACCAACCGCACTCCTTTCGACACCGAGCAGTCCATCGGCGCAAAACGCAGAGCAGACGCAGATGACGGCCCCGAGCCTCCGAGAAAGTCAGCACGGCTCGCAGCAAGGGAGACGGCGCAGGAGCCTGACAGTCGTCCTGGCGGCGATCGATCACGCGACGACAGCACCGCGCAGAACCGCCCCAACGATCCGGAGCAGACCGGTCCGTCGCGCGATCGCGAGCCGGCGGACGGCACGTCGGACGAGGATGCCGGTCCGTCGCGCGACATCGATCGTGGGGCGGACAGCGGATCGACCGATGCTGATTCTGGCCCGTCGCGCGACCGCGCCACGCCGGACCCGACTTCTGACGATTTTGCTCAGACCCGGGTAGACGACAGTGCTCGCGCGGTCGAGGAAAATCAACGACTCGGTGACGACCGGTATCTACAGAGCGAGATCGACACCGCTCGGGCGCGGGGACGGCTCGACCCGGCCGACGTGACGTACAGCCATCACACCGAGGGCATAACCAACCCGGTTCTCGCGCAGGTCCCATTCGACCGTCTCGCCGCCGGCACGCACACGACCCGGGAAGTGACGATTCAGGAGTTCCGCAGGCTGATACCGGCACCCGAGGACAACGGTCCACACTTCGGACGACGGGGAGGCGCCAATCGCGTCGCGATTGACAGCCCGGTACTTGATCCGAACACCCGCTACGTTGTGCGCGGCCACGGAACGATGTACACCCGCGACGACGGCACGGTCGAGCTCATCACTTACGCGCCGCGTGGCACGTCACAGAACCCACTCGCACAGCACCGGTGGACCAACACAGTCGTCATCACCGATGCCGCCTTCTTTCATCGAGACACAAACGGGGCGTTGACCGTCTATCACGATGACGCACACAATCTCCCCGCAGCACAGCAACATCGAAACGACAACGCCCAGACGATCACGACGACCCACGTCCTCGATCAGGCAGTCATCGACCACCTGAACGAGCACCGGGACCCGAGCACACCGGAGATCACCCGTTCCGACTTCAACGCCGGCCATCCATACCGAAATCAGCTCGGCGCCCCGAGCGAACCGTACGTGTACTCAATGGAATACGCGGGAACCAATCAGGTTCAACAGGGCGATGCCCCAGGCGCCGGATACGCAACCGAGGACATCCTCTCGCGCGCACTCGGTGAACCGAGCACGGGTAGACGGGGGATCTGGGCGCGCACCGAGATCATGCGCGCGGGAGAGGTGGTGCCGGACTCGTATATCGTCGAGATCTCCCTCGACGGTGGCCGGAATGTCCACCGATTCGAGTTCCGAAACACGAGGAGTAGATCGTGACGCCACCCCTCGACCCCCGGTCGCGGACAATCGAGTTGTGGCGGGAGCTCGTCAGACGGTGCCTCACCGGGGCAAGCCAGATCACCGAATTCGAGATCCGGTTCACCACGGTCGGGGACACGATCTACGGGGACGTTCGGTGCTATCGCGCGGGCGACCTCGTCCGACACCGCGGCTTCGGAGCCCCGACTGCGATCCCGATGCCCGACTGCCGCGACCTGCTGGATGAGCTTCGTGCCATCGAATACCACCCTGACACAGGGTCATTTCTCACCGCCACGATCCGGGGCGCGAGCATCGGCGCCTTCTCCACACGCTCCGATCCCCTGCAGACCGATGCCCCGTCCGACGACATGCACTTCGATGCAGCTGATCTGCGGCGTGAGGCCCAACGCTTTCCACGCTCGGCAAACCCATCGTGGTGGATCGCGATCGTCGAGGCCGCCGACCGCCAGGCCACCGCGTTCGCTGCACGTAAGCAGGCCGAGCCGGTCGCGTTCACCATGTCGGAATCGGACAGCAAACCCGCGGTCGCCGCGCAGAGAGTTGCAGTTGTCGGCGCGGTCGCCGCGACGGTCGGCTCTATCGCTCCCGTCGTATCGGTCGACGCCAAACGGATCCGTACGGTGTATCGCACGCCATCAACCGGTTTCACGCACTACCAACGAAACGACGACCAGGTGGTGTTGTCCGGTTCATCGGAAGCAAAACCTCTCCTCGACCCTGCGGCGTTCGCGGGTGTTCCAGAATGGGTGCGTATCGAGCACCTCGAC
>NZ_JAEMTF010000117.1:0-2738 GCF_016462415.1 Williamsia sp. | reverse complement strand
CCATCGCCCGCACCGTCACCCGAGTGAGATCGACGCCGCCGTCGACCTGCACGCCGGGTGGGAACTGTTGCGCAGCGCCGACCTCGGTGCCGGCGACGGACCCGAACGGATCACCGAAGATCTCATACGACAACTTCAGGTGGCTCTGGGAAACAACGGCGTCCGAGTCGCGGCGGCAGGTGCGTATCGGTCCTTGAACTGGTCCGCAGCTCCGGGTGCGGCAACCGACAACGCAGTCAACGAACTCATCACGCGGCTTCGCGCGCAAATGTTCCGGCGTGGCCGGGGCTCGTGGTGGTACGCCGAGTTCACCAACGAAACAGCCGAGTTCACTGCCACCGACGAGCGCCCACCGGTCATGCTCCCCCTGTCGGCATACGCCGACGACATCGCTGAAAGCTGGGTTGAGCCACCGGCCTGGTTATACCGTCTGTGGACCGCACAGAGCCTCACCATCACCGAGGGGGCGCACGGCGGTGGTGAAGCATCCACGTCGGTCACCGGACTCGACGCCTTTGCCGTGGTCGCAGGACGATGGGCAGCCATCGCCGGAGCCATCTTCGGAATGGCAAGCGACACCGAACGATCCGCCGACAAGCTTCCTATCCGTACCGACATGGACGGGTTATGGTGTTCGAGCGTGGAGGGTTACCACCTACGACTGACCCCACTGAGCGAGGGACGTGCGGTGCTGTCCGGCGTGCACTCGCCAGTGGAGACCACCGATCCGACCAGCGTCGTCGACGGGCTCCCCGACTGGATCGGGTCACTCGACCTGCACCCTGCCATCGATCACGGCGCACTGACCATCTGCTGGTGGTTCGACGGCACCGCGTGGGCTGCGTCGGCCGATGCTGAGTTCACTGACGCCAGTCACTTGCCCCTGCCGTGGGTGCGCAGCACCGAAGCGGCGGCGTCCGTCATCGAGCAGGTTGCAACATCTTCCGGACTGGCTCCCGATTCCGCGGCCGTCCGCGACTTCGTCGCGACCAGCGAGCGTGACCCATATGCGGCTCGCGCAAAAATGGTGGAGTTGTTCTGATGGCGGAAGCCGAATCGACGGTGGTCACTCCGACGCACAGGCATGTGTGGCAGAGAGTGATCGAGCGGTGTCTGGCCGGTGCGTCGCAGACCACCGAGTTCGAGATGCGTTTCATTGCCGTGGGCGATCGGGTGGCGAGCATCGTCTCTGCGCACTGCGGTGATCGCGAGGTGGTCCGGAAAAAATATGACACTGCATCCCCACCGCCTGACTGCACCGACCTCATCGACGACATCCGCGCCGCCCACTACGACCCCGATGCCGGAACATTCCTGCTCGCCACGATCACCGGCCGCACCATCCGCGACTTCTCCGTCCGGACAGAGACGTTCGAGTCCGCACCCCCACCGCAGTGGGCCGAGATCACCACCGCCGACATCGTTGCCGAATCTCGCCGGTACCCCCGTAACAGTCCGCCTGCCTGGTGGACCGACATCCTCACCCGCAACGCCAGCATTGACATCCGCCCACGCCCCGGCACAGCCACCACATTCGAGATCAGTGAATTTGCGAATCCGCCGCAAATCAGAGCGCAATTCGTAACGCTGTGGTGCGCGGTGGCCCACGCCGTGGGCGCGATCTACCCGCGGATCACCACCGGCTCCGATCACCGGCGTGTCACCGTTGACCATCTCGACCATCACTTCACCATTGCCTGGTTCGACGATGGCCGCGCGGTGATCTCCGGGCGAGATGAGAAGTACCCGCGCCAGGGCAGCGTGGAGGACCTGTTCATCGGCGCACCGGACTGGATTCGTTCCGACCTGCTCGACGAACCGACCGACCTCGACGCCCTCACCTTCTGCGCCTGGCACGACGACGCCATCTGGGCCCACAGCCCCGCCGCCTCCACCGAAGCCGTACTCGAGGGCGTTGCACTGTTCCGCACTCCGGCACACGGGGCCTACTCGATCATCTACACCATGTACGCCGACGTGCGGGAGATCCAGGGCGCGAAGCAGAAGTGGTTCGACTACTGGTATCCCTTCCTCTCGGTCAAGAACACGAAAACCGTCAAGCCCAAAACCGGGGCTGAGTGGATCGAGCACCTCGACACCCGCCCACCCGAGCGAGGACCCGCGGAGATCGACGACGCCATCGACTACCTCGGATCCTGGGACCTGCTCGCACCCCTCGGCCTCACCGGCGACGACGGCCCCACCATCGCGATCAACAACCACATCGCCACCATCCAGAAGATCCTCGGCGACAACGAAGTCCGCGTCTCACTCGCCGGCGGCGCAGAACTACTGCGGTGGAAAAACCCACCCGACGACACCACCGCCGAACAGATCAGAACCCAACTCCGACGCCTCCGGCAGCTGATGTTCCGTCGCGACACCGGAATCTGGTGGGACGCCGAATTCACGCCTACCGCAGCACACTTCACCGACCCCGGCCAGCGACCAGAACGCACCCTGCCACCCGGCGCCTACGCCGACGACCTCCACCGCATGTCCGCACCCACACCCGGGTGGCTGCACGACCTGTTCCTGTCGCAGACCATCGCCGTGCTCGAACCCACACCTGCCACACCCGCACCGGTCACCGGCCTCGACCCCTTCCCCGCCATCGCCGGACGCTGGGCCGCCCTCGCCGGCGCAACATTCGCACTCGCCTCCGACGACGAACGGCGCTCGAATTCCCTACCGATCCGAGCCGCCATGGACGGCCTCTGGTACACCACCGGAGAAGG
>NZ_JAEMTF010000192.1 GCF_016462415.1 Williamsia sp. | reverse complement strand
CGCTCGACGGTCTCGTGGTCGACGAACAGGCGTCGCACGTTCGTCGAGCCGTCGAGGACACACTGCGGGACGTTCGCGGTGAACAGCGCGTCGATCTCGCCGGACTCGATCATCTGGTTCAAGGTCGCACCGTCGGGTGCAGCCGTGACATGCACGTCGGACGGATGCGGATGTGGGATGAAGTCGAAGGGCGGCATCGGGTGTTCGAGACCGCCGATGACCCATTCGTTGTGCTGCGGCGCGAACCCGTACTCGTCGGACAGCATGCCCTTGGCCCACACCCCGGAATCCTGTCCGTACGTCCCGAATTCGCCGATTCGCCGATCCACGAGATCCTCCGGTCGTTCGACGCCGCTGTGCGCGTTGACGAACACGCACGAGTGTCGGAAGACCCGGTTCGGGAAGATCGGTAGCGCGATGAACGGGCAGTCACCGGTGTCGAGCATGCGCAGGTAGAACGTCAACCCGAGCTCGGCGACGGTGAACTCGCGGCGGCGCATCATCCGTTCGAAGATCTCGGGAAGAGTGACGCCGGTGCGCATCGTCGCGTCCACGCCGTCGAACGCGACGAATCCGTCGAACAGGGCGCGGGTGGTGTCGTATCGAAAGCTGCCGATGTCGATTGCGGGGGCGGTCACAGTGTCTCCTTTTGTTGTTGCGGTGGACCTTTCACCAATGATGGTTCTCCTCGCCCACGCGACAGGTCCACAACCTGATGGGCACCCCCGATACCGGATCGGTATCGTCGCTGCATGGAGCTGCGACTGCTGCGTTACTTCGTCGCGGTCGCTGACGAGGGGCACATCGGACGGGCCGCCGCGCGCCTGAACATGACGCAGCCACCCCTGAGCCGGGCGATCCGGGCACTGGAGACCGAACTCGGTGTGGTCCTGCTCGAACGCACCAGCATCGGTGTCACCCTCACCGCGGCCGGCACTGCCCTGCACCACGAGGCCCGCGTGCTGTTGGAGCAGTCCGAGCGACTCCGCGTCCGGGTGGCCGCCGCCTGCGGGTCCTCGGTGATCATCGTCGGGACGTTGGCCGACACCGCCGACCAGATCGGAAACCGCCTGGTGGGCACATTTCGGGACCGACAACCGCACGTCGACGTCATCGTCCAGGAGGCCGACCTGAGCGATCCGACGGCGGGACTCCGCGCCGGATCGGTCGATGTCGCCCTGACCCGGACCCCTTCAATCGATCGGGGATCCCAGTGCACGTCCTGCGCAGTGACCCCATCGGGGTGGTCATGCGGACCGACGACCCACTGGCAGGCCGAGACTCGTTGTCGCTGCCCGAGCTCGCCGACCGACGGTGGGTACGCCTACCCGAGGGCACGGACGCACTGTGGAGTGCGTACTGGTCGGGCACCGACACCCCCGACGGACCCGAGCTGCGGACGATCTCCGAGTGCGTCCAGTCGGTTCTGTGGAACGGGACATCGGCGCTCGCCCCGATCCATCAGCTCCTACCGCCCGGCGTACGGGTGGTGCCGCTGACCGACCGCGAAGCCAGTCATCTCGTCGTCGCGTGGCGCGCGACCGACCCGAACCCCCTGGTCCGAGCGTTCGTCCGGGTCGCCGCCGACAGCCACTGACCGCTGACGACCTCAGATGCCGTAGGTGACCCCGGTGAGTTTCTCCGACGCGATCCAAAGCGCCTGTGCGACACCTTCGTCGCGGGCCTTGGACATCGGTTTGGTCAGCGTCGGGGCTCCGCGCATGCCACCGAATCCGCCGGGACCGTAGAACGCACCCGATGCCGCATCCGGCGAGGCGGCCGCGTACAACTCCGGCAGAGCGCCGTCGGCCGCCGATTGCCCGACCAGGTTGGTGACCTTCATGATCCGGTCGTAGATCGACTGCGTATGGGACTGCAGCCCGGTGGTCGCGTATCCGGGGTGGGCGACCATCGACGAGACCGCCGAACCGGATCGACCGAGTTTGCGGGCCAGCTCGAACCCGAACAGCAGGTTCGCGAGTTTGGACTGACCGTAGGCCGACCAGCGCTCGTAGCGACGGTGGTCGTAGTTGAGGTCGTCGAGATCGATCTTGCCGAGCACGTGGGCGAGCGACGAGACGGTGACCACACGGTCGGTGATCTTGGGCAGCAGGAGTCCGGTGAGCGCGAAATGCCCGAGGTGGTTCGTCCCCAGCTGCATCTCGAAACCGTCGGCGGTCCGTTTCTTCGGCACCGCCATGACGCCCGCGTTGTTGATCAGGACGTCGACGGTGTCGACACCGTCGGCGAACCGGCGCACCGACGCGAGGTCGGCCAGGTCCAGTTCGGCCACCGATGCGTTGGGTCCGATCGCTGCCGCCACCGGCTTCGCCTTCTCGACGGTGCGGCACGCGAGGATGACCGTCGCGCCTGCGGCCCCGAGCGCCTTCGCCGCCTGCTCGCCGAGGCCACTGTTGGCGCCGGTGATGACCACGGTGCGGCCCTGCTGATCCGGGATGTCCCTACTCGACCAATTCGTCACCGCAACGATGCTACGCGGGCCGTGTGGCGGCCCAGGTACCGTCTGCCCATGCCCGCCAGCCCGACGTTCGACGATGTCGCCGCGGCCGCCGACACCCTCGACGGTGTCGCCCACCGCACCCCGATCCACACCTCGCGGATCATCGACGAGCAGGCAGGGATGTCACTGTTCTTCAAGTGCGAGAACTTCCAACGCATGGGCGCCTTCAAGTTTCGCGGCGCCTACAACGCGGTGAGCAGGTTGACCGCCGATCAGCGCAGGGCCGGAGTAGTCACGTTCTCGTCCGGCAATCACGCCCAGGCGCTGTCGCTTGCGGCTCGCCTGCACGACACCACCGCGACCATCGTCATGCCGCACGACGCGCCGCGTCCGAAGGTCGATGCGACGCTGGGGTACGGCGCGACGGTGGTCCGCTACGACCGCTACACCGAGGACCGCGAGGCCATCGCCACCGACATCGCGACCTCGCAGGGACGTTCGGTGATCCCGCCCTACGACCATCCCCACGTGTTGGCCGGGCAGGGCACCGCGGCGGCGGAGTTGTTCGCCGATGTGGCGGGTCTCGATGCCCTGCTCGTCCCGCTCGGCGGTGGAGGGCTGCTCAGTGGTTCACTGCTCGCCGGCGTGGGGTTGTCCCCTGACACCCGGGTGTTCGGAGTCGAGCCGGCCACCGGCGACGACGGGGCACAGTCGTTGCGAGCCGGCGAGATCATCCACATCGACCCTCCGCGGACCATCGCCGACGGCGCCCAGACCACCCATCTGGGCCGACACACGTTCCCGATCATCGCCGAGCACGTCACCGACATCCTCACCGCCACCGACGAGCAGTTGATCGCGGCGATGCACCTGGTGGCCACACGCATGAAGCTGGTGATCGAGCCGACGGCAGCGCTCGGGCTCGCCGCGGCCCTGGCGAACCGGGACCGCTTCGCCGGTCAACGGGTGGGGCTGCTCGTCTCGGGCGGCAACGTCGATCTGACGCGGTTCGTCTCCCC
>NZ_JAEMTF010000191.1 GCF_016462415.1 Williamsia sp. | reverse complement strand
CCGGTGTAGAAGAGCATCGCGCCCTTGCGTGCGACGACCCCTCCTGCCTGCTGGACGTTGACCTTGACGACCTTGCTGTTGATCTTCTCGAAGACCATGGCGCACTCACCGTTCCGCCGGCTGGATGGACACGACCCCGGAACCCTGCCACCGCAGCGAGAAGGCCTCCCCGCCACCCGCGCCGACCATGTCCCGCCAGCTCACGTCGGTGACGAACGACTGCTGCAGTTGGCCTTTCGCCGAGACGAACGCATCCGGGTCGACGACCAGTGGCAGGTTCGGGTTCACCTCGAGGTGGATCAACGGTCCACCGGCCGAGAGCAGCGCCACCTGCCCCGTACCGGTGACCGTGGTGGTGAACAACCCCTGACCGCTGCTCATCCCGCCGAGACCGGCGAAGGTCACATTGGTCTGCAGGTTGCCCGCCATGGCGAGCAGCTGCTGCGACTCGACCTGGATGGTCTCGTTGTTCAGCTGCAACACACTGACGTACTGCCCGTTGACGGCCAGGTGCACCACTCCGGATCCGCTGCACTCCATCAGCGACAGGCTCTCACCGGTGGCGCGCTGCTTGAGGCCGGCCAGGACCCCGGAACCGCCACCGAAGCCGGCCGACTTGAACGCCACCGTGCCCTGATAGGCCACCATCGATCCGGAGATCGCCCGGACCGAACTGTTGCCGAGGCGCGCCTCGACGATCCGTTTCGAATGCTCGACCAGCTCGCCCATCGGTGCTCCTGATTCGCCCGCGCAGTTTGTTCGACACGTCGCATTTCGAAGTCATCGTAGAAGCCCCGCCCGCGGTTGTGGAGGTCAACGGCGCATTTACCGGACGCCCACCGCGACGGGAGTTGACCGAGCGCTTGGTCGGATACCGGTACGGTGGCGGGCGTGAACAGCTCAGTGGTGGTGGCCGTCGGGATCGTGGCCACGGTGGTGGCGATCGTCGGGTACGTCGGATATCGACGTCAGGAGGGGGCGCGTCTGGATCGTGAGGCCGCACTCGCCTCTCGTCTGCGTGAACTCGCCGGTGGGGACCCGGTGCGGCTGGCCGCGGTCGACGAGTTCGAGACCCGGATCTATCAGCGGCTCTTCGGGGTCTCCACCGTGTCGCCGCGGGTGACCGCGGCCGCGTGGGCGTTCCTCGGCACGGTGTTGTCGACGGTCGGTCTGCTGGCGGCCGAACCGGTCGACGGTGTGCTCTACGACGTGGTGTTCTACCTGTTGGTCGCGTTCGCGGTGATCTTCGGGATCGCGTTCCTCGTGCTCCTGGTGCTCGCCATGTACGCGGCGACGAGTCTGCCCCGGATCTCGTTCGAGGACTCCTACGCCGAGGAACCCGATTCGGCGAGCACCGATCCCGCGTCCACCGGGTCGGCGGAGACCGACTGATCGGAGCATCCGAAGCGACGTCGGTAGGCGGTCGGCGACACCCCGACCGCGGCGCTGAAGTGGTGGCGGAGCAGGGTGGCCGAACCGAAGCCGACGCGCGTCGCCACGTCCTCGATGCCGATGTCGGTCGATTCCAACAGGTTTCGGGCGTGCAGCACCCGCTGTTCGGTGAGCCACCGGTGTGGACTGGTCCCCACCTCGTCGGCGAAGCGCCGGGCGAAGGTCCGCGCCGACATGTGGGCCCGTCGGGCGAGGTCGCCGACGGTGATGTCGGTGTCGAGGTTCTCCAGCATCCACGAGAGCACGGCCCCGAAACCGTCGGTGGAGCAGTCCGGAACGGGGGCGGCGACATACTGCCGCTGTCCTCCGTCGCGATGTGGGGGCACCACCATCCGCCGGGCGATCGCGTTGGCCACGGCCGGTCCGTGCTCCTCGCGCACCAGGTGCAGGCAGGCGTCGATACCGGCCGCGGTGCCCGCGCTGGTGATCACCGGGTACTCGTCGACGAACAGCACGTCGGTGTCGACGATGGTGTCGGGGAAGGCCGCGGCGAGCGCCGCCCCGTGCTTCCAGTGCGTCGTGCAGCGTTTGCCGTCGAGCAGGCCGGTGGCTGCGATGAGGAACGCGCCGGTGCACACCGACAGCAGCCGTCCACCGCGGTCGACGACCTCCAGCAGGGTTCGCACCACCTCGTCGAGGTGCTCGCTCTCGGCCGGTCCGCCCGGGATGGCGACGAGATCGGCGCCCAGCGCCGCCGACAGCGGGTGGGGCGCGATCACGAACGCACCGTTCCCGCTGTTCAGCGGAACGCCCGGGGTCGGCGAGCAGATCAGCAACTCGAACGCGGGTACACCGTCCTCGGTGCGATCGAGCCCGAAGACCTCGTGGATGACGCCGTACTCGAACAGGGCCACCGGTTCCTGGACGATCACCGCGACGGTTTTCAACATGACCCCAGTGTGGCAGAAACTTTGCCAACAATGGCCATGCTGCCACTGGTGGCACGATCTCGATGATCGCATAGTTCCTGTCATGACCATCGCCGTGATACTCATCCCCGTCCTCGTCGTCGCCTTCGTCGCGGTCTACCGCAACCAGCTCGACACCGCCCACCTCTCCCGGGTCCCGTTCGGCTTCGACCACGAGTTCGGCCCCGATTCCAACCGGATCCGCGAAGAACTGGCAATACTGACGAGAACCGACGAAGTGGTTGCGGCGCAACGTCACAGTGCGCTTCGATGAACTGGTAATTCTCTGCCCGGCCAGCCAGGAGTTCCCCGTGGTGTTCCACCGACAGATGTTCGCTGCCGTGATCGGCGCCCTGGCCCTCTCGGTGGTCACCCCGGTGATGGCCTCCGCTGCACCGGCACCGGTCGAGTACGCCAACCTCGGTGACAGCTACAGCGCCGGATCCGGTGTGCTGCCGCCGGCGCCCGGCGCTCCGTTGCCGTGCGCCCGATCGCAGAACAATTTCTCGCACATCGTCGCCGCGCGGCGCGGCTACCGGCTCACCGACGCGAGTTGTGGGTCGGCGCGCACGGCGGACTTCTACGGTCCGCAGGCCGGTGTGCCCGGCACCCAGGCGCAGTTGAACGCGGTCCGTCCGACCACCGACATCGTCACCGTGATGATGGGCGGCAACGACTCCGGGACCTTCGGTGGCACGCTGCAGCGGTGTATCCGCGCCGCGCTGACCACACCGGGTGTGGCCGACCCCTGCCGCAGGCAGTACGGCCAGTCCCTGATCGCTCCGATCGCAGCCCGTACGCAGCCCGCGTTGACACGGGGGTTGCGGGCCATCCGCGCCAAGGCGCCCCGGGCGCGCATCTTCGTCGTCGGCTACCCGTCGGTGTTCCCGCGCTCCGGGAACTGTTCCGGCGGCTTCCTGATCGCCCCGGGTGACACGCCCTATGTCCGCAGCGTCGCCGACGCGCTGAACCTCGCGGTGCGCCGCGCCGCCGAGGCGACCGGTGCGACCTTCGTCGACATGGCCCCGGCGTCGGTGGGGCACACCGCCTGCACGCCACCGGGTGTCCGGTACGTCGAGCCGATTCTCGGTACGACGCAGCTCATCCCGGCCCATCCGAACGCACGCGGTGAGCGCGCGATCGCGAC
>NZ_JAEMTF010000116.1 GCF_016462415.1 Williamsia sp. | reverse complement strand
CCCAGGTTGTCGTCGCCGCAGGCGCAGGCGATCTCGACCGAACCGGTGATCACGCCGACCTCGTCGGTCATCACCCCGCCCGGGGCGGCGGTCACGATCGTGGACATTTCGGCCATCTCTAGCATCCGTTCAGCAGGGAGGTGAGTGTCGACTTCTCGCTCGACTGAAGTGACAGACCCCACGCGTGCTTGGAGCCGACCCACATCCGAGCGTAGGTGCAGCGGTAGGAGCTGACCGGGGGCAGCCAGGTGGACGGGTCCTGGTCGCCCTTGGAGCGGTTGGAGCTCGCCGACACCGCGATGAGCTGCGAGTTCGTCAGATCGTTGGCGAACGCCTGACGGCGTGCGGTGGTCCACGACGCGGCTCCGGAGCGCCAGGCCTCGGCGAGCGGGACGATGTGGTCGACGTCGACTCCTGAGGAGGTGGTGATGGTGACACCGTCGTACGGCGATCGCCATGACCCCGCGGTCGGCTGGCAGTCGCTACCCACGACCACCCCCGATCCGTCGCGCTTGAGAACCGTCTCGCGGGTGTCGCACGTGCCCGACTGGGTGATCCAGTGCGGGAACTGTTCTCGCGAGTAGCCACTCATCGAGCCCTCGGCGACGACCGAGAGTCCGGCCAGCTCTGACTTCGCGGTCGCGACCGACGGGATGGCCGGCGGTGTGGCGCCGGCGACCGACGTCGTGATGCCGAGCCCGGCTGCGACGCAGCCGATCACGACGGACACGGTGGCCGCCGAACGGATGGTGATGCGATGGAACATGTCTGCGCCCTTGGCTCGACCCCCGTCGACCCCCTGCTGTGGACGCTAGGGCGGACGTATGGACGGCATGTTGACGCAAGCCAAATGTTAGAACAACTAATGAAAAGGGCTCAGGAAGCGACGCCCAGTCGCAGCAGGCCGGTGGTGGTGGCCGCGGCGATCAGCGTGATCACCAGGGGCGCTCGCCGGACCGCGAAGAGACCTCCGACCGCGACGCCGGCCAACCGGTCGACGCCGGTGAAACCGTGGTCGTCGACCACCGCGGATCCGATCACGACCGCGGCCAGGAGAGCGGCGACCGCCGCGGTGACGAGGCGGGCGCGTCTGACCGAACTGCCTCCTGCCCGACCCACGAGCCCGACGCCACCGAGCCGCAGCGCGTAGGTGCCGATCGCGAACACCGCCACGCCGATCCATACCGACGTGCTCATCGGTCGGTGGCCGTCGACGCGGATCTCACGACGGGAAGCACACAGAGCGCGAGCAGGGCCAGCACCGGGCCGACCCCCGCGGGAACGAATGGTGTCACCACGACGGCGATGACCGCGGCGACACCGACCACGGCGGCGGTCGCGCGCTCTTTCATCATCGGGATGAGCAGCGCCAGGATCAGTGTCGGGAACACCGCGTCGAGGCCCCATGTGCGCGGGTCGCCGGCGACCGTCCCGAGAACCGCTCCGATGGCGGCGCCGGCCGGCCACGCGACGAACATCGCCGATCCGGCCCACCAGAACACCCGTCGACGATCGGCTGGTGCGCCGTGGTCCGCGGCGAGGGCGACGGTCTCGTCGTTGACGAAGTGCGCCCCGACCAGCGACTGCACCCCCGGACTCAGGTAGGCCGACGCCGACATCCCGTAGGCGATGTTGCGGAGGTTGACCAGCAGTCCGGCCATGACCGCGGCGACCGGCCCGGCGCCCGCCGCGAGCACGCCGACGAAGAGGAACTCCGACGACGCACCGAACACCGCCGCGGCGATGAGCACCACCTGCCACCAGGTGAAACCGGCCGACGTCGCGGTTGCCCCGTACGAGATCCCGACCATGCCGACCGACAGGGCGACGGCGAGGATCGGCTTCGGGTCGACGGCGGTAGATGACCGAGAGAGCGAACGCATGTTCGTCATGGTGAACGTTCGTTGCGGTGTTCGTCAACCCGAACGATCGGCCGCTATGGTGAACGGCGTGTCAGATCGATCTCCGCAACAGCGCGTCGCAGCCTCGCTGGGTCGCGAGCGGGTCGCGGCGGGGATGTCGCAGGCCGAGCTCGCCCGCCGCGCGAGTGTCGCGAAGTCGACGCTGTCGCAGCTCGAGTCGGGCATCGGCAACCCGAGCCTGGAGACGCTGTGGGCGTTGAGCACCGCCCTCGGCATCCCGTTCTCGCGTCTGGTCGACCCACCGTCACGGCGGGTGGAGGTGATCCGGGCCGGGGATGGGCCGGGCATCGCGTCCGGCGACGCCGACTACATCGCCACCCTGCTCGCCTCGTCGCCGCCCAACGCTCGTCGCGACATCTACGCCATTCGCGCCGAGCCGGGCTCGGTTCGAGCGTCGGTGCCGCACGCCCCGGGCGTCGTGGAACACCTCATCCTGGGCAGTGGCCGCGCCCGCGCCGGGCCGACGGACGCCCCGGTCGAGCTGGGACCCGGCGACTACATCAGCTACCCCGGCGACGAGGACCACGTGTTCGAGGCGTTGACGCCGGGAACGGTCGCGGTGCTCATCACCGAGCACGTGTGAGCGGACGAGGCGGACGCGAAGCGCGGGGTCACCGCGATCCGTGTGGTTACGGTGGAGGGGTACGCCGGGTTCAGTAGCAAGCCCTCACGCAACTCCCTTAGGAGCACGGATGCCTACTGTTTCACGCACCTTCACCGTCAACGCCACGCCCGACAAGGTCGTCGAGTACCTGTCCGACTTCTCGCATGCCACGGAGTGGGATCCGGGAACCGAGAAGTGTGTGCGCGTCGACGACGGCCCGGTCAAGGTCGGATCGAGCTGGCACAACGAGTCCAAGATCGCCGGCGTCAGCACCGAACTGACCTACACGCTCAAGACCCTGACCGCCGACACCATCGTCCTGGTGGGTGAGAACAAGACCGCCACGTCCACCGAGACGATGGAGGTGAAGCCGGTCGGCGTGGGCACGGAGCTGACCTACACCAACGAGATCGAGCTCCACGGCGCGGCCAAGATCGGCGCCCCAGCAATGAAATTGGTCTTCGAGAAGGTCGGGGTGGACACCGAGAAGCAGCTCACCGAGGTGCTCAACGGACTGCCCGCATGATCGCCGGTGACGACACGTCGACCGACAAGCCGGTCGTCCCGTTGACCGAGCACCTCGAGCGCGCTCGTGAACGTCACGAGGAGATCGCCGAGGAGCCCGACACCTACGTGGCACCGGCGGACGAGGCCTGACCTCCCGCTGAACCGAGAACGAAAGACCGGAAGACGACGGCCCACTGGACCCTCGCCTTCCGGTCTTTTCTCATCGGCGGATTACTTGCCGGTGGCCGGGGCCGGAGGTGTCGGTGCTCCCTGGCCCGCTGCTGGAGGTGTCGGTGCTCCCTGGCCTGCGGCCGGTGGCTTCGGCGCGTCCTTGCCGTCGGGTCCGGCGCCGGGACCGCCCTGCGGGCCGCCCTTGCCGTCCGGGGCGGGCATGCACATCGGGCCGCCCTTCTCGCCCGGCCCACCGGGGCCGCCCTTCGCATCGGGCGCTCCCTTGCCATCAGGTCCGGCAGGGCCGCCCTGCGGACCGCCGTTCGCGTCCGGCGCCGCGGGTGCACCGGACTCGCCCGGCGCCGCGGGTGCACCGGACTCGCCCGGGCCGCCGGAGGCGGGCAGTGCGCTGCTCGACGACGCGTTGCTCACGTCCTCGTGCACGGGGTTGGCCAGGAAGACAGCCGACGCGACGACGGCGCCGATGATCGCCGCGCCCACACCGACCGCGGTCACCGGGACCCACGGCTTGGTGCCGGCCTGGCTGCGCATGCGCGACCAACGGGACTGCGTCGCCACGGGCTGTTCAGCGGGCGGTGGCGTGGTCGCTGAGTACGCGGTCGGGCCCTCGATCGGGGCGGTCGAGGGTGACTGCCCCTGGCCGACCGGCTCCATCCTGCTGGTGGGGTTGTCGTCCGGGCCGGAGGGCGAATTCTTGTCAGCCATGTCGTGCTCCTTCGTGTGTTCGGGTTGATCTCGACTGATCCGACGGTGACGGCGCAGGCTGAAGTCACCCTGAAGGTCCGGGCTCGGGCAGCAACTCTTCAGCGCAGCTTCAGGCGTGTGACAACAATTGAGGTGTGGCCGACAAGAAGCAGGACTTCCGCACCGCACGGCGGGTGGTGGTCGTCGAGGACTCCGACGCGATCCGCGAACCCGTCGTGGCCGCCTTCGCCGACGCCGGGTACGCCGCGCACGGCGCCGTGTCGGGGGACGACCTCGAGCAGATCATCGACGGCCGTCGGCCCGACCTGTTCATCCTCGACGTGATGCTGCCGGGCGGGCGAGACGGTTTCGACCTCATCGAGGTCATCCGCCAGCGCTGTGACGCCGGGATCATCATGGTGACCGCGCGCGACCACATCGACGATCGGCTGCGCGGACTCACCGGCGGCGCCGACGACTACCTGGTGAAGCCCTTTCTGCTCGACGAACTGCTCGCCCGGGCGTCGGCGGTGTTGCGGCGACGTGGCCGTGCCGAGACCGCGGTGTCGGTCGGGGACCTGCTCGTCGATTCCGACGCGGGCACCGTCACGCGCGGCGACTCCGTCCTCGACGTGACCGCGACCGAACTCCGGCTCGCCGAGTTCCTGGTCAACCAGCGCGGCCGCACAGTCACCAAACCTCAGATCCTGCAGGCGGTCTGGGGGTACGACGCGTACGACGTCAACCTCGTCGAGGTCCACGTCAGCGCACTGCGCCGCAAGATGGAGGCCCACGGCCCGCGGCTGATCCACACGGTGCGCGGACTCGGATATGTACTGCGGGTGGACCGGTGAGACCGCGGTGGCCCGCGCGCAGGCGGGCGCGGACCGCGCCGGACGGTGACGGGCCCACCACGGCCACGCCGTCCCTGCGGCGCCGCGTACTGATCGTTGTCGTCGCGCTGTTCGCGTTCCTGCTCGTGGTGGTCGGCGTCTCGGTCGACATCGCGCTCGGACACCAACTGCGCAGCGACCTCTCGGCCCGACTGAAAGACCGCGCCGACCGGTCGGTGTCCCTGGCCGCTGAGGGTTACAGCCCACAGGATCTGGTGTCGGCGTTGCAGGGCGACGCGATCCGAGTGCGGCTGCAGACCAGCGACGGCACCGTCTACGGCGGACCACCGCAGCTGCCGACCGAGGCCGACACCGGCGACGCACCGGTACCGACCCCACCCGACGGTGGACGCGGACCGGGTACGCCCGGTGATCCGTCCGGGCGCCCGCAGGGTCCCGGAATCGGACCGGACCGGGGACCGCCCCGACCGGCCACCGATTCGCTCGTGGTGTCCCGTCGCCTGCCGGACGGTTCCATGCTGACGCTGCTCGGCGACACCACCTCCATCACCCAGGTCCGTCACCAGCTGCGGTGGCTGATGGCCGGCGCCGGCGCGGCGACGCTGCTCATCGCTGCATTGGCGATGGTCGTCGCGGTCCGTCGTGCGTTGCGACCGCTCGACGCGATGGTCGCGGTGGCCCGCGGCATCACCTCCGGCGACCGCGGCCGGCGAGTCCGGCCACAGTCGCCCGACACCGAGCTCGGTCGCGCGGCGGGGTCGGTGGACGAGATGCTCGACGCGCTCGAGTCGGCCGAGGCGGCGGAGCGGGCAGCCGCCGACGTCGCACGCCGCGCCGAGGCGGAGACCAAACGCTTCCTCGCCGACGCCGCCCATGAACTGCGGACCCCCATCGCCGGGCTGTCGGCGGTGGCGGAGTCGTTGAGTCGCGACGGGACCTCACGACCCGACCGGCTGCCCCGCTGGACCGAGCTGCTGCTGGGGGAGTCGCGGCATGCCGCCCGGCTCGTCGACGACCTGCTCGATCTCGCGCGCATCGACGCCGATCCAGCCCTGGTCCGAGCCGACGCCGACCTCGTCGAGGTGGTCTCGGTGGCCGCCGAACGCTCGCGCCTGGTGAACCCCGGGACACAGATCGAGCTGACCGGATCGCCTGCCGTGCCCGTGTCGGTCGACGCGGGCCGCATCGGTCAGGTGGTCGCCAACCTCATCGACAACGCCGTGCGCGTGACACCTCCGGGCGGGACCATCGACGCCGACGTGGCGGTCACCGACACCGTCGCGACGGTGACCGTCACCGACCAGGGCCCCGGCGTGCCCGACGACGAGCGCGAGCGCATCTTCGAGCGACTGGTCCGCCTCGAGGAATCCCGGGCCAGTGTCGGTGCCGGGCTCGGCCTGCCGATCGCGCGCGCCCTCGCCCGGGCGCACGGCGGCGACGTCGTGTGCGTCCCGCATGTCGGAGGTGCCCGATTCGTCCTGACTCTTCCGGTGGGCGTCACGAATCCGTCACGATCGTTGTCCGACCACTCGGGTAGCGTCGAATCCACGCGCTCGACGACCGCCACCGGACGCTCGTAAAGTCTCGGCAGTCGGCCGAGAACTCCGTAACATCGGTGGAAGTGCCCGGAATATCCGCAGCGCCCTGATGTTGCCGACGACGACGTCCGAGACACCTGAAGCAGCCCAGGTGCCCGGCGATCGCCCGACACCGCGACCACGCCTGACACGGAGATTCGATGACCACGAGTACCGACGAGATCAGTTCTCGTCCCGCCGCGGCCGCGCACCTGACGCGCGTCTGCTTCAAGTTGGGGCCACCTCGACTCATCGGTGCCGAACTCGAATGGTTCACACGACGCGTCGACACGGTCGACCCGTCACCTCGCGCGCGTGCACTCACCGACGACTCACCTCGGCCCGAGCTCGCCGACCTCGCGGTCGCCCTCGGCCCGCACGCACCGCAATCGATCGACCCGGGATCACCCGGGGCCCCGCTGAACTCCGGAAGTGTTGTCTCCGTCGAGCCGGGTGGGCAGGTCGAACTCTCCAGCAGTCCCGAGACGGATGTGCCGTCACTCCGCCGGGCGCTGGCCTCCGATGAGCGACAACTGCGGGCGCTGCTCGCCACCCGTGGGATCGAGATGGTCGGCGGAGCCGCTGACGGCGTCCGCCCCCCGCACCGGTTGTTGACCACCGAGCGGTATCGCGCCATGGAGGAGTCCTTCGCCCGTCGTGGCCAGTTCGGTCGGTTGATGATGTGCAACACCGCCGCCGTCCAGGTGGCCTTCGACGCCGGTGCCGACGTCGAGAAAGCGGTTGCACGCTGGACGCTGCTGCACACCATGGGGCCGGCCCTGATCGCGGCGTTCGCGAATTCTCCCGACCTGCACGGCGCGAGCGATCAGCGCTGGGCATCGCAACGCATGCGGGCCTGGCTCGAGATCGACCGCACCCGCATCCCGCCGCCGGCCCAGACCGTCGACGACTACACCGCGTGGGTGCTCGACATCCCGCTGCTGTGCGTCCGGTGCGCCGACGGGACGCTGTGGTCGCCGCCCGCGGGAGCGACTCTCGGTGACTGGATGGACGGGCGACTCGACGAGCGGGTCGGGCGTCGTCCCACCGCCGACGACCTCGACTACCACGTCAGCACCGTGTTCCCGATGGTCCGACCCAAGGGCTACCTCGAGGTGCGCTACCTCGACGGCCAGCCCGACGGGTTGTGGGGCGTGCCGATCGCTGCCCTGGCCTCCCTGATGTCCGGTGACCCCGTCGCCGACGCGGCCACCGAGATCGCCGCACCGACCGCCGACGCGTGGACGCGCGCGGCCCGATGCGGACTCGAGGACGCCGAGCTACGCACGGCCGCACACCGATTGCTGACCCTGGCGGCCGACGCGACCGACACCGCCGACGAGCGAGAGATCCTCGGGGCCGCCGCTGCGCGCTGCGCCCGTGGAGTGATGCCAGGAGAGGAACCCACCTCATGACCACGACCGACGCCGGATCCATCGAACGCAGGCGGCTCGCGGAGGTGCTGCGCAGGGCGCGTGAGCGCACCGCCGGACTCACCGACGCCGTGTCCGATTCCGAACTGCGAGCCCAACATTCCGAGCTGATGAGCCCGCTGGTGTGGGACCTCGCCCACATCGGTAATCAGGAAGAACTGTGGCTCATCCGGGAGGTCGGTCGTCGTGCGCCGATCCGCGCCGACCTCGACGACCTCTACGACGCGTTCCGACACTCGCGGTCGTCGCGTCCGGGTTTGCCGATCCTCGATCCGACCCAGGCCCGTGAGTACACCGCCGCCGTGCGCGCTCATGCGCTCGAGGTCCTCGACTCGACACCGCTGACCGGCGATCGCCTTGTCGACCGGGGATTCGCGTTCGCGATGATCGCGCAGCACGAACAGCAGCACGACGAGACCATGTTGGCGACCCACCAGTTGCGGGCGGGTTCGGCCGCATTGACCGCGCCCAGGCCACCGGCCGCCAACGCCGTCCCCGGCGACGAGATCGTCGTCCCCGCAGGGGAGTTCACCATGGGCACCGACACCGACCCGTGGGCGCTGGACAACGAGAGCCCGGCGCATCGGGTGTACTTGCCCACCTATGCGATCGACCGGTTCCCGGTGACCAACGGGGAGTACCTCGCGTTCATCGCCGACGGAGGGTACGAGCGTCGGGACCTGTGGTCGGTGCGCGGGTGGGAACACCGCATCACCGCCGACCTCACCGCGCCCCAGTTCTGGGAGCGAGACAGTGACGGTTCGTGGTGGCGTCGCGCGTTCGGTGTCCGGAACCCGGTGCGCCCCAACCAGCCGGTCGTGCACGTCTGCTTCCACGAGGCGGAGGCCTTCGCCCGCTGGGCGGGCAAGCGTCTACCCACCGAGGCCGAATGGGAGAAGGCCGCCCGCTTCGACCCGGCGACCGGACGCTCCGGCGGCCGCTACCCGTGGGGCGAGGACGATCCCACCGCCACGCAGGCGAACCTCGGTCAGCGACACCTCGAGCCCGCCGACATCGGTGCCTACCCCGACGGGGCGTCGGCGCTGGGTGTGGAGCAGATGTTCGGCGACGTCTGGGAATGGACCTCCAGCGACTTCACGGCCTACCCCGAGTTCGCGATGTTCCCCTACCCCGAGTACTCCGAGGTCTTCTTCGGCGGCGACTACAAGATGCTGCGCGGCGGTTCGTTCGGGACCGACCCGGTGGCGGTGCGTTCGACGTTCCGCAACTGGGATCACCCGATCCGCCGTCAGATCTTCTCCGGCTTCCGGCTGGCACGGGACGTCGCCTGAGAAGATGTGTCGTCATCTGGGTTATCTCGGTCCCGCCGTCGGTGTCGGTGACATCCTCACCCGCGGTTCGCATTCGCTCGTCGTCCAGTCCTGGGCACCCACCGACATGCGGTGCAGTGCGGTCGCCAACGCCGACGGTTTCGGCGTCGCATGGTGGCCCGGCAGCGACGACGAGGCGGGCGGCAAGGACGCCACCTCCCATCGCAGTGTCGCCCCTATCTGGTCGGACCCCTCGGTGACCGACGTGCTCCCGCACACCCGGTCGCAGGCCGTGCTCGGTGCGGTCCGATCGGCGACGACGGGGATGCCGATCACCCACACCGCCTGCGCCCCCTTCGTCGACGGCGGGTGGGCCTTCAGTCACAACGGGGTCGTCGCCGACTGGCCCGCCTCGCTGTCGACGCTGGCCGAGGGTGTGCCGGTGACCGATCTACTGCGACTGCCGGCCGCCACCGACTCGGCCGGCCTGTGGCTCATCATCAAACACCTTCTGCGCAGCCATTCCCCGGCCGACGTGTTGCGTCGCGTCATCGCGGATCTCGACATCTCGGGACCCGGCTCGCGACTGAACCTGATGCTCTGCGATGGCACCACGATCTGGGCCACCGCCGTGCATCACTCCCTGTCCACCCTCATCGGCGACGACGAAGTACTCGTCGCGTCGGAACCCTTCGATGACGACCCCCGATGGACCCCGGTGCCCGACCGGTCGATCGTCACCGCCACTCGCACGGCGCTGACGGTCGAGTCGTTGTGACCCACTGACCCCGGGCGATATCGCCTTTCCGCGCAACCAGACTTCTCTCTTCAGCTCCAGGAGGCACCACGTGTCCATGCCGGCACTCGAGATCCACATCAGCCCTGACGACGTCGACCAGTCACTTGTCGACGACGTCCGCGACGGATTGACCGCGTCACCGAAGAACCTGCAGCCCAAATGGTTCTACGACGAGCAGGGCAGCAAGCTGTTCGAGCAGATCACCGCGCTGCCCGAGTACTATCCGACCCGTACCGAGAAGGCGATCCTGGCCGCGCACGCCGACGACATCGTCGACGCCACCGGGATGACGACCCTCGTCGAACTGGGTTCGGGCTCCTCGGAGAAGACGCGCCTGCTGCTCGACGCCGGCCTCAAGGGCGGCACCTTGGCGACCTATGTCCCGCAGGACGTCTCGGTGACCGCGCTGCAGGGCGCGGTCGAAGAATTGGCGCAGGAGTATCCGGGTCTCGATGTCGCAGGCATCGTCAGCGACTTCACCGACACCGTCGCCTCGATCCCGGTCCGCCCCAATCGCACCGTCGCCTTCCTCGGCGGGACGCTCGGGAACCTCGTGCCCGAGCAGCGTGCGGCTTTCCTTTCCGACATCGCCGCCGCGCTGCGGCCCGACGAGCACCTGCTCATCGGTGTCGGCCTGGTCATCGACCCTGCCGTGCTGGTTCCGGCCTACGACGACGCCCAGCAGGTCACCGCCGAGTTCAACCTCAATGTGCTGTCGGTCCTCAACGCCCGCCTCGGCGCGGACTTCGATCTCGACGGATTCGAGCACGTCGCGATCTGGGACGCCGAGAACGAGTGGATCGAGATGCGGCTGCGGTCACGCCGCGCCCAGGACGTCCGGATCGCGGACCTCGACCTCGACGTCTCGTTCACCGAGGGCGAGGAGATGCGCACCGAGATCTCCGCGAAGTTCCATCGCACCGGCATCACCGATGAACTGGCCACCGCCGGCTTCGGCGTGGAGCAGATCTGGACCGACGCCGACGAGCGCTTCGCCGTGGTGCTGGGTCGTAAGCGCTGAGACCTGGCGGGCGAGCGTGCGGACGGTCTAGTCGAAGTCCCGCATGCTCGCCCCGAACGGGATGGCGACGACGATGGCGAACGCGGCGAACAGTGACGTCCCGACCGCGAACGCGACGAACAGCACCAACCACTGACGTCGGTACCGATCGATCGCGAACGCTCCCACCCAGGCGATGACCGTCCACGTCGCCATACCGATGACGCACACCGTGTCCCCGACAGTGGGTCGTATGTTCAGGACCGAGACGCCGATCCACCCCGCGATCAGCACCGCGGAACCGGTGAACCATCCGCCCACCAACCCGACGGTCGTGTGGACGACGATCCGCAGAAGCGACAGCCACCCGACCGGACGGGGCTCGACGAGGAACTCGTCATCGGTGCTCACGCGGACCTCCTCCTGCTGTCGGCTCGGGGGTGCATTCAGTCGTCGGTGAACACCTGGTTGTCGACGACACGCTCGCCGACCATCCGGAGCAGCGCGTCGATGCGCTTCTGGACCGGCTCGGGCGTGACGTCGCCCGGCAGCACGCTCGCGAAGAACGCCGTCCCGGCCGCGATGAGGATCATCGCGAGAGCGTCGTTGGCCGCGTTCTCGCGATCGGCGGGCTCGGCCGCGTCCGCGTACTGCGACGCCGCCGATCCGGCCAGGCTCTGCCACAGCGCCTCGCCGACCGCGGGGTCCGACTCGAAGGTGCTCAGCAGTCCGGGAATGGCGGCGCGTAGGCCGGGGTCGGAGAACAGAGTGCGGCTCTGGTTGATGACCGCATCGATCCACCCGTCGGGTTTCTCGGTGGCGATGTCGTAGAACTCGAGTCGGTCGCGCAGGACCGCGGTCAGCACGAGTTCGGCCTTCGTGCCCCACCGGCGGGAGATGGTGGCCCGCCCGACACCTGTGCGTGCGGCGACCGCGCGCACGCTGAAGTCGTTCCATCCCACTTCGACCAGCATCTCCCGAACCACCGGGAGGACACGGGCGTCGATGGTGGCATCGCGCGGACGGCCTCCGCGCGCCTGGGCACCCGAATCGGGTGAATCGGACGACTCGGAGCCTGATGATGACATCTCAGGTGTAGCCACTCCCACCCTTCCTGTGCCAGTGGTATCGTATCCACTGGTATCGATACTGGTTCGGCCACATAGCGATGGGAATACGCCATGACCTCTGACAATCGTATGACGAGCGCGGCGCTCGATCCGGCTGCCTGCCCGTTCATGCACGACGGA
The DNA here is from genome assembly GCF_016462415.1 of Williamsia sp. Classification (GTDB taxonomy): domain Bacteria; phylum Actinomycetota; class Actinomycetes; order Mycobacteriales; family Mycobacteriaceae; genus Williamsia_A. The sequence continues at coordinate 1,445 of NZ_JAEMTF010000116.1, read as the reverse complement.
TTCGACTTCACCAGTCCGGATCTGTTGGTCAAGGGACTGCCGGTCGACGAGTTCGCGCAACTCCGCAAGACCGCTCCGGTCTGGTGGAATGCGCAGAAGCCCGGCACCGGCGGCGGTTTTCACGATGGTGGCTACTGGGTGGTCACCAAGCACGAGCACATCCGAGAGATCTCCAAGAACGATGCGCAGTGGTCGACCAATGACAACGGCGTGATCATGCGGTTCGAGGACGACATGCCGCCCGAGGCGCTGGAGATCACCAAGGCGCTGCTGATCAACAACGACCCGCCGTCGCACACCCGCCTGCGCAAGCTGGTGTCGCGCGCGTTCACCCCGCGTGCCGTGCAGGGTCTCGAGGAGAAGCTGGCCGACGCCGCGCAGACCATCGTCAAGGAGGCCGCCGCCACCGGGAAGGGCGACTTCGTCCACCAGGTCGCCGTCGAGCTGCCCCTGCAGGCGATCGCCGATCTGCTCGGTGTGCCGCAGGAGGATCGTCACAAGCTGTTCGAGTGGTCGAACTCGATGATGAACGCCGACGACCCGGAATTCACCATCGACCCGACCACCGCGTCCGCGGAGGTGCTCGGTTACGCCTACCAGATGGCCGAGTCGCGCAAGGCCTGTCCGGTCGACGACATCGTCTCCACGCTCGTCAACGCCGACATCGACGGCCAGTCCCTCGACGAGATCGAGTTCGGTTACTTCTTCATCCTGCTCTCGGTCGCGGGCAACGAGACGACGCGTAACGCGATCAGCCACGGCATGAACGCGTTCCTCGACAACCCCGATCAGTGGGAGTTGTTCAAGCGCGAGCGGCCGGCCACGACCGCCGACGAGATCGTCCGCTGGGCAACCCCGGTCAACTCGTTCCAGCGCACCGCGCGTGAGGATCTCGTGCTCGACGGCGTGGAGATCAAGAAGGGGCAGCGGGTCGGGATGTTCTACGGCTCGGCCAACTACGACGAAGAGGTCTTCACCGACCCCTTCACCTTCGACATCACGCGCGACCCGAACCCGCACGTCGGCTTCGGTGGTCACGGAACCCACTACTGCATCGGTGCCAACCTGGCGCGCATGGAGATCAACCTGATCTTCAACGCCATCGCCGACCACATGCCCGACATCCACAAGACCGCGGAGCCCGATCGCCTGCGGTCGGGTTGGCTCAACGGCGTCAAGCGGTTGCCCGTCGAGTACGCCTGAGCCCACACGTTTCTCGGCATACAAGCCGAGAATGTACCGCCTGTCCCGATGACGTGATCGGCATCCACGAGGGGAGTTCCATCATGACCGTATTCGGATTGATCCTGATAACGCTGGGCCTCATCGTGGGCGCGCAGTGGCTGTGGGTCCTCGGCATCGTGATCGCCGGGATCGCAGTCCTCAGCGCGCTACGCGGTGTGCACACCCGGATCGTCCCGGGACGCGCGCACTACATCTGACGC
>NZ_JAEMTF010000190.1 GCF_016462415.1 Williamsia sp. | reverse complement strand
GTCCCGGCGCGGTGGGCGGGATGACGCGGGGTCGCGCGCGACGGTCCGGTTCCTGCCAGGCGCTGTCGCCGCCCGGGCGGGGGGTGTCTCGCGGTACCCGCGGGATCACACCCGAGTCGTCGGGACGGCCGCGGCCGGCGCGGCGATGCCGCTGCGGTCCACCGCCGCCGTTCTCGAGGAGTCGGCGGAGGCGATCGGCCTCTTCGGGGGTCTGGTTCTCACCCGGGGCTCGGCGACGGTGCCGATTCGGTTGGTCACTCACCGGCGGGCCCACTGACCGAGTCCTGGCGGGTGCGCAGATCCAACCAGGACTGCAGGATGGCGACGGCCGCCGCCTGATCGATCACCGCTTTGTGCGATCGCGTCGACCGTCCGCTCGCGCGCAGCATGGCGGTGGCGGCGACGGTGGTCAGCCGCTCGTCGTGGAAGACCACGGGGACGGGATCGATGCGTCGCGAGATCCGGGCGCCGAAACCGGTGGCCGCGTCCGCGGCGGCACCGTGCTCGCCGCGCAGGGTGGTCGGGAGCCCGACGATGACCTCGACCGCCTCGTACTCCGCCACCAGTTCGGCGATGCGGGTCAGGTCGCGACCGTCGGATGTGCGCGCAACGGTCTCGACGGGGGTGGCGAGCATGCCGTCAGGATCACACGAGGCGACCCCGATCCGCACACTCCCCACGTCAACGGCGAGTCGACGGCCGCGCGGGAGCAGCCCGCTCACCCGCCTGCCCCGCCTCGGGTGACGTCGGCGAGCTCGCGGATCCGTGCGAGCGCGGCGTCGATGCCCGCGGCGTCACTGCCCGAGCCCTGCGCGAGATCGGGCTTGCCACCGCCCCGTCCCCCGACGAGAGGGGCGATCTCGGTGACGACGGCTCCGGCCGCGACGCCGGTGTCCCGGGCCGCGTCGGTGACGGCGACGACGAACGGCACCTTGTCACCGGCGACCGAGAAGAGGGCGACGACAGCCGGTTCGGCGGACACCCGACCACGCAGGTCGGTCGCCAGGGCACGCAGATCGCCCGCGGCGAGACCGTCCGGCAGGCGGGCGGCGACCACGAGGACCGAACCGATCCGCTCCGCGTCGTCGATCAGGGACGCCGCCGAGGCCCGAGCCGACTCGGCACGCATCCGCTCGATCTGCTTCTCGGCGTCACGCAGACGTTCGACGATGGTCGCGACACGGTCGGGCACCTGATCGCTGGGCACCTTCAGTGACGACGACAGCGCCCCGAGCAGCGCCCGCTCCTTGGCGAGGTAGCGGTAGGAGTCGAGACCGACGTAGGCCTCGACGCGTCGGATGCCCGAGCCCACCGACGACTCACCGAGCAGGGTCACGGGACCGACCTGCGCCGACGACCCGACATGGGTACCGCCGCAGAGTTCCATCGAGAACGGACCGCCGATCTCGACCACGCGGACGATGTCGCCGTAGTTCTCACCGAACAGCGCCATCGCACCCATCGCCCTGGCCTCGTCGAGTCCGGTCTCGAAGGTGTGGACCGGGAAATCGGATTCGACCGCGGTGTTGGCGATCTCCTCGATCTCGTCGCGCTGGGTGTCGGTGACCGGGCCCTGCGCACGGAAGTCGAACCGGAGGTAGCCGGGCCGGTTGAGCGAACCCGCCTGCGTCGCATCGGATCCGAGGACCTGACGCAGCGCGGCACCGACGAGGTGGGTGCCGGAGTGTCCCTGCGTGGCGCCACGGCGCCACTGTGAGTCGACCTGGGCGATCACGTCGTCGCCGACGGTGACCTCACCGGATTCGATCGTCACGGCATGGCTCCACACCGATTTCGCGATCTTCTGCACGTCGGTGACCCGCGCGCGCATGCCCGAACTGGTGGTGATGGTCCCGACGTCGGCGGTCTGTCCACCCGATTCGGCGTAGAGGGGGCTGCGGTCGAGGATGATCTCCACGTCGCGCCCGGCACCCGCGACGGGCAGGCTCACGCCGCCGTCGACGATCCCCAGAACCCGTGCCTCGGAGACCAGTTCGTCGAAACCGGTGAACTCGGTGGGTCCACGATCGAGGAACTCCCGGTACACCGACAGATCGGCGTGGGACTTCTTGTTGGCGTTCGCGTCGGCCTTGGCCCGCTGACGCTGCTCGGCCATCAGGTCGGCGAATCCCTGCTCGTCGACCGACAGTCCCGCCTCGGCGGCCATCTCGAGCGTGAGGTCGATCGGGAACCCGTAGGTGTCGTGCAGGGCGAAGGCGTCGCGACCGGAGATCTGGGTACGCCCGGCACCCGCGGTCGACGCGGCCGCGTCGTCGAACAGCTTCGATCCGGCCGACAGGGTGGCGAGGAAGGCGTCCTCCTCGCGGACGGCGACCGCCCGGATCCGACCGGCGTCATCGGTGAGCACCGGGTAGGACTGCGCCATGGTGGCGAGCACGGTGTCGACGAATTCCGCCATGGTGGCCTCGGTGGCACCCAGCAGGCGGGCCGACCGCACGATGCGGCGCAGCAGTCGGCGCAGCACGTAACCGCGACCGTCGTTGCCCGGCAGCACTCCGTCGGAGATCAGCATGACCGCGGTCCGGGTGTGGTCGGCGATGACGCGGAACCGGACGTCGTCGGCCGCCGAGGAGCCGTAGGCGCGGCCGGTCAGCCGGGCGGCGACGTCGATGACCGGCTTGAGCAGATCGGTCTCGTAGACGTTGTCGACGTCCTGCAGGATGCAGGCGACGCGCTCGATGCCCATGCCGGTGTCGATGTTCTGCCGCGGCAACGGGCCGAGGATCTCGTAGTTGTCCTTGCCGATGCCCGGTCCGCGCTGGTTCTGCATGAACACGAGATTCCAGATCTCGATGTAGCGGTCCTCGTCGGCTTCGGGCCCGCCCTCGACGCCGTAGTCGGGGCCGCGGTCGTAGAAGATCTCCGAGCAGGGACCGCAGGGCCCGGGGACGCCCATCGACCAGTAGTTGTCGGCCATCCCACGGCGCTGGATCCGCTCGGCGGGGACACCGATCTCGTCGCGCCAGATGGCCTCGGCCTCATCGTCGTCGAGGTACACCGTCGGCCACAGGCGGGTCGGGTCGATACCGAACCCGCCGTCGTCGATCGACCCGGTGAGCAGCGACCACGCGAAACCGATGGCCTCGCGCTTGAAGTAGTCCCCGAAGGAGAAGTTGCCCGCCATCTGGAAGAAGGTGTTGTGGCGGGTGGTGATGCCCACCTCCTCGATGTCGAGGGTGCGGACACACTTCTGGATGCTGGTCGCGCGCTCGGACGGCGGCGTCTGCTCCCCGAGGAAGTACGGCTTGAACGGGACCATGCCCGCGTTGACGAACAGCAGGTTCGGATCGTCCAGGATCAGCGACGCGCTGGGGATCTCGGTGTGACCGGCACGGATGAAGTGATCGAGGAATCGCTTCCTGATCTCATGGGTCTGCACCTGATGTCCTCACGCCGATTCGCGGCAACTGTCATCGCCTGACAGCACCCTGGTCTGCCTCGTCGCGAGACACGCACCACGGGGTGCGCCCGGGCGGGTCGAGGCGAGTCCACCCTACCGGGTGGGT
>NZ_JAEMTF010000115.1:2430-13685 GCF_016462415.1 Williamsia sp. | reverse complement strand
AGCCCAGCCCGCCCATGGTGAACGACGGCCGGACCACGACGGGATACCCGAGTTCGGCGACCGTGTCATGACATTCGGCCATGGTGAAACACACGCGCGAGCGAGCGCTCTCGCCGCCGACCTTGGCGACGATGTCCTTGAACTTCTGCCGGTCCTCGCCGCGCTGGATGGCCTCGAAGTCGGCGCCGATCAGCTCGATGTCGTAGCGCTCGAGGATGCCCTGCTCGTGCAGTGCGACGGCGCAGTTCAGCGCGGTCTGTCCGCCCAGCGTGGCCAGGACGGCGTCGATCGGATGGCCGGCGTCACGCTCGGTGGTGATGACCTTCTCGACGTATTCGGCGGTGATCGGCTCGATGTAGGTCGCGTCGGCGAACTCGGGGTCGGTCATGATCGTGGCCGGGTTCGAGTTCACCAGGCTGACGCGCAGCCCCTCGGCGCGCAGGACGCGGCACGCCTGGGTTCCGGAGTAGTCGAACTCGCAGGCCTGTCCGATGACGATCGGACCCGACCCGATCACCAGGACGTGGGAGATGTCGGTGCGGCGGGGCATCAGGCACGGGCTCCTTGCATCACGGTGGAGAAACGGTCGAAGAGGTAGGCGGCATCGTGCGGACCGGCTGCGGCCTCCGGGTGGTACTGCACCGAGAACGCCTGGCCGTCGAGGAGTTCGACGCCCTCGACGGTGCCGTCGTTGGCGCAGGTGTGGCTCACGCGGGCGCGCCCGAAGTCGGTGTCGAACTCCTCGCCCGCCTCACCCTCGAGGGCGAAGCCGTGGTTCTGCGCGGTGATCGAGACCAGTCCGGTCGTGTGGTCGATGACCGGGATGTTGATGCCGCGGTGACCGAACTTCATCTTGTACGTTCCTCGGCCCAGTGCGCGGCCGAGGATCTGGTTGCCGAAACAGATGCCCAGCAACGGGATCCGTTGTTCGAGCACGCTGCGGGTCAGTGCGACCGCGCCGTCGGCGGTGGCCGGGTCCCCCGGTCCGTTGGACAGGAACACCCCGTCGGGCGCGAGGTCGATGACGGCCTGCGGGTCGACGGTCGACGGGAACACGTGCACTCGGACACCGCGCTGGGCGAACATGCGCGGGGTGTTGGTCTTGATGCCGAGATCGATGGCGGCGACGGTGAACCGATGCTCCCCATCGGGCTCGACGACGTAGTCGGCGTCGGTGCTGACCTCACCGGCGAGATCGGCACCGGCCATCGACGGGGCCGTGCGGACCCGCTCGAGCAGGACGTCGGTCTCGGCGAGGGCATCCCCGGAGAAGACCCCTGCGCGCATCGACCCGTGGTCGCGGAGCACCCGGGTCAGCGCGCGGGTGTCGATGCCGGAGATCCCGACGATCCCCTGCCGCACCAGCTCCTCGTCGAGGGTGCTGGTGGCGCGCCAGCTCGACACTCGGCGGGTCGGGTTGCGCACGGCGTAGCCGGCGACCCAGATCTTGCCGCCGCGGCTCTCGTCGTCGGCCGTGTTCCAGCCGGTGTTGCCGATCTGCGGCGCGGTGGCGACCACGATCTGGCGGTGGTAGCTGGGGTCCGTGAGCGTCTCCTGGTACCCGGTCATCGCGGTGCAGAACACCGCTTCGCCCAGGGTCTGACCGGTGGCGCCGTAGGCCTGACCGGTGAACACCTGCCCGTTCTCCAGTATCAATAGGGCGGAGGTCATCAGTGGTCGTCCTTCGATGTCTCGTCGGCGGTCGGGGCTGCCGCGTCGCCGGGTGTGGATGTGTCGGATTCGGTGGGCGTCACCGCGCGGGGGTCGAGCGCCGTCCAGTCGGGGTAGCGCAGCTTGTCGTCGCCGCGCAGGCCCGAGTCGATCTCGGTGCCCGAGGGCAGCGTCCACCGGATGACGAGCACGCCGTCGGCGGTCATCACCTTGCCCGCGAGCCCGCGCTCGGTGCGGATCGCGGTGATCGATTCGCGGGGGATCCAGATCGGGTTCGCACCGGACCGGCTGATCAGGATCCCGGTGTCGAAGTTCGAGAACTCCGCTGACGCGCGGTCGCCGTAGTCGCCGACCGCGACGCGGTCCTGCCAACTCGGTGCGACCGTCGACCCGACGTAGACGCCGGTGTCGGGGCCGAGCAGGAGGACACCCGGGTCGGTCGGGACGTCCGGGAAGGCACCGATGACGTCCTGCTGACGTCGTCCGCGGTTGCGCCAGCCGAGCAGCATGAGACCGACGATGCCGCCCCACGCCACGACCACGATCGCGATGATCACGATGGAGTTCACCGGAAACGCACCTCTCCGTCGATCGCGGTGACCCGCCCGCGCAACACGGTCGCGACCACCCGCGCGGGCAGGGTCATCGAGTCGAACGGCGTGTTCGCCGACCGGCTCGCCAGTGCCGACGCGTCCACCGTCCAGGTGGCGTCCGGGTCGACGACGGTCAGGTTGGCGGGTTCACCGACCGCGATGGGACGGCCCTGGTCGGGCAGTCCGACGATCTCCGCGGGCCGTTCACTCATGACCCGGGCGACGCCGCGCCAGTCGAGGGCCCCGTCGACGACCATGGTCGCGGCGATGACCGACAGCGCCGTCTGCAGACCGAGCATGCCCGGCCGGGCCGCGGCGAACTCGCAGCACTTCTCCTGCTCGGCGTGCGGTGCGTGGTCGGTGGCGACACAGTCGATGACGCCCTCGGCCAACGCCGCGCGCAGGGCGACGCAGTCGGAGTCCTCGCGCAGCGGCGGGTTCACCTTGTTGACGGCGTCATAGGTCTGCAGTCGCGAGTCGTCGAGCAGCAGGTGGTGCGGGGTGACCTCGGCGGTGATGGCGATGCCCTGCGCCTTGGCCCAGCGGAGCAGTTCCACCGTGCCCGCCGTCGAGGCGTGACAGATGTGCACGCGCCCGCCGGCATCGCGTGCCAGGATCGCGTCGCGGGCGACGATGGACTCCTCGGCCGAGCGCGGCCAACCGGCCAGGCCGAGACGCGCCGCGTTCGGTCCCTCGTGGGCGATCGCGCCCACGGTCAGCCGGGGTTCCTCGGCGTGCTGGGCGATCAGGACGCCGAGCCCGCGCGCGTACTCCAGTGCGCGGCGCATGAGCAGCGGATCGTGTACGCATCTGCCGTCGTCGCTGAACATCTTCACGCGCGCATCGCCGTCGGCCATGGCGCCGAGCTCGGCGAGCTGGGTGCCCTGCAGCCCGACGGTCACCGCGCCCACCGGATGGACGTCGACCAGGCCGACGGCCTGACCGCGTCGCCAGACGTGGTCGGTGAGTACCGCGGTGTCGGCGACGGGGTCGGTGTTGGCCATGGCGAACACGGCGGTGTAGCCACCGAGAGCCGCTGCCGCCGAACCGGTCTCGATGGTCTCGGTGTCCTCGCGACCGGGCTCGCGCAGGTGGGTGTGCAGGTCGACGAAGCCGGGCAGCAGCACGCCGCCACGACCGTCGATCACCTCGTCGACGCCGTCGGCCAGACCGGGACCGATGTCGGTGATCTCGCCGTCGGCGATCACCACGTCCACCGGGTCGCCCTCGCCGTAGAGCCGTACGTCGGCGATCACCAGCGAGCCGCTCGCGCGCGTCATATCCCGCCACCTTCCGAGTCGTCGGTCCCGACGAGGAGTCGGAACAGCACCGCCATACGCATGTGGACTCCGTTGCTCACCTGCTGCAGCACCGTGGCGCGCGGTGAGTCGGCCACCGAGTATCCGATCTCCATGCCGCGCAACATCGGTCCGGGATGCAGCACCACCGCGTGGTCGTCGAGCATCGCCATGCGTTTGTCGTTGAGCCCATAGCGGATCGAGTACTCGCGGGCCGATGGGAAGAACCCGCCGTTCATGCGTTCGGCCTGTACCCGCAGCACCATCACGGCGTCGAGTCCGGGCAGCACGGCGTCGAGATGATGTGACACCTCGACCGGCCACGACTCGACACCGACCGGCAGCAGTGTGGGGGGCGCGACGAGCACCACGTGCACGCCGAGCATCGCGAGCAGGTGCGCGTTGGACCGCGCCACACGCGAGTGCAGGATGTCGCCGACGATCGCCACGCGTGCACCGTCGAGCGATCCGAGGCGTTGGCGCAGCGTCAACGCGTCGAGCAACGCCTGGGTCGGGTGCTCGTGGGTGCCGTCGCCGGCGTTGATGATCGCCGGGCCGCCACCGTCCTCGTCGGTCCACCGGGCGATCTGATGGGCCGCGCCGGACGCGGGGTGTCGGATGATGAGTGCGTCGGCACCCGCGGCGTGCAGGGTCTTGGCGGTGTCGCGCAACGACTCCCCCTTGCCGACCGATGAGGTCGACGCGCTGACGTTGATCACGTCGGCGCTCATCCACTTGCCCGCGACCTCGAACGACACCCGGGTGCGGGTGGAGTTCTCGTAGAACATGGTCATCACGGTGCGTCCGCGCAGGGTGGGCAGTTTGCGGACCTCGCGGCCGACGAGCGCCTGCTCGAACCGCTCGGCCTCGTCGAGCAGACCGACGGCCTCGGAGACGTCCAGGTCGGTGACCGACAACAGATGTCGCATCAGAGACCTCGCCGCTCGCCCAGCAGTACCTGATCGATGCCGTCGTGCTCGTCGAGCTGCACCGAGACGTCCTCCGAGCGCGAGGTCGGGATGTTCTTGCCGACGTAGTCGGCGCGGAACGGCAGTTCACGGTGGCCGCGGTCGATGAGCACGGCCAGCTGCACCGCCGCGGGGCGACCGAGGTCGCGGAGTGCGTCGAGCGCGGCGCGGATGGTGCGCCCGGAGTACAGGACGTCGTCGACGAGGATCACCAGCGCGGAGTCGACACCGCCCGGAGGGACCGACGTCCGTTCGAGCGGGCGGTGCGGCTTGGCCCGCAGATCGTCGCGGTAGAGGGTGATGTCGAGGAACCCGACCGGGATGTCGACTCCGGAGAACTCCTGGATTCGGGCGGCGAGTCGCCGCGCGAGACTGATCCCGCGGGTGGGGATCCCGATGAGGATGACCCGTGGGGCGTCGGGGGCGTCGACGGCGGTCTTCTCGATCACCTGATGCGCCATGCGAGCGATGGTTCGGGTCACGTCCCCGGCGTCGAGGAGAACTCGAGAGGTGCCGGGAGCGCCGTCAGTCGGTGTCACCAACCGACCTCCTTCTCCGCCTCACTGGACGGATCGTTAAAGGATGTCTGTCGTCGAGAACCCTAGCAGTCGTGGCGCGCGGAGCCCGGATCGTGCGAGGTGGATCACTCGCCGTCGGGATCGGCGGCCGGAGCGGTGGCCTGGGCCGCGGCACGCACCTGCGGGGCGAGTTCGACGATGCGCCCGAGGACGCCGTTGACGAACGCGGGTGAGTCGTCGGTGGACAGTTCCTTGGCCAGTTCCACGGCCTCGTCGACCACGACGACCGGTGGGACGTCATGGGTGTTGAACAGCTCCCACGCGGCCAGGCGGAGGATCGCACGGTCGACGGCGGGCAGCCGCGGCAGCGTCCACTCCCGCAGGTGCGACTCGAGCACCGCGTCGATCTGCGCGTGGTCGGTGGCCAGGCCCTCGATGACGCGCGCGGTGTACGGGTGGATCATCCCGATGCTCTCGTCGTCGACGACCAACTCACGCCGCTGCACTACGAGGTCCATCGGGGCGACGTTCTTGGCCTCGGCCTCGAACAGCAGGTCGACGGCGCGTTGGCGTGCCTTGTGCCGTGTCCCGGGCTTCTTCACCGGATCACGGGTCGGGTGCAGCGCACCGATCGCACCCACCTCGGGGTTGCCGCACGGATCACGAGTTCACGCGCCCCAGATAGTTTCCGTCGCGCGAGTCGACCTTGAGCTTGTCGCCGGTGTTGATGAACAACGGGACGGCGATCTCGGCGCCGGTCTCGAGCGTCGCCGGCTTGGTCCCGCCGGTGGAGCGGTCGCCCTGTACGCCGGGGTCGGTGTGCGACACGATCAGCTCGACGGTGACCGGCAACTCGACATAGAGCGGGTTGCCCTCGTGCATCGCGACCTGCACGCGCATCTCCTCGAGCAGGAAGCGGGACTCGTCGCCCATGGTCTGCGGCGAGATCGAGACCTGCTCGTAGTTCTCGGCGTCCATGAACACGAAATCGGAGCCGTCGTTGTACAGGTAGGTCATGTCGCGACGATCGACCGTCGCGGTCTCCACCTTGACGCCGGCGTTGAACGTCTTGTCGACGGTCTTGCCCGACAGCACGTTCTTGATCTTGGTGCGCACGAAGGCCGGGCCCTTGCCGGGCTTGACGTGCTGGAACTCCTGGATCTGCCACAGCTGATCGTCCATCCGGAGAACCAGGCCGTTCTTGAAATCTGCGGTACTTGCCACGTGTGTCTCTTCCTCTCACCCGATCATCGGGCGCACGGTCCGCGCGCGAGCGCGCCTTGAGGTCACCCAGACGCGCGTGGCGCGCCTAGATGACCGTGAATGTCTTGTCGGTGGTGGTCAGGAGCTCGGGAGCGCCCGCACGGACCACCAGCGTGTCCTCGATACGGACACCGCCTCTGCCGGGCAGATAGACACCGGGTTCGACGGTGACTGCCGCACCGCATGGCAGTGTACCCGTCCCCAACTTGCCGATTCCCGGCGCTTCGTGGATCTCCAGACCGACGCCGTGGCCGAGCCCGTGCACGTAGTTCTCCCCGTAACCGGCGTCGTCGATCACCGATCGCGCCGCCGCATCGACCTCGACCACCGGCGCGTCGGGGGCCAACGCGGCCCGTCCGGCGGCCTGGGCGGTGGCGACGAGTTCGTAGATCTCGTGCTGCCAGTCCGCGGCCGACCCCAGCACGTAGGTGCGGGTCATGTCGGAGTGGTAGCCGCCGACGACGGAACCGAAGTCGATCTTGACGAAGTCCCCGGTGGCGAGGATCGCGTCGGTGGGGCGGTGATGCGGGACGGCGGAGTTGGCGCCGGCGGCGACGATCGTCTCGAACGAGATGTCGTCGGCGCCGCAGGCGTACATCTCCCACTCGAGGCTGCGCGCCACCTGACGTTCGGTCTGTCCAGGGGTGATGACCCCCCGCTCGATGATCGTGGCCAGCGCGACGTCGGCGGCCTGGCAGGCCTGCCGCAGCAACTCGACCTCGCCGTCGTCCTTGACCATCCGCAGGTTCTCGACCGCCCGCCCGAGCGCGACGAGCCGGACCGACGGCTCCGATCCGTCGGTGCGGTCGGTCAGCGCCCGCCATGCGGTGACCGTGAGCGCGTGCTCCTCGACGGCGACGGTGGGGCCCGCCGGCGCGACGAGGTCGAGCAGGGTGGCGGGGCAGTCGCGACCGATGACCGCCTCGACGTCGGGAACCTGCTCCCCGACCTGGGTCTCGTAGCGGCCGTCGGTGCAGATCCGGTCGTCCGAGGCCGACGAAGAGACGAGCAGCGCGGCGTTGGAGCCGGTGAAACCGGTCAGATACCGCACGTTGACGAGGTCGCTGATCACCGCGGCGTCCGCCCCGAGGGTCGCGATGTGTACGCGGAGCAGGTCCCGTCGTGCCTGGTGGGCGGCGTGTGGATCGGTCACCGAAGGCGTCAGCGCGGTCATCGGGACAACGGTACCGGTGCCAAGTGTGTGTTGGCGCACACGCCGCAGCACCCGTTGGGTACGCTTCGCCCATGGTTTCGTGGTTGCTACGCGGTCTGTCGATGTCGGCCGTGCACATCGTCGCTCGAGTTCTGCTCGGAATGGCGATCGTTCACTCCCCGCTGCACGGGTCGTTGTGGAAGACGGCCGCGGTCGCCGCGGTCGTGCTGATCGCCCTGATCTGGGGCGGCGTCGACGGCATCATCGACGGTCGCGCACACGATGATCCCGACGACTACGCCGATCTCACGGTGATGTGGCTCAAGGCCGGTGTGCTCGCCGGTGTCGTCTCCGGAATCATCTCCTGGGCCCTGAGCAACTACGTGTTCGGCGGCATGGGGCAGAACAGCTTCTTCGTCGAACTCTTCGCCGGCGGATCGTTCACCGCGCTGCTGGTCTTCGTGCCCGCCCTGACCGGCGTCGGTGTCGGCCGTTTCCTGGCCCACCGTCAGTCCCGCAAGGACGCCCGCAACGCGCAGGACGACACCCGCGAGCACCAGACCGCCTGATCCCCCGGCCGGTCCGTCGGGGGTCAGAGCAGGACGGGTCCCGACGGTGATGCGGTCCGCGCGATCGCCCCGTACGCAGCGACCAGCAGGCTCGGATCCGGTCCCTCGAGCCGTCCGGGCTTGGCCAGCCCGTCGAGCACCACGAACCGCAACACACCCGAGCGGTTCTTCTTGTCGCCCGACATCGTCGTGAGCAGATCCCCGAACGCGTCGTCGTCATAGCCTGTGGGCAGACCGACCGACTCGAGGATCTCGCGGTGCCGATCCGCGGTCGCGTCGTCGAGCCGACCCGCCAGCCGACCCAGTTCGGCGGCGTAGACCAGCCCCACCGACACCGCCGCGCCGTGGCGCCAGCGGTACTGCTCGCGTCGCTCGATGGCATGGGCCAGGGTGTGGCCGTAGTTGAGGATCTCCCGCAGCGACGACTCGCGCAGATCGGCGGCGACGACGTCGGCCTTGACCTGGACCGACCGACGGATGAGCTCGGGGAGAACGGTGCCGAGGGGGTCGCGCGCGGCAACCGGGTCGGCCTCGATGAGCGTCAGGATCTCCGGGTCGGCGATGAAACCGGTCTTGATGACCTCGGCGAGCCCGGCGATGATCTCGTTGGGCGGGACCGTCTCCAGCGTCGCGGTGTCGATCAGCACCGCGCGGGGCTCGTGGAACGACCCGACGAGGTTCTTGCCCGCATCGGTGTTGATCCCCGTCTTGCCGCCGACAGCCGCGTCGACCATCCCGAGCAGGGTCGTCGGGATGTTGATCACCGGCACCCCGCGCATCCAGGTCGCCGCGACGAATCCGGCGAGGTCGGTGGCCGCTCCCCCGCCCAGACCGATCACTACATCGTTGCGCTTCATGCCGATCCGGCCGAACACCTCCCAGCAGAAGGCGGCGACCGAGAGATCCTTGCCGGCCTCGGCGTCGGGTATCTCGATGCGGTGCGCGTCGAAACCGGCACCGGCCAGGGCCTCGCGGACCGCCTCGGCCGTGGCCATCAGTGGCGGTTGGTAGAGGATCGCGACCGAGTCGGCCCCGGCGGCGGCCTCGACGACGTCGGTGAGCAGTCCACGGCCGATGACGACGTCATAGGGACGCTCGGTGGCGACGTGGATGCGGATGGGCTCGGTCATGGCGGGGATCCTTCGTCTCGGAGCGTCGACGCGGGGCGTACCCCGAGCGCGCGCGCGATCTCGTCGGCCAGTGCCGCGGGGGCACGGCCGGTGGTGTCGGTGGTGATGTCGGCGACCTGTCGGTAGGTCGCCGCACGTTCGGTGAGCAGAGCGCGGTATCGGTCCTCCGGGGAGATGCCGGCGGATCCTGCCACCGGCCCCGGACGCAGCAGGGGGCGTTGGGAGGATCGGACCCGCGCGAAACCGGCCTCGGGCGTGACGGAGAGATGGACCACACGGTGACCGGCGAGGGCCGCGCGTACCGCCGGGGTCATGACGGCCCCGCCGCCGAGCGCGACCACACCGGGGTGGGTCGCGAGCACGTCGGTCACCACCTGCGCCTCCACCTCACGGAAGTGCTGCTCACCCTCGTCGGCGAAGATCTCGGCGACACTGCGCCCGGCCCGGGCCACGATCTCGTGGTCGGTGTCGCAGAACCCGACGCCGAGCAGGTCCGCCAATGCGAGGCCGACGGTCGACTTGCCCGCGCCCATGAACCCGATGAGCACGGCCACCGGGGCGTGTTCCGGCACGGGTGCACCGGTCACGGTGTCGTGGTGTGGTCCGTGCCGGGGAGTCGCGCGGCGGCACGCTCGCGGTACCGGCGCACGTTGTCGGCGGTCTCGATGACCGAGTCACCACCGAACTTGTCGAGCGCGGCCTGCGCGACCACGAGCGCGACCATGGCCTCGGCGACCACACCCGCGGCGGGCACCGCACAGACATCGGATCGCTGGTGGATGGCACTGGCCTGCTCACCGGTGGCCATGTCCACCGTCGCGAGTGCCTTGGGAACGGTCGAGATGGGTTTCATGGCCACCCGCACGCGTAGGGCCTCGCCGTTGGTCATGCCACCCTCGAGTCCGCCGGCCCGGTTGGTCGAGCGCAGGACGCCGTCAGGTCCGGGGACCATCTCGTCGTGGGCCTGACTGCCGCGCCGACGCGCGGTGAGGAAGCCGTCGCCGATCTCCACGCCCTTCATCGCCTGGATGCCCATCAGGGCGCCGGCCAGGCGGGCGTCGAGACGGGTCTCGCCGCTGACGTGGGATCCGAGACCGACGGGCAGTCCGGTCACGACGACCTCGACCACACCGCCGAGGGTGTCCCCCGCTTTCTTGGCCGCCTCGATCTCGGCGATCATCGATGCCTCGGCCTCGGCCGACGCCGCACGTACCGGGCTGGCGTCGATGCGGTCGAGATCGTCGGGCCCGGGGGTGGCGCCGTCGAACGGCTCGGACGCGCCGATGGAGATCACGTGGGACACGACGTGCGCGCCGAGCACCTGCGCGAGGAAGTTGCGCGCGACGGTGGCGGCGGCGACCCGGGCCGCGGTCTCGCGGGCGCTGGCCCGCTCGAGCACCGGACGGGCGTCGTCGAAGTCGTACTTGAGCATCCCGGAGTAGTCGGCGTGGCCGGGCCGGGGACGGGTCAGCGGCGCGTTGCGCGCGACGTCGGCCAGTTCGGCGGGGTCGACCGGGTCGGCCGACATGACGGTCTCCCACTTGGGCCATTCGGTGTTGGCGATCTCGATCGCGACCGGTCCGCCCTGCGTGCGGCCGTGCCGGACGCCGCCGAGAACGGTGACCTTGTCGGCCTCGAATTTCATCCGCGCACCGCGCCCGTAGCCGAGGCGGCGACGTGCGAGTTGGGACGAGATGTCGTCGGTCGTGACCTCGACCCCGGCGATCATCCCTTCGACGAGGGCGACCAGGGCGGGGCCGTGGGATTCTCCAGCAGTTATCCAGCGCAACACGAGTTCCTATTGTTCCACGTGGTGCACCGTGCCCCGAACGCGCGGCGTCTCAGACCCACACACCGCCGATCGCGACCGCTGCGACCGCCAGAGCGGGACCGTGCGCCACGCCCGCTCCCCGCGGCGAGCGACCCCGCAGCGCGATGACCGCGAGTGTCACGAGAGCGGCCGCTGCGACCACCAGCAGAGCGAGTGCCGGATCCCCCACCACCCCGCCGAGTGCGACGGCCAACTTGAGATCGCCACCGCCACAGGCCCCGAACGTGGTCGCGACGAGATACGGCGCGGCCAGCACCAGGA
>NZ_JAEMTF010000115.1:0-2330 GCF_016462415.1 Williamsia sp. | reverse complement strand
CGGCATTGCGGGTGAGTTGTCCCCATCCCCGGCCGTACAGGGGTGACACCGGGCCGTCGGTGGCCTTCGATGTGCGGACTCAGTCGGCGAGGGCAGCAGCCATCCGGGCGCGCGGCGCGGGCAGACCGGTGAACGCCTCCACCTGGGTGATCGCCTGGTTGAGCAGCATCACGAGACCCCCGACCACTTGTCCGCCCGCGTCGGCGACCGCGACGGCGGCCGGCGTGGGCCACGGGTGATAGATGGCATCGAGGAGCCGGGGGGCGGCCGCGATGGCGGGGGCGATACCGGCGGCCGCCTCGGCCGGGACGGTGCTCACGACGACCGCCGATCGCGCGCAGGCCGCGCTCACCTCGGCCGACGCCTCGAACGGGAGTGTGGTCAGCGCGACACCGAGGTCGGCGGCGAGTCGGCGCAGCCCGTCGGCGCGGGAGGCGTCGCGGACGATGACCGTGACCGGTCCGGACCCCGCCGACGCCAGCGCGGCGAGCGCCGGGCGCGCGGTCCCACCGGCTCCGACCAGTACGACGGACTCCCCCGCCAGGTCGGCCACCCCGAGTTCGGCCAGAGCACCGGTGACGCCGTCGATGTCGGTGCAGTCGGCGTGCCAGCGACCGGAGTCGGTACGCACCAGCGTGTTCGCCGATCCGACGAGACGGGCACGGTCGGTGACCGTCGCGGCGTGCCGCAGCGCGGCCACCTTGGCGGGCATGGTCACCGAGAGTCCGATGTAGCTGTCGTCGAGACCGTCGACGAGCGCCGGGAGGGCCTCGGCCGTGCACTCCATCCGCTCATAGGTCCAGTGCGCGAGACCAAGCGCGCGGTACGCGGCGAGGTGTAGATCCGGTGAGCGGGAGTGCCCGATCGGCGATCCGAGGACCGCCGCGCGACGCACCCGGGAGGACGCAGGGTCCGACGTCACCGACATCCGACCGCGAGAACCTTGTTGTCACAGGCTTTCTGCCGGTTGCGTAGGTGCTCTTCGTAGTTGTCGGTGAACAGGGTCGTGCCCTGCGAGTCGACGGCGACGAAATAGATCCAGTTGCCCTCGGGCGGTGCCTCGGTGGCGGCCAGCGGCTCCTTGCCGACCGATCCGATCGGCGTCACCGGCAGGCCACGGACCTGGTAGGTGTTCCACTTGGTCGGCGCGGTGTAGGCGTCACCGGAGACGTCGATGTTGACCACGGCGGCGGTGTAGTTGGCGGTCGAGTCCATCTCGAGTCGTTGGTTCTTGCCCAACCGGTTCACGATGACGCGGGCCACCTTGCCGTAGTCGACGGGATCGGCGACCTCCTTCTCGACCACCGACGCCGACACCAGCGTCTGGTAGGGGGTCAGCCCGGTCTGGTTCGGTTCGGTCAGACCCCACTGGGAGAACAGGTCGGCGCTGCCGGAGATCAGGTAGCGCAGCATCTGTACCGGGGTGAGCGAGGGGTCGATCGCCTCCCAGGCGACCGGCGCGATGAGTCCCTCGATGCGTCGATGGTCCCCGTCGAGCGCCGAGACGGCGTCGGTGGCCCACGACGGGACACCCAGGTCGGCGGGTGATGCGGTGGCCGCGGCCTGCGCGAGTTCCTCCGCGGTGACGCCGTCACGTTGTCCGTTGATGGTCACGGTGGTCGCCTGCGCCAGCATCTCGAAGATGCCGATGCTCGGGGACCCGTCGGCGGTCTGCTTGGTGTCGAGCTGACGGCCCGGCGGGATGACGAGCCGACCCACCCTGTTGCTGTCGCCGCCGAGCATCGACACCGCCGTCGACGCCGGGATGCCGGTGCGCAGCTTGTAGAAGCCGGCCGAGATCGGCGCGTTGCCCGCCGCGTCGGTGAACGCACGGACGCTGGCGACGACGCCCTTGTCCTGCAGGATCTGTCCGAACTGGGTCAGCGACGAATCCTGCGGGATCTGTACGAGCACGTCGCCGGTGCCCGATGCGTTCGAGTAGTTGTCGTCGTTGACGAAGTAGCCGGTCATCCGCAGTCCGGTGTAGCCGAGCGCACCGATCACCGCGACCATGAACACCAGGACGAAGACCAGGGTGATGCGTCGCCGGCGTTTGCGCCGCTGCATGTGACCGCTCGATCGCGACCCGTGACCCGACGCGGTGCGTCGGGTTCGGGGCTCGTCGACGGGTTCCGGATCGGCCGAGAGCTCTGGTCGCGCGATGAAGGTGGTCGGTTCGTCGGCCGGTGGGAGAGGCGGGTCGACATAGGACGGTGCCGACGGCGCCTCGTACCGACGCGGGTCGGGCGGCAGCCGACGGGGCGCGGACGGTGGGATGTCGGCCGGGTACGGGTCACGCCGGCTGTCGCTGACCGGCGGCGGGGTGGGTG
>NZ_JAEMTF010000114.1 GCF_016462415.1 Williamsia sp. | reverse complement strand
GTTCTCGACGTCGTCGACCGCATCCCGAGCGGTCGGGTGATGACCTACGGCGACATCGCCGAGTACCTGCAGCGCGGCGGACCGCGCGGCGTCGGCGGAGTCATGGCGCGCGACGGCCAAGCGGTCACCTGGTGGCGAGTCGTGCGCGCCACCGGAACCCTGCCCGCCCATCTGATGATCGAGGCGCAGACGCAGTGGCACAGCGAGAACACACCGTTGCGCCGCGGGATCGTCGACATCGAACGCGCGCGCTGGTGGCCCGACGAGACCGCCGGGGGACTCGCGTGACCGCGCCCTCGATGAGCCGGTCGTCATCGCTGACGGCCGGGGCGTTCGTCCTCCTGACGAGCCTGTATTTCGCGCAGGGACTGCCGTTCGGCTTCTTCACACAGGCGCTGCCGGTGGTGCTCCGCCGCTCCGGGTATTCGCTGGTGACGATCAGCGCCACCGGCATCCTCTTCGCCCCCTGGGCGCTCAAGTTCCTCTGGGCGCCGTACGTCGACCGCTACGGGTCGCGGCGCCGATGGCTGTTGACGCTCCAAAGCGCTTCCGCTGCAGTCGCTCTGATCCTCGCCTGCCTGGACCTGTCGACGACCCTGACCTGGCTGTTCGTCGGCATCGCGGTGGTCAACCTCATCTCCGCGACCCAGGACGTCGTCACCGACGGGCTCGCCGTCCGCCTGCTCGGACCGCGCGACCGCGGCGTCGGTAACGCGATTCAGGTGGGCGCGTATCGCATCGGGATGATCGTCGGCGGCGGGTTGCTGCTGTGGTTGTTCTCGCTCGCCGGGTGGCGTCTGTTGTTCGTCGCGATGGCGCTTCTACTGATCGCGTCGACGATCCCGGTGTGGTTCCTGCGTGCCCAGACCGATGCTGCTGATCAGGTCTCGTCCGCAGCCGACCGACCGTCGGCGGCTCGGTTGGCCACCGGCTGGTTCACGCGGCTACGCCGACCGGGGATGATCGCGTTCATCCTGCTCGTCGCCGGGTACAAGTTCGGGAACTCGATGGGGTCGGCGTTGGTGGGCCCGTTCCTCTCCGACGTCGGGCTCTCGCTGCCGCAGATCGCGCTCATCGAAGGCGGGTTGTCCTCGGTGTCGGCGTTGGTCGGCGCGGGACTCGGCGGTTGGTACGCCTACCGGTTCGGGCGTCGCCACGCGCTGTTGCTCGCCGGCATCACCCAGACCGCCGCGCTCGCGCTGTACGTCGCGGCCTCCCTCGACATCGGAGGCCTGGGTCTCATCGTCACGGCAAGCATCGCCGAGCACGTCTTCGGGGGCGCGGCCACCGTGGTGGTGTTCGCGCTGATGATGGACGCGTCCGATCGTGATCACGCGGGAACCGACTACACGCTGATCGCGTGCGCGGTCGTCTTCTCGCAGGGCATCGCCGGATTCACGGCAGGCGTGGTCGGTGACCTGTTCGGCTACCCCGCGATGTTCGGCAGTGGATTGGTGCTCTCCGGCCTCGGGTGCGCGGTGATGCTCACGGCACTGTCGCGGGGCGTCGGCCCGAAAGGGTTGCGCGCGGTGGTGTCGCCGCCGGGCATCATGAGGTCATGACCGTCGAACTCGCCCCTGATGTCTCCCGTCATCTGACGCGTCGACTGACGCTGTGGGGTGGAGTGTCGGTCGTCGGTGGCGGGCTTCTGGCTCTGCGCGGACGGAGTGCGGGGAGCCGCGCTTTCGGACTTCAGAATGCGATGTGGGGCGCGATCGATGTGGTCATCGCCGGGGTGTCCACGCTGCAGTCGACCCCGCCCACCACACCGAAACTCCGTCGGCTCCTGCTGATCAACACCGGCCTCGATGTCGCCTACGTGGCCGGCGGAGCTCATCTGATCGTCCGCACCCCGAGTTTCCGCGGTCGGATCACCGCCGAGCAGGCGCGCGGGCACGGCGCCGCGGTCGTCGTTCAGGGGGCTGCGCTGTTCGTTCTCGACCTCACCCACGCTCGCCAGTTGCATCCGTGGCCGTAGTCCCCGCTCAGCGGGTCATCTGGCTACGCCTGGTCTATCCCGGTGGCGTCCACGACCGCCTGCCACAACGCCTCCCGCGCGTCGGGTGAATCCCGGCGCCAGGACGGGTAGTGGGTCGGTCGGGTGGCACGGTCGTGCCAGAACTTACCGGTGCTCGTGGTCGCCTGGGGAGAGGCCGCCAACCACACGATGGTGTCGGCACCGGCTTGCGCGGTGCGCAGGATCGGCTTCATGACGGCACCGAACGCCGGGATCGAGTCGGTCACGCCGGGAGTCGCCGCCCACCCCGGGTGCATGCTGTGCACGACGGCGTCCTCGGGACCCGCGAACCGTTGCGCCAGTTGCTCGGTGACCACCACCTGCATGCGTTTGGTTCGCGCGTAGGCGGTGAGTCCGGAGTAGGTGCCCTCGGTGAACTCGAAGTCCGTGGTCTGCAACGGCACGGGGTACATCCCGCCGCTGGAGACGAACACGACCCGCGAGTCCGCGTCGAACAGTGGCCGCAGCCCCACGGTCAACGCGACCGGACCCAGCACGTGGGTGGCGAAGGCCGACTCGTGTCCCTGCGCGGAGAGCGTCCGCTCCGGCGGCATCACCCCGGCACTGTGGATCACGGCGTGCACACGCGGCAGGTCCGCGGTCAGCGCGGTCACCAGCCGCGAGACCGCGTCGAGATCGCTGATGTCGTACTCGTGGATCACCACATCGGCGTCGGGGACGTGGCCTCGCACCGTCCGCGCCGACGACTCGAGTCGCTCGGCGGTCCGGCCGACGAGGTGGACGCGTGCGCCGAGTCGCGCGAGCTCGGTGGCGGCGGCCGCACCCAGACCGGAACTGCCGCCGGTGACGACGATGTCGACGCCGGTGTCGAACGGTTCCGGGTCGGGTGCCCAGAAGCGACTGCGCACCGATGATCCGATGCGTGAATAACCGGGGATGACCGTGCGATCGAGCAGGACATCGACGGCGGTGGTGAGCGGGTTCATGTGTGTGGGCCTCCGCGGTCAGCGTATCGACCGCGTCGTGTCGGGCTGCAGCTCGTGGAGGTGCACGTCACCCAGGACGCCGTCGGTGACGGTGGTGGTCATGTAGGTGCAGTGCGGCTGACGTCGACGATCGGTGGGGGAGCCGGGGTTGAGCAGACGCAGGCCGGTGTCGGTGGTGGTGTCCCACGGGATGTGGCTGTGGC
Source organism: Williamsia sp. (assembly GCF_016462415.1). Classification (GTDB taxonomy): domain Bacteria; phylum Actinomycetota; class Actinomycetes; order Mycobacteriales; family Mycobacteriaceae; genus Williamsia_A. Next base: position 10,548 of record NZ_JAEMTF010000114.1, on the reverse strand, counting down.
CGAACACGAGAACGTCGGTGTCGGGGTAGGTCAGCGACATCCGCTTGTCGCGGCCCGTCGAGGCGCCGGTCTCGTGGACGACCGTGATGCGCAGACCGTCGATGGTCACGTCGGCGCGCTCGGGCATCCGCCCCCGCAGTTCCGGCCCGTCGTTGTTCCCCCAACACGCGATGAGCCGCGCCGACCGTGCGTCGAGCAGCTCGAACGTGGCGAGATCGACCCAGTCGCCGGCGTGGATCACCACATCTGCAGCATCGACGGCAGCCAGAAGCTCCTCGGGTAGTACCTTCGCGCGTTTCGGCAGATGGGTGTCCGACATGAGGAGCACAGACAGCGAGCTGGGCGGGGTCATGACCGCCACGCTAATGCTGCTGCGGCGGATCCAGGCCGACGGCCGGTCGTGGTCTCACGCCGCGTCGTCCGACCGGTGAATCAGGCTACGCAAGAACACGTCTGACGCAGGCTGATGCGATGGCAATGTGTGCGTTCGTGAACGACTGGACATTCATACGAACGGGACACTGCTCAGTAGTGAGTTAAACCAACGTTCCCTGATATTGAACTGTCACTTAACTGTGATCATTAGTGTCCGTTTCGACGGCACCAGCGAGGTGCCCTGAGTAACGGAGCAGGAATGAAGATTCGTAATCGGATGATCGCGCTCACGGCGGCCGTCATGGCGACCGCTGCCCTGGGAACGGTGTCCGCCACCCAGGCGAACGCAGCGTTGGACCCGTCCAACAGCCTCGGTATCAACTTCGACGCTGACACCACGACTGTGATCGCGAAGACCCAGCAGCCGGTCGTGTTCCCCCAGACCAAACTGGTGACCCGCACCGACCTGACCAACCTGGAGGGAACCCTCAACCTCCCGCAGGCCGCGGCCAAGCTCAAGCTCGGTCCGCTCACGCTGGCCAACTTCAAGATCTCGGTCATCAACGCGTCGCAGGTGACCGGCACGATCAAGCAGGGTGGCACCGAAACCGCGCCGGCCCTCGACCTGGACGTGTCGCAGACCTTCCAGATCCGTCTCGACTCGGTGCAGCCGCTCAACATCAGCAGCGGTTCGGCCAGCCTGAACCTGGTTCCGGCCAACGGAAGCTGTGTCACCGCGCCCACCACGGCCAAGCTGACCGGTTCGCTCGATGCCACCAAGCTGCTCGGCGGCGACGTGCCGCAGGCCGACGCCCACATCAAGGGCAGCTACACGATCCCGCCGTTCCAGAACTGCGGACCGTTCGCCGGCGTGCTCAACGCGATCATCGCGGGTCCGGGCAACACCCTCGACGTGCACGTGACCAACCCCGAGTTCGTGATCGGCGACCAGGCCGCAGCGCGCGCGAAGTTCGTCAACTGATCACAGACGTTCGCGTCTGAAACACCGCAGCGGCGGGTGGGTCCCATGGACCCGCCCGCCGTTGTCGTGTGCGTCAGTCGAGTACGAGCCACTGCGAACGTGACAGCGTTCCAACCGATCAGCCCGGGAACGGCCCGGCACGTCCGAACAGCGCAGGGACCGGCGAGTCCAGCTGCGCACCGATCCATGTCGCCGCGTCGGCGATGGCCCCGCCGTCGATGCCGGTGTCGACACCGGATCGCTGCAGCGCATAGTTGAGGTCCTCGGTCGCGATGTTGCCGGTTGCGTTGGGGGCGAACGGACATCCACCGAACCCGCCGATGCTGGCGTCGAGGGCGCAGTCGCCGAGATCGAAGGCGGTCAGCGCGTTGGCGTAACCGGTGTTGCGGGTGTTGTGGAAATGCCACCGCAGCGCTACGTCCGGCGCGACGCGTCGCGCACCGGCGTGCAGAGCGCGAACCTGTGCCGGCACACCCACCCCGATGGTGTCGGCGATGGCGATCTCGTCGGGGCCCGACTCCGCGACCCGCGCCATCAGATCGATGACGCGCTCGGCGGGCATCTCGCCACTGAACGGGCACCCGAACGAGACCGCGAAGGTGACCGTGGTGAACATGCCCGCGGCTCGGGACTCGGCGGCGATCCGCTTCCACCGCGCCAGGCCCTCCTCGACGTCGCAGCCCTGGTTGCGCTGACTGAACTCGTCGGAACAGACGACGACCACGTTCACCTCGTCGACGCCCGCGGCCAGAGCGCGTTCGAGTCCACGCTCGTTGAGCACCAACCCGATGTAGTCCACGTCGTCCCGCCGGGGGAGCGCCGCCATGACCTCTTCGGCGCCGGCCATCTGGGGCACACGCTTCGGGTTGACGAAGCTGACGGCCTCGATGCGTCGCATGCCGGCGTCGACGGCGCGGGTGATGAAGTCGACCTTGGTTTCCACCGACAGGGCGGTGCGTTCGTTCTGCAGGCCGTCGCGCGGCCCGACTTCCACCACATGAGTTCCGGCGTAGGTCGTGTTCGTCATCCACCCATCATCACCCCACCAGGTATTGCATACAAGGTTGTGTTGATTCGCGGTTAAATCTGCGGTTTATCAAGACAGAACTCGAACTCCCGCTTACCTTGCATACAAACAAGCGAAACGGGGTCGCAGTGGAACGTGCAGTCGACCGGGTGTACTCCCACATCCGGGCCGCCATTCTCGACGGCCGGTTCGCGCCTGGGGCGCGGCTGGGTGAGGCGGAGCTGGCCGAGGTCACGCAGGCCTCCCGCACCCCGGTGCGAGAGGCGTTGCGCCAGCTGGAGGTCGAGGGCCTCGTCGAGGTGTTGCCGCATCGCGGCGCCCGCGTCTATCAGTTCACCTCCGATGACCTCGAGGAGATCTACGACCTCCGCATGACGTTGGAGGCGTTGGCGGCCGGGCGCGCGGCGTCGCGGATCAGCGATGGGCAGCTCGATCAGATGGCCGAACTGTGCGACCGCATGGAGGCGGCCGCGCTCGACGACGACCTCGAACTCGTCGCCACGGCCAACATGGAGTTCCACGCCATCGTCCGCACCGCCTCGGCGAGCACCCGGCTCACCTCGATGCTCAGCGCGGTGATCCAGCTGCCACTGATGATGCGGACCTTCCACCGGTACGCGCCCGAGGATCTGCACCGCAGTGCCGGACACCATCGTGAACTGATTGCCGCGCTGCGTGCGCGGGACGAGGTGTGGGCGGATGCCGTGATGCGGTCGCACGTCCGAGCGGCCAAGGCCGTGCTGCTCGCCTCGGTTCGCGCCGACGAGGAGCTGGCGACGACGGCCCAACCGGCAGAAACACCGGCCCAACCCGGGCACACAACCGCCCACCACGCGCACACGACGGCCCAACCGGCTCAGAGCGGAGTCTGATCATGACCACGGCACACGACACGGCACCTCCCACCGCGACCGGGCCGTTGGCCGACCTGCGGGTGGTGGAGATGGGTCAGCTGTTGGCCGGCCCGTTCTGTGGTCAACTCCTGGCCGACTTCGGTGCCGAGGTCATCAAGCTCGAGGCCCCGGGGGTCGGAGATCCCATGCGGCAGTGGGGGCGTGAGAAGCCCTACGGCAAGTCGCTGTGGTGGCCGGTGGTGGCCCGCAACAAGAAGTCGGTGACGTGTGACATGCGCACGCCGGAGGGCCAGGAACTCGCCCGCGACATCATCGGCCGCTCCGACATCGTCGTCGAGAACTTCCGTCCCGGCACCCTCGAGCGGTGGAACCTCGGCTTCGAGGAACTGCGCGCCGACAACCCCGGACTCATCATGGCGCGCGTCAGCGGCTACGGACAGACCGGTCCGTACTCCTCACGCGCCGGTTACGGGTCGATCGGTGAGGCGATGGGCGGGATCCGTTACGTCACCGGCGATCCCGACAATGCCCCGTCGCGGGCCGGGATCTCGCTCGGCGACTCGCTGGCGGCGGTGTTCGCCACCATCGGTGTGCTCACCGCTCTGCACAGCCGATCGGTCACCGGCCGCGGGCAGCTCGTCGACGCGGCCATCTACGAGTCGGTCCTCGCGATGATGGAGTCGATGCTGCCGGAGTGGGCGGTGGCCGGATATCAGCGCGAGCGGACGGGCTCGGTGCTGCCGAACGTCTCGCCCAGCAACGTCTATCCCACGCGGGGCGGCGAGATGATCCTGATCGCCGCCAATCAGGACACCGTGTTCGGTCGGCTCGCGACGGTCATGGGTCGCGAGGATCTGATCACCGCGCCGCGTTTCGCCGGCCATGCGGCCCGCGGGGAGAACATGGACGAACTCGACGGGATCATCGCCGCCTGGACGGCTGACCTCGACACCGACGAGCTGTTGGAGACCCTGCACGGCGGTGGCGTTCCCGCCGGTCGGATCTTCACCGCGCGTGACATGTTCGACGACCCGCACTTCGCCGCCCGCGACGCGATCGTGCGGCTGGCCCACCGCGACTTCGGCGAGTTCCCCACGCACAACGTCTTCCCCAAGCTCGGGGACACCCCCGGTGCGGTGCGGCATCTCGGTCCCGAACTCGGCGAACACAACGACGACATCTACCGGCACCTGCTCGAACTGTCCGACGACCGTCGCGCCGACCTCGCGCGCCGCAGCATCATCTGACCCCCACCGCCCACCGGCGTCGAAACAACTAGGAGACCCCATGCGATACCGACTCGGAGTGGACGTCGGCGGGACGTTCACCGATGTGCTGCTGCTCGAGGAGACCTCGGGCAGCACCTACCGCGCCAAGACCCCGTCGACACCCGCGGATCAATCCGTCGGCGTGCTCAACGGCGTCACCAAGGTGTGCACCGACGCGGGCATCGACCCCGAACAGATCGAGCAGGTGCTGCACGGGACCACCGTGGCGACCAACGCGATCTTGCAGGGACGCGGTGCTCGGGTGGGTCTGGTGACAACCGACGGGTTCCGTCAGGTCCTGCAGATCGCGCGGTCGTTCGTCCCGGGCGGGCTCGCCGGGTGGATCATCTGGCCGAAGCCCGAGCCACTGGCCAAGCTCGAGCACACCGTTCAGGTGGTCGGCCGGATCGGCGCCGACGGCGGTGAGATCACCCCGCTCGACGAGGAGCAGACCCGCGGCGAGCTGCGCAAGCTCGCCGGTGCCGACGTCGAGGCGATCACGGTGTCGCTGATCAACTCGTATGCGAACAGCGACCACGAGGAGCAGGTCGGACGGTGGGTGGCCGAGGAGCTGCCCGACATCCCGATCTCGTTGTCGTCGCACGTCCTGCCGGAGATGCGCGAGTACGAGCGCACCCTGACCACGGTGGCCAACAGCTATGTGCAGCCCGAGGTCTCGCGATACGTCAAGAACCTCGACTCGTCGCTGAGGGAGAAGGGGATCACCGCGCCGCTGTCGATCCTGCGCAGCGACGGTGGTCTGGTACAGGCGAGCAAGGCCGCCGAGGACCCGGTGTCGCTGCTGTTGTCGGGACCGGCCGGCGGCGTGACCGGTGCGGTGTGGTTCGCCCAGCAGGCCGGATACAACGACTTCCTGACCTTCGACATGGGCGGGACGTCCACCGATGTCGCCCTCGTCCTCGACGGTCAACCCCGCATCGGCCGCGAGACCAAGGTGGGCGACCTCGCGGTCCGCGCGACCAGTGTCGACGTCCGAACCGTCGGCGCCGGTGGCGGTTCCATCGCGCATGTCCCCGAGCTGACCAAGGCCCTGCGCGTGGGTCCGCAGTCCGCAGGTGCCGATCCCGGTCCCGCGGCCTACGGCAACGGCGGCACGGAACCGACGGTCACCGACGCCAACGTCGTCTTGGGGTATCTGCCCAGCGACCTCGCCGGCGGCGAGGTGAAGCTCGATGTCGAGGCCGCCCGCACGGCGGTCGCGACGATCTCCGACGCGATGGGACTCGATTCCCCCGAGGCCGCGGCGTCGGGGGTGGTCGACATCGTCAACGAGAACATGTTCGGAGCGTTGCGGCTGGTGAGTGTCCAGCAGGGCTACGACCCCCGCGATTTCGCGCTGGTGTCGTTCGGCGGTGCCGGTCCGCTGCACGCGAACGCCCTCGGCCGGCTCACCGGCGCCTGGCCGGTGATCATCCCGCCCTCGCCCGGGGTGCTGTGCGCCTACGGCGACGCCACGACCTGTCTGCGTGCCGAGAGTGCCCGCACCCTGATCCGTGCCTTCGTCGATCTCACCAGCGACGAATTGCGTTCGGTCATCTCCGATCTCGCCGAGGTGGCCACCGAGCGCCTCGAGACCGAAGGCGTGCCGCGGGCCGAGCAGACCGCGACCTACCAGGTGGACCTGCGCTACCACGGCCAGGGATTCGAGATCCCCGTCGACCTCGACCCCGATGTGCTCACCGGGACCGGAGACCTGCTGGCGGAGTTGGGCACCGCCTTCGACACCGAGCACAAACGACTGTTCTCGTTCCTGCTCAAGAACGAGCGTGAGGTCATCAACCTGCGCGTCACCGTGAGCGGGCCGCGTCCCGAGGTCGCCTGGACCGAACTGGCCCAGGGGTCGGAGGATCCGTCAGCGGCACTGATCGAGGAGTCGCAGGTGTGGATGGACGGCGCGCACACGACCGCGGGCATCTACGACCGCGAGAAGTTGTTGGCGGGCAACGTCATCGTCGGACCGGCCATCGTCACCGAGATGGACTCCACGACGCTCGTCCTGTCCGGGCACGCCGCCACCGTCGACCCCAGCGGCAGCCTCATCATCCGACCGGTCTGACCCGACCTCACACCCCGAGACACCCTCCCTCCCAGCACAGGAGAACCACGATGGCCACCATCATCGAAACCGCCACCGACCCGGTCGCGAAGACCTCCGTCGACCCGGTCACCCTCGACATCATCGAGAACGCTCTGCGCAACGCCCGCTACGAGATGGACGAGGTGCTGTTCCGTACCGCGCTGTCGCCCGGTATCCGGGAACAGCACGACGAGTTCCCGCTCATCGCCGATCCGAGCGGCAAGATGGTCGTCGGCCAGTTCGGTCTGTCCGTCCCCGACTTCCTCGACAACTTCGACGGCACCGTCGGCGACGGCGACATCCTGCTCACCTCCGACCCCTACGCCTGCGGCGCTGCCATCAGCCACGCCAACGATTGGTTGATCGTCCTGCCCATCTTCCACAGCGGGCGGGTCGTCGGGTGGTCGTCGATGTTCGGCCACATGTCCGACGTGGGCGGCAAGACGCCGTCGTCGATGCCCGCCGACGCACGCACCATCTTCGAAGAGGGCGTGGTGATCCCGCCGTTCAAGCTCTACGACCAGGGCACGCTCAACGAGACCGCGCTCGACATCATCCTCAACCAGGTGCGCATGCCCGACTGGAACCGCGCCGACCTCAACGGTCTGGTCGCGGCATGCACCACGGCGTCGCGACGCATCGTCGAACTGTGTGACCGGTTTGGCGTCGAGGTGTACCTGTCGGCGCTCGACGCGCTGCTCGACCGCAACTACCAGGCCATGAAGGTGCTGCTCGCGACGCTGTTCGTCGACGGTGAGACCATCGAGTTCAGTGACTACATCTGCGATGACGGATGTGGTTACGGGCCTTATGAACTCACCATCAAGCTGACCCGTCACGGCGAGAAGATCCACCTCGACTTCTCCGAACACGCGCCGCAGGCCGTGGGGCCGATCAACTACTTCATCAACGAGAACCTCGTCCGGATGTTCTTCGGCATCTACGTGATCACCATCGCCGATCCGCAGATCCTGTGGAACGACGGGTTCTATCCGTTGATCGACGTGACCATCCCGGACAACTCGTTCTGGAAACCGGCCTATCCGGCCGCGCTCAACGGTCGCAATCACGGCATCGGCCGCGTGTTCGACCTGTTCGGTGGGCTGCTGGGGCAGAACAACCCGGAGATCCTCAACGCCGCCGGGTTCTCCTCGTCGCCGCACTTCATGTACTCCGGTCACTACGACGGCGGACCGCGCGACGGCGAGTGGTTCCAGCTCTACTCGATCGGGTTCGGCGGTATCCCCGGGCGTCCCATCGGCGACGGACCGGACGGTCATTCGCTGTGGCCGTCGTTCGTGAACATCCCGTGCGAGTACCTGGAGTCGTACTACCCGTTGCGGGTCGAGCGGTGGGAGACGTTGCCCGACACCGGCGGTGCCGGTGTGCACCGCGGCGGCAACGGTGTCGACGTCGCCTACCACTTCGAACAACCGGGCACGATCGCCATCCACGACGACCGCTGGCTCACCTACCCCTGGGGTGTCAACGGCGGCAAGCCCGGCGCGCGCGGTCGCAAGTGGATCGTGCGGAAGAACGGTGAGATCGACATCCTGCCCAGCAAGATCCACGACGCGCCGGTGTACCCGGGCGACGTGCTGCACTTCGTCACCTGGGGCGGCGGGGGATGGGGTGACCCGCTCACCCGCGACCCCGAACTGGTCGCCCTCGAGGTGCGACGCGGCTTGGTCACCGTCGAGGGTGCGACGGCCGGCTACGGGGTGGTCTGCGACGACCAGGGTGTCGTCGACACCGCGGCGACCGAGACCCGTCGTGCGGAGATCCGCTCAGGACGCGGCGAACTGCAGACCTTCGACATGGGCCCGTCGATCGCGGAGATCCTGGAACGCTGCGAGGAGGAGACGGGATTGCCGGCCCCGCGGCCGCCGGTGAGCGTGGCCCGGTCAGCGGCTCGATGAGCACCGAGTCGTCCGACCCGCTCGACGACTACCGCCGGTCCGGTTTCGCGGGATCGGTGGGATTCGGGCAGCGGCCCGCGGTACTGGCCATCGACCTCGCGCGCGCCTACGTCGACGACTCCTCGCCGCTGCGCGCGCCGGTCGAGTCGGCGGTGGCGGCGTCGGCCCGGTTGGTCGCCGCCGCGCGCGGGTTGTCGGTGCCGGTGGTCTTCACGAGGGTGAGCTACCGGGTGGACCCGGACAGCGGCGCGATCGTCGACGGTGGGTTGTTCGTCGCGAAGATCCCGTCGCTGCGGGTGTTCGCCGAGGGTTCGCCGTTGGCCGAGTTCGTCGACGACCCGCGGCCCCGTGGTGGCGAGGTGGTCATCACCAAGCAGTACGCGAGTGCGTTCAGCGGAACGTCGCTGGCCGCGACGCTGTCGTCCCGGGGGATCGACACCGTGGTCATCTGCGGTCTGTCGACCAGTGGATGCGTCCGTGCCTCCGCCACCGATGCGCTGCAACTCGGGTTCCGGCCGATCGTGGTCGCCGACGCCTGCGGGGACCGGACGCCGGCCATCCAGGAGGCGAACCTGACCGACCTGGCGGCCAAGTACGCCGACGTCGTCGACACCGACGAGGCCATCCGGCTGATGACGGGCTGAGCCGCGGAACCGGGTCGGTAACGTTTCGCGACCTCGTGACGACTCCGGTGTGTAGGCACGTCGGGATCACGAGGGGCATTTTGTATGGGCTGGACCGTTGTTGACGAGAACCGATCACCGGCGACCGGATGGAGCGCTGCGGTGCTCCGTCCCGCGGTGGTACGGCCCGCGGCGATCATCATCGCGGTGAGCGTCGTCATCTTCGCGCTGACCGCGCTGCTGACGACGGACAACAAGGCTCAGGCGCTGACCGGCCACCCCGAGGTCCTGCGCCAGGGTTGTACCTGGGACTCGTCCGGTAACTACGTCCAGAACTGCAGGGTCTACTCGCAGTCGCAGGGCAAGTGGGTGATCGTGCAGATCCGCGCGTCCAGCGGCAGCACCCAGGGCGTCTACCTGCTCGACGGAATGCGTGCGCGTGAGGACCGTTCCGCGTGGACCACCGACGTGCAGGCCGCCAAGGTCTACGACGGCAAGTCCGACACCACGCTGGTGATGCCGGTGGGCGGCGCCTCGTCGTTCTACACCGACTGGAACGGCGGCGCGGGCGACAAGAACACCACCATCAAGCAGGAGACCTTCCTGACCTCCGAGCTGCCGGACTTCCTGCAGCAGAACTTCGGTGTCGCCAAGAGCGGCAACGCGATCGTCGGACTGTCGATGTCGGCCGGGCCCGCGGTGACGCTGGCCGAGAAGCACCCCGAGCAGTTCAAGGTCGTCCAGGCGATGTCGGGGTACTACCAGACCAACAACCCGCTCGGCGCGCTCGGCGTCTTCGCGACCCAGTCGCTGGTGTCGAACTACACCAACGGCATCGTCAACATGTGGGGCGCCCCCGGCAGCGCACAGTGGCAGCAGAACGACGCGTCGCAGAACCTGGCGAAGCTCAAGGAGAACGGTCAGGTCCTGATCATCTCCTCGGGCAACGCGTTCCTGACGCCGCAGGAGATGGCCAAGCTGGCCCCGCAGGATCAGATCAGCGCGATCCTCCTCGAGGCCCTGTCCGCGGTGTCCACCGTGCTGCTGCAACTGCAGGCGGCGCAGGCCGGCGTCTCGGTCGTCACCATCCCGAACTACGGCGGACACACCTGGGAGAACTGGGGGCGCGGGCTCGCCGCGGGTAAGCAGAACCTGCTCGACGCGATGAAGGCGACGCCGCCGGTCACGCAGAAGACCGTGGTGCTGGCCGCGAACAGGATCGGCACGACCGAGTCGTCGTCGATCGCGTCACCGACGCCCACGTCATCGTCCGAGTCCGGCGCGCCCTCGAGCTCGGCCGCATCGAGTTCCACACCGTCGAGTTCGAGTTCGTCGGCATCCACGTCGTCGACGCCGGACGCGAGCACCGATGTCTCCGCCTCGACCACAGCTCCGTCGGCGC
>NZ_JAEMTF010000189.1 GCF_016462415.1 Williamsia sp. | reverse complement strand
GGGCCGTCGAAGAAGCCCTGGATCTGGTCGGTGTGCAGGTCGACGGTGATGATGCGGTCGGCGCCGGCGGTCTTGAGGAGGTCGGCGACGAGACGTGCCGAGATGGGCTCACGGCCCCGGTGCTTCTTGTCCTGGCGGGCGTAGGGGTAGAACGGCAGGATCGCGGTGATGCGCTTGGCCGATCCGCGCTTGAGCGCGTCGATCATGATCAGCTGTTCCATCAGCCACGTGTTCAGCGGCGCCGGATGGCTCTGCAGCACAAAGGCATCCGACCCGCGGACCGAGTCCTCGAAACGAACGAAGATCTCGCCGTTGGCGAAGTCGCGTGCGGTCTGCGGTGTCACCGAGACGCCGAGTTCCTTCGCGACCGCCTCGGCCAGTTCGGGATGTGCCCGACCAGAGAACAGCATCAGGTTCTTCTGGTTGTCCGTGGTCCAGTTCACTGCTCGTCCATCTCTTCCGGTGTGCCGGGCGCGACGTCGTCGCCCGCGCCGTTGATACCTGCTGCCTGAGCACGCGCGGCCGCGTGTGCCGATGGGGTGTCGGGGCGCTTGTCGGCGACCCACCCCTCGATGTTGCGCTGGGCCCCACCCGACACCGCGAGGGCACCCGGGGGAACATCCTGCCTGAGCACCGTACCGGCCCCGGTATACGCGCCGTCACCCACGGTCACCGGAGCGACGAACATGTTGTCCGAGCCGGTGCGGCAGTAGGAACCGACGGTGGTGCGGTTCTTCGACACCCCGTCGTAGTTGACGAACACGCTCGACGCACCGATGTTGGTCTGCTCGCCGATCGTCGCGTCGCCCACGTAGGTCAGGTGCGGGACCTTGGACCCGGCGCCCACCGTGGTGTTCTTCGTCTCGACGAACGTGCCGATCTTGGATCCCTCGCCCAGGTCGGTACCCGGGCGCAGGTACGCGAACGGCCCGACCTGCGCGCCCGGCCCGATGCGGGACTCGCTGCCGTGGGTGCGGATGACGGTGGCCCCCTCGCCGACCTCGACGTCGGTGAGGGTGGTGTCCGGTCCGACGACGGCATGCGCGGCGACCGCCGTGGTGCCGTGCAGTTGGGTGCCGGGCAGCAGGGTGACGTCGGCGGCCACTCGCACCTCGACGTCGACCCAGGTGGTCGCGGGATCGACCACCGTGACGCCATCGAGCATCAGGCGCGCGACCACGCGGCGGTTCAACTCGGCCCCGAGGGTGCTCAGTTGCAACCGGTCGTTGCAGCCGGCGACCAGCAGGGCGTCGTCGATCCGGTTGGCGTGCACGGTCTTGTCCATGCCGCGGGCGATCGCGACCACATCGGTCAGGTAGATCTCGCCCTGCGCGTTGTCGTCGTCGAGATCGGCCAGCGCCGCCGCCAGGGTGACTGAGTCGAAAGCGTAGACGCCGGAGTTCACCTCGGTGATCAGCCGCTGCTGCGGTGTCGCGTCGCGCTCCTCCACGATCTCGGTCACCTCCCCGTCCTGGGTGCGCAGCACGCGTCCGTACCCGGTCGGATCCTGCGCGGTCGACGTCATCAGCGTGACCTGCGAGCCGGTGGACAGGTGGTGCTCGCGCAGGGTGCGCAGCGCGGCGCCGGTGAGCAACGGGACGTCGGCCGCCGTCACCACCACCACGCCCGTGAAGTCCTCGGGCAGCGCCGCGAGCCCGGCGCGCACCGCGCCGCCGGTGCCGTTCTGTGTCTCCTGCACCGCGGCGGCAATCGGTCGCCCGAGCACGTCGGCCACCTCGTCGCACGCGGCGGTGACGCGTTCGCGGGCGTGGCCGACGACCGCGACGAGGTGATCGGGGTCGAGTCCGGCGGCGGCATGCAGGGAGTGAGCGAGCAGGGTGCGCCCACCGATCGAGTGCAGAACCTTGGGGACAGTGGATTTCATTCGCGTACCCGCACCTGCGGCGAGTACGAGGACAGCCGTTCCGACCGCCTGACCGGGCGACCCCAGATCGGTTGTCTGCGCAGACATACAACTCCTGTTTCCACTGGTAGGGATGTGGATCGGGCCCGATCCTACGCACTGGTACAACTTGTGAGACCTGGTAGTCGACGAAAGGTGGATCAGTGAGCGAGCGTAGAACCGCGATTGTGACCGGTGCGGGACGAGGGATCGGCGCAGCGGTCGCGGCGCGTCTGGCCTCGGACGGCCTCGCCGTCGGCGTGCTCGACCTGACCGAGGAGTCCAGCGCGGACACGGTCGCGGCGATCACCGATGCGGGCGGTACCGCCCTCGCGATCGGGGCCGACGTCTCCGACGAGGAGTCGGTGACCGCCGCCATCGCCAAGGTCACCTCCGAACTCGGTGCCCCCACGGTGCTGGTCAACAACGCCGGGATCCTGCGGGACAACCTGTTGTTCAAGATGTCGGTCGGAGACTGGGACGCGGTCATGGGTGTCCACCTGCGCGGCGCTTTCCTGATGGCGCGCGGCGTCCAGGAGCACATGGTCGCGGCCAAGTGGGGACGCATCGTGAACCTGTCGAGCACCTCCGCCCTGGGCAACCGGGGACAGTCGAACTACTCCGCCGCCAAGGCGGGCATGCAGGGCTTCACCAAGACCCTCGCGATCGAACTCGGCAAGTTCGGTGTCACCGCCAACGCGATCGCCCCGGGATTCATCCAGACCGACATGACCAAGGCAACCGCCGAGCGCGTCGGTATGGGCTGGGAGGAGTTCGTCAAGGCCAACGCTGAGGCGATCCCCGTCAAGCGCGGCGGTGTCCCGGAGGACATCGCTCACGCTGCGTCGTTCTTCGCCAGCGAAGGCGCAGGCTTCGTCTCCGGTCAAGTTCTCTACGTCGCGGGCGGCCCCCGGGACTGACGTCGCCGCCCCCGACGACAACGATTGCGGCGTGCACGGGATCGATCGGGGATACGATCTTTCCCGACCCAGCCGCGGGTCCGGGGGAGGCGGGACTGATGACGTCTGGGTACGGCCCCCGTCGCGTGATCGCCGTCGGCAGCTCGGCCGGTGGTATCGAGGCGCTGTCGGCCCTGTTGGCCACCGCGACTGTCGGCCACGACGAATGTTTCGTGGTGGCGCAGCACCTGTCGCCGACGGACTCGAGTGTTCTCCCCGAACTCCTCGCCCGGGTCACCCCCCTACAGGTGATCACCGCCTCCGACGGAGCCGAGCTCGTCCCCGATGTCGTCTACGTCGCACCCCCGGCGGTGGACATGACCGTGGACGGCGACGTGCTGCGGGTCGACCCTGTCGGCGAGCTCGGTCCGCCGTGGCCCAGCATCGACCGGTTGTTCACCTCGGTGGGACTGACGCGCGGCGTCGACGCGGTCGCGATCCTGCTCTCCGGTACAGGTGACGACGGGGCGGCGGGTGTGGAGTCGGTCCACAGCGCGGGCGGCCTGGTCGCGGTTCAGGATCCCGCGAGCGCGAGCTTCAGCGGCATGCCCGGCGCTGCGATCGCCACCGGCACACCTGACCTGGTGCTGCCCGTCAGGGAGATTCTGCCGGAGTTGGCGCGAGTGCTCGACCCACGCGACGCGCGGCGGTCGGATCCGCCGGATTCCGCTCTCTCGATGGATGACTCGGCCCTCGAAGCCGTGATCA